>JAKPGL010000181.1 GCA_029550925.1 Planctomycetota bacterium
CTTAGTGCATTTCGGTCTTCACCACGCCCAGGCCGTGCCGATAGTAGTTGAACTGCACGTTGGGATGGTCGGCCAGCAGGGACATCGGCACGCTGGCGTCGGGAATCCGTTTGGAGATCATCAGGGCCGTTAGCCTCTGGCCGAACGGGTTGTCGTGGTTGCCGGCCTGCCAGATGGAGACCTTTTCGGCCTTCCAGGTTTCGAACGGTCCGACGGTGGCGGCTTTGGTGGGCACCAGGGCCACCTGCCCGCCGCCGGAAGTGCGGGCGTTTTGGATGATCGTCATCGGGTGCAGGTCGGTAACGCGGGTTTTCAGTTTGCGATATTCTTCCGGCGGCGGCGGAGCGTCTTTGTATTTGCCGCGCCGCCGGGGCGGATCGTTGAACGCCCAATGTTTCACTTCGCCTTGGCCGCCCTGCATCACCACGCAACGAATCTGGTCGTAGGTCTTCGAATACGCTTCCAGATCGCCGGTGGGAAAATGCAGATGGCTTTTGGGCATTCGGAGTTTAGGGTTGATCCGGCTAAAGCAAAGCTCCCAATCGGCCCGGGCGAACGAAAGCGGATGGTCCGTGGGGACCGGCTGGCCGTTCTCATCGACCCATTCGTCCATGCCCCAAAAATGGGCGCTTCGCACGTCCAACTCCAGTTCATTGACCAGCCGGGCCACCAGCGGCAATTGCTCGGTCGGCCCGATCGGACCGCAAATGCCCACCGGATTGTCGTCGGTCGATTGACGCCAGGCGTTGATATACTCCAGGGCCTCGGCCAAATAGAAGTCTTCCAACGTGTCGTAAAGAACCACCTTAAAGCCGGGACGCGAAAGCTGCTGGATGTCTTTGACGGTCAGTTTGGCGGCGTCGGACAGAATCTCCGGGTCCAGGGTGGTGTAGTCCCACCAATCCGGCGCTACTTTGCTCAGCGGACGAGGCATGGTCTATCTCCTTTGGCTGAAACCGGTCGAGTAACGTGAACGGAACTGTCCAATAATCCAACGGAGAATGCGGAGGACAGGCATTACGAAATATACGGCTCTTGAAACCCTTCTGGAAGCCCCTGGACCACGGCTTTTCCGAACAGTTGGTGCAGCAGATCGTCTTTGGGATAGCTGTGGCCCCGATGTTGGACAAAGGCTTCGGCCGCCGATGCGCCGATCTGGGCGCCTCGGTAGGCGGCGTGGCGATGCATCATGTCCAAGTATTCGTCGGTCCCATGATGGGACCGAAGCCACTCCCGCTGACTGGCGTGGCAGGCCAACATCTGCGTCTTGCGATCCAACTGGGCGGTAATATCCACCCAGGTGGTCGGCAAGATCGGTCGGCCCAACGGATCGGTCGCTTCCACCGGATCGCAATAATAGAGGTACGGCACGGTCGATTCCGGCCGACGCGGAAACTCCGAACAATTCGGGGCCGGATACAGGAAACTGGCCGCCCGGGCCAACAGACTGGCCTGCTCATGGTCCATCATGTAGTCCTTCGGCGCATGGGTAAACACCAGCGACGGCGCCACCCGACGGAACAGATCGTAGGCCTTCTGGAGGGTCGGCTTGTCATAGACGATCAGGCCGTCCCGCTCGTCCAGACAGTGGTATTGGCCTCCGATCAGGGCGGCGGCCTGCTGCGCCTCGGTGGTCCGCCGACCGGCTATCGACCATTTCGTCTCGGTCATCGTGCCGCAATCGCCCGGCGCACAGGTGGCAATATGAATCTCCCAGCCTAAGTCCGCCAGTCGGATCAATGTGCCTGCGCATAAAAATTCTGCGTCGTCCGGATGCGCCATAAACGCCAAGGCCACTCGATGGGTAGGTAGGCTCATCAATGCTTTCCTTCCAGACAAACCAACATACACCCCCAACGGCGGCGGAGATTTCCTGTTTCGTACAGGGGAATTTCCGCCTCCGTTCTTTCGGTCTTCATACGCTTTGGGAAACCCTGCTTCTGAAAAAATCTTTCCCAAGGTCCCCTTTGCGGTTTGTTTTAGAAGATGCTCATGGTAATCGGAAAACCCTCGCTCGTCCATCGCCTATTTGGAGGGTCCCACCTGCGAGACATAGCGCAGCGTGCCGTCCACCGTTTGGGCAATGACGACGATCCGCTCCAGCTCGCCTTCAAACCGGGCGCCGGAAGGGCTCAGGCATTGATTTAAGAGGATCGGTTTTTTTCGGCCCCGAGGCATCGGCCCAAGCTGGCAGCGATAGCCCCCTTCGTCGTCGGCCGGATCGGGGTTGATCCGAAGTTCCGCGTCTTTCCAATCGCGGTCGGCGTTTTCGATGTAGAGGATCCCTTTTCGAGGCTCATAGCTTACGATCATTTGCGGCCCCGAAGGAGTACCGGAGGATGCTTGCTTCTCCGGTTGGCCCAGATTCCGAAAGGCGGGCCGGTCTCCGTGGCCCATCACGATCACCAGAATGATCGCCACCACCATCAGGGAAAACCCCATGATCACAATCGTCTCAACCCCCAGGAGCGGTCGGCGGGCGCGAGGCCGGGTTGGCTCCCGAGCCGCCGGAGCGGCTGAGGGCGGATACCCCATCGCTTGCGCGGGCGGACCTTGGAGAGAACCCGGCATGGCCGAACCGACCACACCAGGCGGCATCCCCCCAGGCATGGCGGCCGGAGGCATTCCTGCGCCTGGGCCCCCCATCGGTCCCATGGCGGGCGTCTGAGCCATTCCGCCGGCCGGAGGCATTCCCCAACCTGCCATCGTCCCGGTCCCCGCAGGTCCGGTTGCCAGCCCGGCAGACGCCCCCCCCGTCGTTGGACCTGCCGAGACGCCTGGACCGGCTGAGGGCGACTCCGAGTGCACCGCGGCGGCCAAAATGGCCTGGGTCATCACAAATTGCCTCTGACAATGCGGACAGAGCACCGCCGCCCCCACCGGAATGCCGTCGCCCACCATCCAGCCTCGGCAATTCGGACATCCGACGTACATGGAGCAATTCCTCCCTAACTCTTGAGGTTCCACGGCGCGGCCGATTCACTCCCCCCCGGCCCCCCTCGCCCTTGCGGGCCGAGGTTATGGCCCCTCCTTCCAACTACCCTACCAATGGGCGGATCGGTCTGCAATGGGGGCGAACCCTCGGAGGAAAAAAACACTTCCCGAAATTCTTCCCAGCCCGCCAGTTGACAAACGATCGGAAAAACCGCAAACTGGGGAATTTCTTTGACCCGTTTTTCTCGATTCTCCCGCCGAACCCCCGGAGGAGAAGATTTCTTTTTGTGGATCGTGGGGATCGTTTTTCTCAACCGTCTTTGTATTTGAGAGGTGAGCCTATGGAAATCGTCGTTGCCGAATCCTACGAAGCCATGAGTAAACGGGCCGCCCAAGAGGTGGCCAACCTGCTGAACACCAAACCCAATGCCGTGCTGGGTCTGGCCACCGGCAGCACCCCCCTGGGACTCTACAAAGAATTGATCCGAATGCACAAAGAAGAGGGACTGGATTTTTCCCAAGTCATCACCTTCAATCTGGATGAATACGTCGGCCTGTCGAAGGACCATCCACAAAGTTATCATTATTTCATGCACGAGAACCTTTTTAAACATATCAATATCCCGCCGCAAAACGTCCACATCCCCTCCGGCACCACCAGCAACTACAAAGCCTTCTGCCAGTGGTACGAAGACCGCATCCGCCAGTGCGGCGGCATCGACCTACAGATACTCGGCATCGGTGCGGACGGCCATATCGCCTTCAACGAGCCTACCAGTTCCTTAGGCTCTCGTACCCGGATCAAGACCCTGGCCCAGCAAACCATCCAGGACAATGCCCGCTTCTTCGATCGGCCTGAAGATGTGCCCCGCTATGCGATCACCATGGGCGTAGGCACCATCCTGGAAGCCCGGAAGATCGTTCTGTTGGCCAATGGGAAGTCGAAGGCCGACGCCGTGGCCGCCGCCATCGAAGGCCCCGTAACCAGCATGTGCACCGCCAGCGCCTTGCAGTTGCACCGGGACGCCATGTTCATCCTGGACCGCGACGCCGCCAGCAAACTCAAAATGCTCGACTACTACCAGTGGATCCAGGCCAACCTGCCCACTGCGCCAAAAACGTAACGTCTCCTTTGAGACCGAAATCGGGTGATTGCCTTGCAAGCAGCAGGTGGAATGATGTCTTCCCGGCCCCCGTAGGCGGGGATGATCTTTTTCTCTGCGCCAAGGCGGCCAAACATGTCATTCCCGCGCCAGCGGGAATCCAGAAATCATACGGAACCATTTCACTTCTTCGTCTGTTTCCTCTCCCGGAGACTCTGAACCATGCGACTCGTCTTGATGGATTTACCCGGTGCGGATCGAATACGTTTCTATCCTTTGGCCCTGAGTCGGCCGATTTGGGAGTTGCGGTGCGGCATTACCAGTTTGGCGGAAAAACTGGTCGCCAAACTCCGCCCCAGCAGTGTGGCCTGTTTCGTCCCCCCTACATGGCCGACGCCTATCGGGAACAGACCTCTTGGCCCGTCAACGATCCCGGACAACTTGCAGGCGATGAACTGCTCCTGGTCCATCCCCGGGTGAAAGCAGAAGATTTTGCCGTCGATACGATCCCGCCCGGCCATGCGGTCGTTCTGGACGATGGGACCCTGTTGGCGGCCCGGATCGGCCAGGGGCAATTGGTCCCGTCCGCAGCCGCCGATATCGACGCCCTGGTCGAGTCGGCCAAACGACTGCCCCGGGCGAACGTCAACTTGCCGGTCTGGAACTACATCTGGGACCTGGTGCTCGAAAGCCCCCATCAGATCGCCAAGGACTTCGCCGCTTTGGGCCGATCGGGCCTCGAAGGCAAGATCGAAGACCCCTCGGCCATTCGCGGAAGCCGATCCGACCTATTCATCGCCCCCGGCGTGCTGGTGCATCCGATGGTGGTGCTCGATGCAGCCAACGGTCCGATCTACATCGACGAAGGGGCCGAAATCCATCCGTTCACCCGCATCGAAGGCCCCTGCTACATCGGTAAAAAAAGCATCCTGCTGGGCTGCAAGTGCCGGGAAGGCAATTCGATTGGCCCGGTCTGCCGCATCGGCGGCGAGGTGGAGGAGTCGATCATCCACGGGTATTCCAATAAATACCACGACGGTTTCCTCGGCCATGCCTACGTGGGCGAGTGGGTCAACCTGGGCGCCCTGACCACGAACAGCGACCTGAAGAATGACTATACGAATGTATCTGTCATTCTCGACGGCCGTCGGCCCATCGACACCGGCTCCACCAAGGTCGGCTCGCTCATCGGCGACCATACGAAGACATCCATCGGCACCCTGTTGAATACCGGCGCTTTTGTCGGAGCGATGGCCATCCTGGCCGCCACCGGCAAACCGCTGCCCAAATACATCCCCTCGTTTGCTTGGTTCATCGACGGCGTGGTGACGAAGGGGTTCGGCAAACAGGCCCTCTACAACACCGCCCAGACCGCCATGAGCCGAAGGAAACGGCAGTTCACCGCAGCCCAGCAGGCCATGTGGGACGCTATCTACGAGCTGACCGCCCCGCAACGCGACGAAGCGATCCGAAAAGGCCGACGCCTGCAAACCACCGGCCGAACCGCGTAACCCGACTGCACTGGCCGTCCAAGCGGGCGCGCCTCTCGACACTCCCCCGCTCCGCCAACAAAACAGCCTGAGCCACGCCCGCTAAAGCGACCCAAAAACCGAACTGCGCCCGGAAGGAAGCAGCGCCTGCTATCCTGGGCGCCGTTTCGCCCGGACCGTTCGCCTTTCCCCTAGCGGAAATGTTACCAACCTCTTAGTCGGCTTGGCGGCGAACAGGGACGGATTGGTTGGGGGCTACCTGGGGGGATTGCAGGAACTTGGGCGGGGGAATGGAAGCGGAAGTCTGTGGGCTGGCGGCCGCAGCGGCGCTAGACCGGTAGAAGCCGGCGATGGTTCCTACGACCCGCTCTTGTTCGGCCGGGGTAAGTTCTGGAAAGATCGGCAGGGCCAACACCTCCTGGGCGGCCCGCTCGGTTTCCGGTAGATCGCCAGGCCGATAGCCTAAAAACTGGAAGCATTCCTGCTGGTGCAGACCCAGGGGATAGTAGATTTCTGTACCGATCTTCGCCTCGGCCAGGTAGGCTCGCAGGGCATCCCGCTTTCCGCCCGGCGTCCGGATGACATACTGGTTCCAGACGTGCCGGCAGCGTGGGTTGGTCTGCGGCAGGCCCAAAATCCGGTCCAACCCGGCATGGGTGAAAAGTTCCTGATACCGGGCCGCATTGGCTTGTCGGGCGGTTGTCCACTGTTCCAGGTAGGGAAATTTTACGTTCAAGACGGCGGCCTGGAAAGAATCCAGTCGGCTATTGATGCCGATCAGCTTATGGTAATAGCGGGGCTCCATGCCGTGGGCGCGGAGCAGGCGGAGTCGCTCGACCAGGTCGTCCCGACGGGTGGTCAACATGCCGCCGTCGCCAGCGCCGCCGAGGTTTTTCGTGGGATAGAAACTGAAACAGCCTATGTCGCCTATCGAGCCGCACGGCTGGCCGTCCCATTGGGCGCCGATCGACTGGGCGCAGTCTTCCACCACGGCCAAGCCCGCCTCGGCAGCCAATCGGCCAATGGCCTCCATATCCGCACACTGGCCAAATAGATGGACCGGCAAAAGTACTTTGGTCCGGGCCGTGATCAGCCGGGCCACATGCCGGGGATCCATGGTAAAAGTCTGAGGGTCGATGTCGGCAAACACGGGCCGGGCCCCAAGTCGGGTTACTGCCGTGGCCGTGGAGAAAAACGTAAAACTGGGCAGGATCACCTCATCGCCCTGCCCCACGCCCAAGGCCATCAGGGCCAAAAGCAGGGCGTCGCTTCCCGAGGCGCAGCCAATAGCATGAGGCACCCGGCAATACTGGGCAAACGTGATCTCTAATTTTTTGACTTCTGGACCGAGCACAAAGGCCCCGCTGTCATAGACTTGGGCCAAGGCTTCCAGCACCTGCTGGCGCAAGGGGCGATGCTGTCGGCCGAGGTCCAGAAGTTGGATAGGCTGGGTAGTTTGGGAAGCGTCTGGGAGGCTCATGTTAAGATGCCCTATTTGAAAAGTTTAGATAATATAAGTAAAATAGACAAATCAATAGAGACCTTGCCTATAGGGAAACCTTGGAAGAGGACTTCTAACGTAGGAAATGTCCCTAGTTTCGTCAATAGTTATATTTTCCCAAAGGTGAGATTTGGCAAAATATAACTACTGTGTTGGTCCCCAAGTGGTAACCCCATCTGTTAGACCAGATTGCCCCCGTTTGGACAGACGGCGTTACCATCTAACCGATGGTGCTACCGGGAGTGAGCAACAGGAGGAGGCAGCCTACCACAAGAGCAGCAAGCGGATCGGCGGAGAAAAAAAGGGTCTTTGGTGCTAGCAGAGGTTGCCGAGAGCAATTAAAATAGAATAACTGTTGTTATCCTTCCCAAGGTCCCCCCTTGGAATCGGCGGCGTGTTGTAATGAATCCTACCTTGGCCGCCGTCAAGATGGTTTTGCACGGGCCGGCGGTGGGCGGATGTTGTTCCCCGCTCGGCAGGGGATGAAGGTTGTCTTTTTGCGATAGGAGGGCCTAGCCCTGAACGCTGCGAGATATTCTATCGGACGGGCCAGTGTGGTGATGCTGGTCGTACTGCGATTGAGCCTGGGATGCCATTTTCTGTACGAGGGCGTGTGGAAGATCCGTCATGCGGACGAGTTCTCGGCCAAGCCGTTTTTGACCCAGGCGAAAGGGCCGTTGGCCCCGCTCTTTTACCGCATGGTACCGGACCTGTATGGCCGAGAGCGGCTGCGAATCGAAGAGCGGTCCTTCGAGGAGGAGGGCAAGAAGCTAACGCGGTTGGTATCGGCCTGTTATGTAGATAGTTGGCAGGAGACGTTGGATCGGTTTGTCCGTTTTTATCATCTGAGCGAGGAGCAACAGGCCGAGGCCCAGAAAGTACTGCGGCAACACTTGGATGTGCTGGACCGGTTTCTGCGGGAGAATCAGAAAGAGATTGCCGGGTATTTGCGGAGTTTGGAGGATTTTGAAGCCTGGCGTTCAGGCGCCAGTTCGGCCCGGTTTGAAGAAGCCAGGGTTTGGGAGCAGCAGCAAAAACTTCGTGCGGAGTCGGCCCAGTGGACCAACCAAATGGACCAAATGGGTCAGCAGTTCCACCAAGCCCTGTGGAACAAACTGGACGCAGAGCAGCAGGCCAAGGGCGTCGTTCCATTGGCGGCGGTAGGGCCGGACCGGCTTCCGGTGCGGCTGCCTGGGTTGCAGAGCTGGTCGGACCTATTGGACAAAGCGGTAACCTACAGTTTGACGGCGATTGGGGTATGTTTGCTGTTGGGTTTATGCACCCGGCTGGCGGCGTTGGGCGGGGCGGCGTTTATGCTGATGGTGCTGGCCACCCAGCCGCCTTGGCCGACCATCTATCCGCCGTTTCCCGAGGTCGTCGGTCATGCGATGGTAGTCGATAAGAACTTCGTAGAAATGGTGGCGTTGCTGGTGGTGATGACGACCGGGGCGGGCCGATGGGCAGGGCTGGATGTTTTTCTGCGTCGCTGGTTGGTCGAGCCCTGGCAACGGCGACAGGCGGAAGCCAGCCAGAAAGTTTCCTCGCAATAACTGCCTGGCTTATCGGCATCTGGTGGTATCGGGAAATGGCCTAGCCAATGGGCGGAAGAAACTCAAACGATGCTGTTGGAACCGAAATAGAGACAACGAACATTTCATAGAAATCGAAAAGGCAAAACGACCATGTTGGACCTAACCCCTAAGCAGCGTGAGGCAGGTAAAAAGGCGTTCGAGGAGGCCGTGGGGCAGAACCGGCGGGATTTTCTCAAACAGGCCGCCTTGGCCGGCGTGGTGAGCGGCGGCAGCTTGGGGGCCTTTTACTTCGGCTATCAGGCCACGCTCAGCAGGCCGGTGCGCGTAGGCGTATTGGGCACGGGCGACGAAGGCAGTGTGCTGATCGGGGCCATCAACCCGGATTTTCTCCAGGTCAGGGCGATCGCCGACCTCCGGCCCTACAACATCCATCGGGCGTTTGAGGGGGACTGGTATAGTCCGGACGCCTTGGCGGCCCGACCGGGCCTGCTGGCCAAGTACGGATGGAAGAGCCGGCAAGAGGCGGAAAAACACGTGGCCGTCTATCGGGACTATAACGAACTGCTGGAGGACGCCAAAAAGCTGGGGCTGGAGGCGGTGATTATTGCCCTGCCGCTCCATTTGCACGCACCCGCAGCTCTGAAGGCGATGGAGAAGGGGTTGCACGTATTTACCGAGAAACTGATGGCCCGAACCATTGGCCAGTGCAAGGACATGGGCCGAGCGTCCCGGCAGAAGGGGCTCTATTTGGCCGTCGGGCATCAGCGGCACTATAACATCCTATACCATGAGGCGGTGGACCTCATTCGCCGCGGTGTTCTGGGCGATCTGCATTACATCCGCGCCCAGTGGCATCGGGGCAACCTGCCTGGGTCCGACAGTTGGGCCATGCCTCTGCCGCCCGGCGTAAAAGACCCCAAACAGGATCGCCAAGCGAATCGGCTGACCGAAGAGTGGGAAGCCTGGAAAAAACGCCTTGCCGAGGCGCAGCGGGCGGGTCGATTGCAGGAAATCATCGAATGGCAAAAAAAGGTCGCCCAAAAAGAGGCCCAAATCAACGATAAAGAACTGGCCAATAAGGTCCAGGAATACGGCTATGAAGACAAGGTCTATAAAAATGCAAAAGGAGAAGTAGTTTATCATCGGCCGGCCATTGAGGAGTTGATCCGATGGCGGCTTTGGGACCGGACCAGCGGCGGGCTGATGGCCGAGTTGGGCAGCCATCAACTGGACGCCGCAGGCATTTTCATTGCGGCGGCCCACGAGGGAGTAAAGCAATTGCCGCTCAATGTAGTGGCCTCGGCCACCCGGCCGCTTTTCCCGGCGGATCGGGACATCGAGGACCACATGTGTTGCATCATCGAGTTCCCGGCCCCAGGGTATGTACCGGGCGATCCGGTGCATGGGCGCAAAAAAATTACCGTTCAGTATGCGTCGATCAACGGCAACGGATTCGGCGGCTACGGGGAGGTCGTCTTCGGGACCGACGGCACATTGATCCTGGAACGGGAAAAGGAGTCGATGCTGTTTCGGGAAGGCGGCCAGAGCCGGATCGGCGCCGCCGGCGGCGGTGGGCCAACCTTGGACACCCAAGCCAGCGGGCCAGCCCAACGGGCCGAGGGCGGCGGGCCGGCTCGCGATGTCAGCCGCGGCTACGCCGAAGAACTGGAACATTGGGCCTGGTGCATCCGGAACCCCGCCCCGGAAAACCAGCCCCGTTGTCATCCGGAAGTGGCTTTGGTGGACGCGGTGATTGCGCTGACGGCCAATATGGCCGGTCGGGAGGGCCGACGGATCGTATTTGAGCCTGCCTGGTTCGATATGCATCGGGACGAGACGCCCGAAGGCGTTCCGCCGAGCATTCGGGATCAAACGTAATCATGGGAAAACAACATCTGATACAAATTTTCATCTATTCCATAGGAAAAGTCCTATGAATCTAACGGATAGTGCGAAAAAGATCGGTCAAGAGAACTTTTGTGCGGCGATTGCGCATTCGGCCGTTCGCCGGGAGTTTCTCAAAAAGCAAGTGGATCAAAATTTGGCTTCGGGCCGAGGTTTAGGGGCATACTACTTCGGCTACGAACCGAAGATTAAAGAGCCGTTGCGGGTGGGCATCCTGGGCACGGGCGACGAGGGGAGCGTGCTGATCGGGGCCTTGAACCCGGAGTTTATCGAAGTGAAAGCGATTGCCGACGTTCGGCCGTACAGCGTCTATCGGGCGTTCCATGGAGACGTCTATAGTGCGGCGGCGCGGGCGGCCCGACCGGGACTTTTGGCCAAATACGGCTGGAAAACCGAAGAGGAAGGCCGCAAACACGTGAAAGTCTATGGACGGTATCAAGAATTGCTGGCCGACGCCAAACAATTGGGCATCGAAGCGGTGATTATTGCTTTGCCGCTGCATCTGCACGCACCGGCCGCCATTGCCGCCATGAAGGCCGGGCTGCACGTGCTGACGGAAAAGCTCATGGCCCACAGCGTGGCCGAGTGCAAAGAGATGGCCCGCATGGCCAAACAGACGAAGTTGATCCTGGCCGTCGGCCATCAGCGTCATTACAACATCCTGTACGATCACGCCGTGGAGTTGATCCGGCAGGGCGTGTTGGGCGACCTGCACTACATCCGCGCCCAATGGCATCGAGGAAACCTGCCCGGCCGAGATAGCTGGAAACAACCGTTGCCGCCGGGCGCTAAAGACCTGCGAAAATATCCCGAAGAAAATCAATTGGCCGAGGAATTGGCCCAGTGGGAAGAACAGTACCAAAAACTCCAACGGGAACTGGAGCATCTCCAGCAAACCCCCAACCGAGCAAAAGAGGCCGAAGCCCAACGCAAACGCGTGGAGGAGTTCCTCCAACGCCTGCAACAAAAACGCGCCCAGGTCGCCGATCGGGAGATCATCGCGAAAGTGGGCGAGGAGGGATACCAGGAACATATCGTTCGGGACGCCGAGGGCAAGGTGGTCTATGAAGCCCCGCCGATCGAAGAGCTGATCCGATGGCGGCTCTGGGACCGGACCGGCGGCGGGCTGATGGCCGAGCTGGGAAGCCATCAACTGGATGCGGCCAGCATCTTTATTGCCGCCGTCCACGGCGGGAAGAAGCAGTTGCCGTTGTGTGTGATGGCCGCCGGAAATCGGCCCTTATTCCCTGCCGACCGGGACATCGAAGACCATGTGTATTGCATGATCGAATTCCCCGCTCCCGGATACGACCCCAACGACGATCACGCCCGGCGGAAGAAGATCACCTTTGCCTATGCGTCGATCAACGGGAACGGATTTGGCGGCTACGGGGAGACAGTCTTCGGCACGCAGGGTACCTTGGCCCTGGAAACCGAAAAAGAGGCCATGCTGTGGAAGACTCATTGGGTGGAAGACCATATTCGGCTTCTGGCGAGCAAAGGGAAACCGCCCCAATTGGACGTGGTTCAGCAGGCGGATCAGTGGGACAAGACGGGCGCCGCCCTGGGGACGTTGGCAACGTCGGTTGCGGTGCGAGGCTATACGGAAGAAATTGAACATTGGGCCTGGTGCATTCGGAATCCGGCGCCGGAAAATCAGCCTCGTTGCCATCCCAAGGTGGCCCTGGCCGATGCGGTGATCGCTCTGACCACCAACCTGGCCGCCCGTCGGGCCGAAAAGGGCGGCAATGACCCCCTGGCGGGCCGGATCGAATTCAAACCCGAATGGTTCGACCCGGATAGCGACGAGACGCCCGACGGCCAAAAACCAGACTTGTCTCGGTATAGCTAATCCGAGGAATACTTCGTAACGCCGTTCTGTACGGACGGCAACTCTCGCGGTCTGTCCCTGCGGACTAGGCTCCGAGGCTTATCCAACCCTCGCCCTAGCGGGCGCGGCGATCCCTTCCATCGAAGGAGATGTTCCCAGGGGGTGATTTCTGGGGGCTCTTGAGTTTTTCCACTGAGAAGGTAAAACAGGGGACAAGGAGAAGGTAGTCGTTCTTCCCTGACCAGAAGAGTGCCTCTGTAGAAAGAACTCTGGGAGCTTCAACGCCTTGCAGGACCGAAAGGAGACAAGCCGTGGAAAAGTGGCCGATCGGTGTGTTCGCCAGCATTGACGCCGGTTTAGGGGTGAAACTGGAGGTGGCGCATGAGTTAGGGGTGCCGACCATCCACCTGCATGCGCCGCACCGAGAGACGCGGACGCCGGAGAACGCCCAGCGTTTTTTGGCCCAGCTTCGGAAACTGGGCATTCAGATTACGGTGGTCTTCGGGGGTTTCGAGGGGGAAAGTTACGCCGACATCCCCACGGTGCAACGGACCGTCGGTTTGGTCCCGCCGGAGACGCGGGCCGAGCGAACCCAGGAAATGAAGGAAATCTCCGATTTCGCCAAGGTGCTGGGCGTGGATGCGGTGGCGCTTCACATTGGTTTCGTGCCCCATGATCCGGCCCAGAGCCTCTATCGGGACGTGGTGCGTGTAGCGCAGGAAATCTGCGATCACTGCAAGCGGAACGGCCAGCGGTTGCACCTGGAGACCGGCCAAGAGACCCCGGACGCCCTGCTTCGGTTTATTACGGATGTCGGCAGGGACAATTTGTTCATCAATTTTGACCCGGCCAATATGATTCTCTATGGCACGGGCGAACCAATTGCGGCCCTGAAGAAGGTGGGCCATTTGGTCCGGAGCGTCCATTGCAAAGACGCCACGTGGGCGGCTCGGCCCGGCCAGGAATGGGGCAAGGAAGTCCCCTTCGGTTCCGGCGATGTCAATGCGGAGGCTTTCTTGCGCACGTTGTACGAACTGGGCTACGACGGCGCCCTGACGATCGAACGGGAAATCCCCCAAGAACCCGAACGACAAAAAGCCGAAATCGGCGCCGCGGTCCGCTTGATCCAGGAACTGAAAAAGAAAATCTTGGGATAAATCCCATTCGTCGGTGGGCAACGGGGCGCAACGCTTAGCCGCCCTGCCCCGCACGCTAAAAGACTTCTCCAGAAAAGAGGCTCGGATGAGTTCGATCTCGGTAACAGTCCCTCACCAGTTAGACCCCCAGGAGGCGGTCCAGCGCATTCAGATCGCCCTGGCCAATGCAGAACAGACCTACGGAGATCGCCTCCAGGAATGGGACTTCCAGTGGGCCGAGGGCGTGCTCGCCTACCGATTCCAGGCGATGGGGATGACGATCCAGGGAACCATGACGGTAGAACCGAATCAGGTGGTGGTCCAGGCGGAACTGCCTTCGTCGGCCTGGCTATTCCGGGGAATGATCGAAAAACAGATTCGCCAACGCCTGAGCGATCTACTCTCGTAACCGGGGCGACCCAAAGCCCGCTGGATCCGAAGGGACGCCGGGCGCCGGAGCGATGGATGAGGGGGGGACTATTGCCGTCCCCGGAGCAGAATGGCTTCGATTCCAAGCATCCGGGGCAATCGTCGCAGGTCCTCCCAGGACCAATTCAGTACGTCCAGGATGTTCGAGTAATCGTCGGTCCAAAGCCGCTTTTCCGGATCCGGCGGCAACCCATTCCACCAGGGATTTTCTTGGAGCACTTTCAGGGCCGGGCATTGCCGAGCGAGCACCACCCAGGTGGAGCGATATTTACCTTCGGCCGTTTCGTCATTGTCGTCGCAGATGAGGGCCGTCAGCCCGGCGTCCTGGGCCAGGTTGCCTAGCACAGGCTGAAGGTCCAGATGCCGATTGGAGATATGCACGGCCAAGAGGCCCTCCGGTTGGAGCCGATCCATGTAAAGCTGCACCGCCTCGCGCGTGAGTAGGTGCAGCGGGATGGAATCGGAGCTGAAGGCGTCCACCAGCAGGAGGTCGAATCGGCCTTTTGGTTGCTTGGCCAATTGCAACCGGGCGTCGCCCAGAACAATATCGACCAGGCCGCCTCGGTCCTGGCAATCGGCCAGATAGGTAAAAAGTCTCGGATTTTTCGCCACCGCGACCACGGCCGAGTCGATCTCGAAGAAGGTGATACGTCGGCCAGGCTGGCCGTAGGCGGCCATCGTGCCGGTCCCCAATCCGACTACGCCGACTTCCTTCGGCAAGTCGGCCTGGACCGATTCCAAGGCTTCGAAGATCATCCCCACCGGACCAGTCCGATGATAATAAGTCCATGCTTCTTCCCGATAGTCCGGATGGAAGCCTTGCATCCCGTGGTTCGTCGTGCCGTGGAGCAACTGGTGGACTGGATATTCGTCGGCGGTCCCTTGATGATAACGGACTTCATAGACCCGCAATACGCCGAAGAAACTCCTCGCCGTATAAATGGGGCGTTGCTTCTCGCCGCAGTAGAGCATACTGACGATCAACAGCCCAAACACCCCCAGTCCAAACCGCACCGGCCGACGCGACAGACATAACGTGGAAATGGCGGCAAGGCCGAGAAACGTCGCCGTCGCCAACGCCGCCGGCCCTATCCGCTGTTGCCAGCCGACCGGCAACACTTCGGAAAAGAACTCCCGAAGCCAATCGTGCGTTCGCAATTGCTGGGCCAACGTTCCATAAAGAACCACCAGCAGCATCGGAACGCCGAAATCCCAAGCCCAGGTCATGTCCCGCCGGGTGGGTTCGGACGGCGGCGGGCGCAACAGACAGGCTGCCGCAATCATGAGCGGATATTCATATACTTCCGGGAAAAGCTGCGGAGCGGCCAAGGCGTTAAACGCCCCACCTAACACCCCGCCCAGAGCCATCCATAAATAGAATTCCGTCAGATGTTCCGCCGCCGGTCGCTGAAGAGCCAACTCCCCATGACACACCAGCGCCGTCAAAAAGAATAGCCCCAAATGCAACCCAAACACCAAAATCAACTCCACCGGCGTCCCCACACTGATCAAATAATAGGAGGCCGCTGCAATCACGACGACCAATGCCTGGACCCGCGCCGCCCACCGATGCGGTCGCAATCCCCAGCGGGCAAAGACGATCACAAACGACCCTAGATATAGCGCCAACGGAATGACCCACAACAGCGGTACCGCCGCCAAGTCCGTAGTCATATAGGTGGTTACGCCCAAAAGCAAACTCGAGGGCGCAAAGGCCAACGCCACCCACCAAAATCGGTCGGTCCAGTCCGGCGGCGTTCTGTGGGGCGGATCGGCCCCGGGACCCAAAACCTCCGGGTTTCCTCTCGGAGCGACGGGGGATGAGTTTTTCTGGTTGGACGCCTGGCTAAGGTCGATCTTTTCGTTCGCTGCAAGGGAATCGCTCTGGGCGGACCTTTCCTTTCGCCACGCCCACACCGCACAGAAGAAGATCAACGCAGTCAACAGCGCGTATCCGCCGCTCCATATCCAGCCCTGCTGGTGTAAGGTCCATCGGGACTCGACAAAAAACGGATAGGCCAATAACCCCCCCAAACTGCCGACATTGCTGGCCGCATAGAGCCAGTAGGGATTCTGTGTATTTCGCCCTCGCTGGGCAAACCAGGCTTGGAGCATCGGCGAAACGCCCGAAAGTACAAAAAACGGCAACCCCACCGACACGCTCAAGGCAAGCCCCAACCAAAGGACCGGCCGAGTTTCCGAAGGCGGCAACGTCCAGCCGACCACGCCGATCGGCAACGCCAGCCAGGCCAAAAGCATCAGCACTAAATGCACGATGCTTTGACGCCGCAAGCCCAAGGTGCGATGCCCCCAATGGGCGTATGCATATCCGGCCAGCAATACGGCCTGATAAAACACCATGCAGGTATTCCACACCGCCGGCGCGCCGCCCAGAAACGGCAATACCATCTTGCCGAACATCGGCTGAACCATAAAAAGCAATCCTGCGCTCACCAAAAGCGTCAGGGCGAAAAGCACACTAGCCATTGGCGTCCCTTTTCGGCGGCAAAGGTGCAGGAAGGAAACGACCACCGTTGCGCCAGCCCACAGGCCGACTGCCGCTTAGTTTACCCTGGTTGGGCCTTCGGCGTCAGGGAGTCCTTCCCAAATCGCCTCGGCCAGGATCGTTGGACTAACAATCGTACCAAAAGGTCGAAAAACGCACCTCCAGGCGTCCATTCCACCGAAAGAACTCGCCCCCTTCGTCATTTCCCGGAAAGGAGGGGCAGGACGGCGTCATTGCCGTAAAAGCGACAGAGGCCAAAACAGGTCCCATGAGGCCGATCTTATTCCACCGGCGGCAGCGTTCCCCGTCCGGAAGAGGTTTCCCACTGTCCAGATCGGCGCAGGGCGGTCGAAGAGATGTCTTCTCGGAACTGCTCCGGAGGGACTTCCCGACAGATCGCCCGAAGCGATTCGGGCAACTCCAGATCGCCAAGCCGAATGAATCCCTTGCCTAAATCCCGACCGAACACCAAAAATCGGCATCCTTGAGCGACAATGCGTTGCCAGGCGTCTTGGGCGCCGGCCTGCGTACTGTAATACTTCGGATCGGCAATGCGACGGAGCGTGTCGGCCCCGACCAGGAAGGTGGCGGCAGGAAAAAGCTCCGCTTTTTCCAGGAAGGTCGCCGCTCGGGTAACCCAGACCGGTTCTTCCGGACCAAATTGCTCTAATCGGCGAGCCAATTCATAGTAGTCCAAAGGGGGTTTATCCACATTCTCCAGCGAAATTTCGTACTCCACATGCAGCCCATAGACCTGCTGGGCTACCTCGACCATGCGATCGTGGCCTCGATGTCGGGGATTAAACGCCCCGGAAAATATCCCTCGCAAAGAAGCCGTCGGCGCTTTGGGCGTCTGGCCGACCATTAGCGCTGGCCTTCGGCCTAGGAGCACATCCTGCCAACTGGAGGGGGCTTCGGCTCGGGTGGATTGGATCGTTTCTTCCGGCAGCAAAGGGACCGGGATACGCTCTTCCACGCCGGCCCCTTCGGCGACGGCATTCAAAACCATACAACTGACCACATGTTCCTCTTCCGACCGACTGCGCGCACCTTTCTGAAGTTCTACCGAATAGCTGATGGTCGTGGAAAGGGTTTGGATGGCGACATGGGCGCGGTGAGGGCCATGTTTGGGTCGATCGGAAACCAGGCTGGCTGTGGCCGCTACTCCGGCGATGTGTTCGGGCGTAGGCTCGTAGCGTAGGCCGCGTCGGAAGGCGACCATGGCCGCCGCTCGGCTGGTAGATGCAGAGCAGAATTGATCCGGCCGGCCTCCTAAAAACTGGACCATGGCTTCCTCGGAATAAGGAACAACCCCCTCCAGGAGGGTGTGCGACGCCCCTGGCACTTCCAATAGGGCTGCCAGGGCGCCGCTGCCCCCGCCGCTGACGACCAGCACCACCTTTTTGGGAAGATGATGGATTTTCTTGATAAAAGTTTCATTCACAAGAGGCATGGTCGAACCCCCAACAACGGGCTTTTTCCCTATAGGTTCCTTCGTGTCTTTCCGGGAAATGGTTTGGCGGTTCTCAAGATTTTTTTCTTGCCAGCGAACTACCTCATAGGGGAAAGGAAAGGTCCTGCGGATTATACGGAAAAAGCGAACTTTACAGGCGGGCCTTCCAGACCGCATCCATTAGGTTTTCCCGGTTAGAAGGCCAAGGTATTCCTTATATCCTTAGAGAGAATGATCCACCATTCGGTTCCCTACAATAGACCCGACTTTTCCAAAGGAGGCGAAGCCATGATCCGGAAACTGCTGGTAGGTATGGGCGTTGTGTTCGTAGCAGCGGTGTTTCTGTTGGGGCGGGAGACGGCCAGTTACGTGCGAACCAGCTTGGCCTATGTGAAAGACTCGGTCCGGCAGGGTGTGCCGATCGAGTTTCAGATCGAACGGGCTCGCCGGATGATCGACGAACTGGTCCCGGAAATCCGTAACAATATGCATCGGATCGCCAAGGAAGAGGTCGAAATCCAACGGCTCGAGGAACGAATCGCTTTGGCGGAGAAGAACCTGGAAAAGGAAAAACAGGAAATCCTCCGGTTAAAAGAGGATTTGGCCCGGGGGCGTACCAGCTACACCTATGCAGGCCGAACGTACTCGGTCGAGGAGGTCAAAACGGATTTGGCCCACCGGTTCGAACGCTATAAGACCTCCGAAGCCACGCTGGCCAGTCTGCGGGAAATCCATCAAGCCCGCACAAAAAGCCTCCAGGCAGCCAGGCAGCGATTGGAAGGGATGTTGGCGGCCCGTCGGCAACTGAGCGTCGAAGTCGAAAACCTCGAAGCCCAACGTCAAATGATCGATGTGGCCAAAACCTCCAGTAATTACGTCTTTGACGAGAGCAAACTCGGCCAAGTCAAACAGTTGATCCAACAGCTTCGCACCCAGTTGGATACCGAAGCGAAACTCGTCCAGGCCGAAACCCAACTCCAAGACCAAATCCCCTTGGAAAAACCCGCTTCGGAGAATATCTTAGAGGAAGTCTCGGAATACTTTGCCCTGGCAGGCACCCAACCATAACCCCCCACCTTTCGGGACAGCCCGGAATAGATGGGCGGCGATCTTGGACGTTTGGGCAATATACGCAAAATATACCGCCTCTCCGGCGAGGTCCGGCAAAAAGATCGGCTAAAAAGCAAACGGAAGGATCATGGGCCAACCCTCCTGCTGGCAACCTGAGCGATTTTTGCTCTGGATTGACGCTGTGGGAGGGTATCTTATTTGTCTCAAAGATACTGTTGTTTTGGGCCATGCCAGCGGGGGGGCCGAGGTCGATGTGCCCATTCTGGCGGCCATCTCCCATGTCCACGCCCGACTTCGCCGAGACCAGGAGGGCTATCTGCTGGAGCCTATCCAAGAGGTGTGGGTGGACGGTCGGCAGGTGGATAAGGCGGCCTGGCTTCGGGACGGAAGCCGAATCCAGTTGGGAACAAGCCTTCGGCTTAGGTTTCGATTGCCGCATCCTTTGAGTGCGACGGCCCGGCTAGAGTTTCTAAGCCCCCATCGGACCGAACCCCGTACCGATGCGGTGCTGCTGATGGCCGAAACCTGCCTGTTAGGGCGTCCGAGCAATTGCCATATTGTCTGCCCCCAAAGGGAAAAGCCGGTCGTACTTTTTCGCCGTCAGGGCGGCATCTACTGTCGGACGGAAGGTTGGCTAGAATTGGACGGCGTCACCTATCAAGACCACGCCGGCCCTTTCCGTGCGACCAGTCGGCTCCGGGCCGAACATCTCTCCCTGGGCGTCGAAGCCTTCTAGGGCAGCCGACTGTAGGGCCAACGGCCTTGGGAAACATGTCTTTTCGTATAGTGCTCCTTTTTCTGGGGGCTTCGGGGGGTTATACTGGCTGAAATAAGGGGTGTGGGCCTCTGTTTGGCGATCGTGGGATGGCGTCCGAATTTGCTTCTGTGGGGAGAGACAACAAGGTGAAGTTTGTCGCCCTCGTTTTTGGGTCCCTGATGGCTGGATTGCTGGGCCAACCGGAAACAGTGGAGCAGCCCGCGGCGTCCTCGGCTGGTTCGGAGCTTTCGGCGACGGTGCTTTTAGATCGCGCCGATGCGGCCGTCCAGGGAGAATTGGACCGGGCAAAAGCGCTCTTGGCGGCCCGGCAATGGGAAGAGGCCGTCGGAAGCCTTCGAGAACTGATGGATCGGGCGGGCGACAAGTTGACGGCGGTAACCCCGCACCGGTTCATTCCTCTGCGGGATTATGGGCATTTATTGCTCTCTCAGTTGCCGCCGGAAGGATTGGCCGTCTATCGTCGGCAAGTCGATGGTTTGGCCCAGAAATGGTATGAAGAAGGGCGCTCGCGGCGGGACCCCCAGTTGCTCCGGCAGGTAGTCGAACAGGCGTTTGCCAGCAGTTGGACCGATGAGGCCCTTTGGCTCTTGGGCGAAATGGCCCTGGAGGCGGGGCAGTACTCCGAAGCCCGGTGGTATTGGGAGCGGCTCATTCCTGTCGGTCAGGCCCCAGGGGGGCAAGGACCGGAAGGATCGACCATGCGGCGAACCTGGCTTACCTATCCCGACCCGGCGGCGGATGTGGCGGCCGTACGGGCGCGATTGGTCTGGACCTCGATCTTAGAAGGCTCTTTCCAGCGGGCCAAAGAGGAATTGGAGTGGTTCGCTCGGTTGCATCCGCAAGCCCGAGGCCGACTGGCTGGTCGGGAGGTGCAGTTCGTGGAGGCCCTCCAGCAGATGCTCGGCGAGGCGTCCGGTTGGCCCCGGTGCAAACAATCGGACGATTGGCCGACCTTTGCCGGCACAGCGGGTCGGAACGGCAGGATCAGCCAAGCGCCGCCGTTGGGGCCGGTCCGATGGCGGGCGACGTTGCCGATCTGTCCGAGCAGCCCCGCCGCACCGACGGCCGTCGCCGAACTGCCCCAGTCGCCGCTCTGCTATTTTCCGGTTGTAGCAGGGCCGTGGGTCTTTGTGAACACGTTGTGGGAAATTTACGGGTGGGACCGACACACAGGAAAGCCTCTTTGGCACGAAGGCCGACTGTATCAGGACCCGTTGGACCCATCGGCTCGGGAATCGCTAGCGCCGGCCCAGCGGTGGGGCAGGCCGCGATGCACCCTGACGGTACACGCCGCTCGGCTGTACGCCCGAATGGGTTCGCCGGTAACCTCCTGGGGTTCGGAAGGGGGTGGAAACCTGCCGGGCGGATATTTAGTCTGTTTAGACCTGGAAGCGGAAGGTCGGTTGGTGTGGAAGGCGGCGCCGGAGGACAATAGGTGGGCGTTTGAGGGCGCTCCAGTGGCCGACGGTCGGTCGGTGTATGCGGCGATGCGCCGGAGCGAACTGGGACCGCATGTGCAGACGTATGTGGTCTGCTTGGATGCGGAAACCGGCCGGGTACAATGGCGAACATTTGTTTGTGGGGCCGAGCCGCCCGCTCGAAACCTTCCCTATGTCAGCCATCAGCTCCTTACCTTGGAAGGAGAGACGCTTTACTACAATACCAATCTTGGCGCTGTGGCCGCCCTGAACAAAAGGAATGGCCGACTGCGCTGGGTGAGTCTTTATCCGCGTTCTGGACCGCCTAGCGGCGGGCGGATCGGCTTGCATTGGGCCAGGGATTTGACCCCCTGCCTCTATGATCGGGGGGTGCTTTATGTGGCGCCGGCCGATACGCCTTCGATTTTCGCCCTGGAGGCCGCTACCGGACAAATCCTCTGGCAGACCGGGCCGGACGTAGAAGATGTGGTCCATCTGTTGGGCGTTTGCGAGGACCGATTGATCGCCGCCGGACGCCGGGTCTATGGCATTGCTACCGCCGGGTCGCGACGGGGCCAGGTCGTGTTCCGATGGCCGGATGGGCCGGAACATCTCGGCTATGGCCGGGGACTGCTGGCCGAGGGACGCATCTACTGGCCTACCCGTAATTCGATCCACATTCTGGACGCCCGCACTGGTCAGCCCATCCGGGAACTATTATTGCGCCCCTTGGAGGCGGGCGGCGGCAACCTGCTGGCCTCCGCGGACCAATGGTTCATCGCCGCCGAAAAGGAACTGCTCTGCCTCGGCGGCGACAGTTTGACCGCAGAAAACGCGAAGGAGAATAAAAAATAAAGAGTAGGCCGAAAAGATAATAGGGAAAACGGGATACATGCAAAATCCAGTGAAAAGGAAATGTTGTTCAAAATTTTCTGCGACTCCTCTTCGTCCTCTGCGGTGAGAATCTTATTGCAGCGGAATGGGATAGAAAGAGCACATGGGAATCCTATTTTAGGCCAGGAGAAGATCAATGGCGATGGAGGATGACGTTCAGGCGGTTGCGAAGCTGCATCAGGCGTACCAGACCCTGAAGGAGCAATTGGGGCGGGTCATTGTAGGCCAAGAGGAGATCGTGGAGCAGTTGTGTACGGCCTTGTTTGCGGGGGGCCATTGTTTGTTGGTGGGGGTGCCGGGGTTGGCCAAGACGTTGCTTGTGCGGACGCTGGCCCAGGCGCTGGATTTGAAGTTCAGCCGGATTCAGTTTACCCCGGACCTGATGCCTTCCGACATCACCGGCACGGAAGTCATTCAGGAAGACAAGCAGACGGGCGGGCGAGAGCTTCGGTTTTTGCCGGGGCCGATCTTCGCCCATGTCGTCTTGGCCGACGAAATCAACCGCACCCCGCCGAAGACCCAGGCCGCCCTGCTGGAGGCCATGCAGGAGCATCAGGTAACTGTAGGCGGCAAACGTCATCGGTTGGAAGAGCCGTTCTTTGTCCTGGCCACCCAAAACCCCATCGAACAAGAGGGCACCTATCCGTTGCCGGAGGCACAGTTGGATCGGTTTTTGTTCATGTGTTTGATGGGGTATCCGGCGGAAGAGGAGGAGTTGGAGATCGTGCGTCGTACGACGGCGGACTTGGCGTCGGTCGTTCAGCCGGTGCTTAGCGGGCCGGAGATCGTCGCCTTGCAACGGGTGGTGCGTCGGACGCCCGCGGCGGAGTATGTCATGCGGTATGCGACGGCGCTTGCCCGGCGTACGCGTCCGCGGGAGGCGGGGGCGCCGGAGTTCATTCGGGAGTATGTCAGTTGGGGGGCCGGCCCGAGGGCCAGTCAGGCGCTTGTTTTGGCGGCCAAAGCGCGGGCGGTGTTGCAGGGTCGGCCTTGTGCGGGGTTGGCCGATGTCCAGGCCGCCGCTTTCCCGGCGCTTCGGCATCGGTTGGTCATCAATTTCAACGCCGAGGCGGAGGGCCTGCGACCGGACGACATCATCCGTCGGCTGATCGAGACAACGCCCACCCCAGAGGAGTTAAGCGGCGATGGAGGCCACTACGCAAAAGTATTTCGATCCCCGGGTGTTGGCCCAGCTTAAAGGGCTCGTGCTTCGCGCCCGGCGGATCGTGGAAGGTTATATGACGGGCCTGCACCGCAGCCCCTACCGGGGATTTTCTATCGAGTTCGCCGAGCACCGAGAATACGCCCCCGGCGACGATCTCCGCTATTTAGACTGGAAAGTGTTCGGTCGCACCGACAAGTTCTATCTGAAACAATTTGAAGAAGAAACCAATCTGGTCTGCTACTTGGTCGTGGACGCCAGCCGAAGCATGAGCTATCAGAGCGCCCAGGCCCCTTGGACAAAGTGGGAACACGCCCAGGCGTTAGCGGCGGCGTTGGCCTATTTGGTTTTGGCCCAGCAGGACAGCGTCGGCCTGGTTACCTTCGATCAGGCGGTGCGGAACATGGTGCGCCCCGGCGCACACCCGTCGCACTTAAAAGAAATTCTCGCCGGTCTGGAACAAATCCAGCCGGAAGGCAAAACCAAAATGGCCGACGTGCTCCACGAATTGGCCGAGCGGTTCTCTCGCCGAGGCTTGGTCCTGTTGCTGAGCGATTTTTTCGACGAGGTGGAGGGATTGGTGCGGGCGCTGGCGCATTTCCGGCATCGTCGGCACGATGTGATCCTGATGCAGGTGTTGGACAGGGCGGAAGAAGAGTTTCCGTTTGAGGAACTCACGCTTTTCGAGGGTCTGGAGGAGGCCCGGCATGTAACGGCGGACGGTCGAGCGGTGCGGGCGGCGTATCTTCGCCATTTTCAGGCCTATCAGCGTCGCCTTCAGCAAGGCTGCCGGGAACACGGAATTGAATACGTCCGACTGCGTACGGACCAACCGGTGGATTCGGCCCTGCGCATGTTTCTGACCACCCGGAGGGTGAAATAATGCTGGGTTGGCTGATCAGCGCCGCAGCGCCGTGGCTGATCCATTTGTGGAGTCGTCGGCGTCGCCAACGCACAAGCTGGGCGGCGATGGAATATCTGTTGGCCGCCCTGCGGGAGACCCAACGTCGGCTGCTTCTGGAAGAATGGACGTTGCTGGCCGTGCGCACGGCGCTGATCGTGGCGGTGGTGTTGGCCTTGGCCGAACCGTTCCGAACGCCTCAACTGTTGGCCCAGCTTACCGGCCAGCGGGTCCACCGGATTTTAGTCTTAGACGCCTCCTTGTCGATGGGCTACAAGCGGGAAGAAAAGAGCCGATGGGAACAGGCCAAAGAATTGGCCGCCGAACTGATCACCCGCAGTGCATCCGGGGATGGGTTTAGTCTGATCCTGATGGCCGAGCCGCCCCAGGTCATCGTGGGCGCCCCAGTATTCGACCGGCGGGAAATGGCGCGGGAATTGGAAGAGCTTCGGCTGCGACATACCTCTGCGGATTTAGCGGGTACGTTGGCTTGCGTGGAACAGGTGTTGGAGGCGGCGGCCCGGCATGTACCCCGCTTGGATGCTACGGAGGTCTATTTCTTGAGCGATCTGTGTCGGGCGGGTTGGACCCCAGAGTTCGCCCAGCCGGAGACCCGGCGGACGTTTGAAGAGCGGTTGGCCCGCATCGCCCAGCGTGCGCGGCTTGTCCTGGTCGATGTGGGGCAGCCGGACGCTTCCAATGCGGCCGTCAGCGAACTTCGCCTGCTGGAGCCGTACACCGCCGTCGGCCAAACCCTCCACGTGGAAGCCGTGCTGAGAAGTTTCGGCCAGGATCGGCCCGCCCAGCCGGTAGAATTGTGGGTGAACGGCCAACTGGTAAAAAGGACAACGGTCGATCTTTCTGCGGATCGGGCCGGTTCTGTGCTCCTGGATTGCCTGGCGGATGCGCCCGGGCAGTACACGCTGGAAGTCCGCACCGCCGGGGACCATTTGCCGGAGGATGACCGCCGGTTCGCAGTCCGAACGGTCAAACCGGCGTTTCGGGTCCTGTGCGTGGACGGACGCCCTTCGGGCGGTCTGGAGGGCGGTTTTCAAGGAGCGGCCGATTTTTTGGCCTTGGCCCTCCAACCGGCGGATCAGGCAACCGCCGCATTGCCCCTCCAGCCCGAACTCGCACCAGAAACTGCTCTGCCGGAACGAAATCTTTCCGACTACGACTGCATTTTCCTCTGCAATGTGGGTCAGTTGACCCGGGCGGAGGTCAAACTGCTGGAAAATTACCTCGACATGGGCGGCGGGTTGGTCTTCTTCTTGGGCGATCAGGTCCAGGCCGATGCATACAATCGGCTCATGGCGGCCGGGGAAAAACCGCAGGAACGGATCCTGCCGGCGCGACTGGGGCCGGTTGTCTCCCAATCGCCGGGTCGCTTGGACCCGTTGGGGTATCGGCATCCGATCACGGCGGCGTTCCAGGGCCGAGAGCGCGCGGGGCTGCTGACGACGCCCATTTTCAAGTACTTCCGGCTCCAACGGATCGAACCAAGCCAGGCCCAGGTGGTCCTGGCGACAGCCAACGGCGATCCACTCCTTGTCGAAGAACCGATCCGGCAGGGCCGGGTGGTGCTGGCGGCCACATCGGCGGACGCTGTCTGGTCGGCCATGCCCCTGTGGCCCAGCTTTGTGCCGTTGGTCCAGGAGATAACGGCCTATGCGATTTCTGGACTTGGCCGACTAGAACAGGTGCGAGTGGGCGAGGGCCTAGGCGCGGTCCTTCCTGCGCCGGAAACGGCGTCCTCGGTTCGTTTGACGCCGCCGCAAGGAGCGCCGGTCCAGTTGCGCCCGCGCGTAGAGGATGGCTCGCTCTCCTGGAACTATACGGAGACGTTTTGGAGCGGGTTTTATACGGCGGAGTACGGTCCTCCTTTAAGTCGGCAAGAATCGTACGCCGTCAATCCGGATGTGCGAGAAAGCGATCTGGCGAAACTTTCGGAGGCCCAATTACGACAAATGTGGGGGCCGGAGGTTCCGTTCGAGTATCAAACCAGCCTGGAATCGCTCGGGCCGACGGCGCCTGCCATTGCCCCGCCTCATAGGGTAACGCAATTGTTCTTACATGCGGCGTTGATGTTGATGGTGTTGGAATTGGTGTTAGCGCAGCGGATGGGGAATCGACGCGGATGAGCGGCGTGCTGCCTGAATGGGTGCAACAGATGCTCGGCATTCGACGCCAAGCGGGCGAGGGCGTCCAATGGACGCTCGAACATGCCTGGCCGTGGCCCGGTTGGCTCAGTCTGCTGCTGGTCGCCCTGTTGATAGGCTTGATCGTCGGCCTGTATTGGCGGGAGGACCGCACGGTCGGCCGAAGGCGGCGGCTGACGCTGATCGGCTTACGCCTGCTGCTGCTCCTCCTGCTGTTTTGGATGATCGCCCAGACCACCTTGGTCCTCCACCGGACAGGGTTGCCCTATCTGGCGGTGCTGATCGACAATTCCGGCAGCATGGGCGCTACGGATCCCTATGAAACCTCTCAGGCCCAGATGCTCCGACGCCGCATGAAAGAAGCCGGTTTGCCGGAAGAACCCCTTTCCCGGCTCAACCTGGCGAAAATGCTTCTTTTGGAGAACGACTCGGCCTGGCTGAAAAAACTCCGTCGAGACTATCAATTACGGATTTATGTTCTGGAAGATTCTTTGGTCGGCGTGCGGGCCTGGGAAACCCAAGACCTCGAAGAGCTTCAAAATCGGCTTCGGCGACTCGAACCGGACGCACCCAGCAGCCGATTAGGCGCAGCAGTGCAAACCATTTTTCGGCAACTTCGGGGGGCCGATCCGGCGGCGGTGCTGCTGTTTACCGATGGGATCACCACCGAGGGGCCATTGCTGAGCGAGTCGGCCGCTCTGGCCCGGCGACGCGGGACGCCGCTGTGGATCATCGGACTGGGCGACGCCCGACCTCTGCGCAATATGAAACTCGCCGATGTCCTGGTCGAGCCGGTGGTCTTCCTCGACGATCTGACGACGTTTGAGTGCCATGTGTCGGCCTTTGGTTTGGAAGGCCGACGCGCTCGGCTCCTGTTGCGCGAAGAAGGCAACCCGCAAATCTTGGCGCAGACCGACGTGGTTCTCGGCCCGGACGGCCAAATACAAACGGTGCGCCTGCTTTATCGCCCAAGCCGGGAAGGCGTGTTCCGCTATCAGCTCCAACTGGAACCCTTCGAGGAAGAATTCACCCAAGAGGACAACCAGCGCACCTGCACCGTCCAGGTCCGAAAAGAGCAAATCCGCGTTCTGTTGGCCCAATCGCAACCGGATTACGAGTTCCGCTATCTCAGCAATCTCCTGCGCAGGGATCGGACCATTGAGCTTCATACCTGGCTTCAGGAAGCAGACCCGGAATATGCGGCGCAGACGCCGGGCGCATTGCGGATATTCCCCGTGCGACGGGAAGAGCTTTTTGCTTACGATGTGGTGATTTTGGGCGATGTGTCGCCGTCGGCCTTGGGACCTACCGCCCTGGAAGCCCTGGCCGAGTTCGTCCAACAGCCCGCCAAAGGCGGCTCGCTTATCTTCATTGCCGGTCCGAGGGGCTGGATGCCCCAGGCGTATCGGGGGACCCCGTTGGAACGGCTTATGCCGTTCGAGCTGCGTACGGTGCGCATGCCGCCGCCGGACCTGCCGCTACAAGAAAGTTTCCTCGTGGAACCGACCGACTTGGGCCTTCTAAGCCCGTCCATACAACTGGGCGAGACCCTGGAGGAAACCCGACAGATGTGGCGTCGGTTGGCGCCGCTCCGCTGGCTGTTGGAGATCGACCAGGTCCGTCCGGGCGCTCGGGTCTTGGCCGAGCATCCTACCCGCACCGGGCCTTCTGGCAACAGGCTGCCTGTAGCTCTTTTGCAATATGTAGGGGCCGGTCAAGTCCTCTTCCATGCCACGGACGAAACATGGCGATGGCGCTGGCGGTTGGGCGATGCGGCAATGGCCCGCTATTGGGTCCAAACCATCCGAAGCCTCAGCCGGGCCAAATTGGCCCAGGGCGCCCGATGGGCGGAACTGGCTGTGGATCGACGCGAGTACCAACGGGGCGAACCCGTGCGATTACGGGTGGTGTTTGCCGATCCACGCCAAGCCCCCGAAGAGGACCGGGCCGTCAGCGTAGTCGTAGAACATCGGCAAGGATCCGCCCAACGAGTAGAATTACAACGAACCGGTTTGAGCCGGGGAGTGTTTGAAACGGTCCTGCCCGCGCTGCCGTTGGGGGACTATCACGCCTGGCTGTCGGCGCCGTCGCGGGAAGGCCCGCCACCGGCGACCGATTTTCAGGTGATTGCCCCGCCGGGCGAGATGACCCGATTGCAAATGGATATTACGGAATTGCGTCGGGCAGCCCAGGTGAGCCAAGGCCGACTCGCCGCCTGGGCCGACGCCCCGGAACTCCTGGACGATCTCCCCCCAGGCCGACATGTCCCCTTGGAAACCCTGCCGCCGACGCCGCTGTGGAACCGTTGGCCTCTGCTGGCTTTGTTTCTGGCGGTGCTGGCGATCGAATGGATTCTCCGCAAATCCTACGGAATGGTATAGAATAATACCAGAGGCTCGAATCGTCCCCTATTCAAAGCCCGAAGGTCTTTTCCTGCTTCCTGCTGCAAGTCGTTTATGCACCCGCTTGAGGCGAAAATCCGAGCTGTTCGACGCCGATTGCGCTATTGGCTGCTGGTCGATGGACTAGCCCGGCTAGCGGTCTGCGTGCTGGGAGCGGCAATGATCTTGGGAACGGCTGACTATTGGTTCCGGTTTCAAGAACCAGGGCTTCGGGCGATTGTCTCCTTGGTTTTTTTCGCTCTGGTGGGCTGGGGTCTCTATCAATTGGGCGTCAGTCCCGCCTGGAAACGGATTCCCGAGGTGGCCTTGGCGCTTCGGCTGGAACGGTGTTTTCCCGCCTTGTCCGATCGACTGGCCAGTAGTGTGGCCTTCCTTTGGACGCCTGCGGAGGATTCTACGGCGGGCTCGCCGGCGCTGCGGGAGCTAGTGATCGCCCAAACCGTCCAGGAGGCGGCGACGGTCGATTTTCAATCGGCCTTGGACCCTCGGCCTATCCTGCGATCGGTGCTGGGGGCTGGGGCGCTTCTTGCGGCGGCGGGGACGTTCGCACTGATTGCCCCGGACGCCGCCCGGATTGCCTTGGTCCGATTGGCGGCCCCGTTTACCGAAACGGCCTGGCCTCAACGAACGCATTTAATCCTTGTCCGTCGCGTGGAACGGATCGGCCGCGGCGATCCCTTTGAACTGCTGGTAGAAGAAACCAAGGGCAACCTCCCCGCCGATCTCCGCATCCATTACCGTCTGGAAACCCCGGACGGCGTCCAACAGGAGTTCGAACCGATTCGCCCGATCCCCCTCCGGACGGAAACCGGCCAGTGGAAACAAGTAGGCCGGGTGCGCCGGGAAGGTCTGCTGCGGCCGTTCTGGTATCGCGTTACCGGCGGCGACGATACCACGATGGACTGGATACGGGTCGAAGTTCTGACGCCGCCCAGTTTGGTCCATTGTCAAGTTCGGGTGATCCCGCCGGAATATACCGGCCTGCCGACGGAGACGGCCGGGCAATGGATTCGGGCGCTGGTCGGTAGCCGAGTAGAGATCAGCGGACGGGCGGATCGGCCGCTTCAATCCGCAGCGATTCTGACCGACGATGAGCAACTGCACCCGGCCCAAATTCTGCCGGACGGACATTCCTTTCAGATCGGCATAGAGCCTCTTGGCGGGGCCGCCAAACAGGGAGCGGTCCCAGAAGGCGATGGTTCCGGTTCGGCCGGCAAGCTCGCTCCGGGAAAAACAAGCCCGGCAGGTTCGGAGACTTCGGGCCGGAACGAAACCGTCTTGGCCCGCAAGGACGGATCGGCGGGGAGAGCGGGAGGGTTATTTATTCGGCAATCGGGTCGATGGCGGCTTCGGTTGATCGACCGGGAAGGCATGGAGCATGAGGCGGCCAGTTGGGAAGTGCGGGCGGCGCCGGATTTGCCCCCCAGTATAACGGTCGAATCCCCGCCCGTGCTCACCTATGCCACGCCCAGTGCGACGCTGCCGGTTCGGGTAAAGGGGAAAGACGACCTGGGGATTCACCGGGTGGTTTTATTGGCTACGGCAAGCGTGGAAGCCGCCTCGGAAGAACCGACTTCGCCCCGCCGAGCGCCCGATGTCGAACCGGAAAAGCCGCCGCCGGCAGACCTTCGTCCCTGGGTGCTTTACGAAGGTCCGACGCCGCCGCCGAGACAAGCAAAAAGCTTTTCCGCCGGCGGCGATCTCAGCCCTCCTCTGCCGGCCGTCCAATATACGTGGGATTTAGGGACCTTGCAGGCCCAGGCGGGAATGCAGATTGTCTTCTACGTTCAGGCGTCCGACTACGCCGGTCAGACCGCCTCCAGTCAACCCCACCGTATAGTGCTCCTGACGCCGCAGCAATTTCTGGAACGTCTCAACGCCCAACAAAACGTCCTGTTGGCCGAACTGGACCAATGGCGCCAAAAACAACGCTCTCTCCACGAGCAATTGGCCGATCTTCTTCAATCCCTTGCCAAGGACCAACCGTTCGGTCAACGGCAGCTCGACCGACTGAGGAGCCTGGAGCTCTTGCAACGGCAATTGCACAGCCAATTAGCCCGCTCGCCGGAAAGCGTCCTCTCCCGACTGGAAACTTTGCTGGCCGACGTGGCAAACAACCATCTGTATCAGACCGACTTTCAGCGGCGGTTGGAGTATCTGCGCACCGGATTGGGCCAATTGGAGCAGGAACATCTGACGGCCATCGCTCAGCAATTCATCCAGGGAATCAAGGCCGCCCAGGCCCGCCTGGAAACCAATGCGTCTGGAACCACTCAGCCGCCTCAGACCACACTGGACTCGCTCGGCCAAGTGCTGGCGCATCAGGAGGCGGTGCTTCGAAGTTTAGAATCCTGGCTGAAACGTTTTCGGCCTGGGTTGCAGACCCAACGGTTGTCCCAGGAAATGGGCCAATTGATCCGGGACCAGGAGGCGATTTGGGGACAGATTCGCCGCATCGCCCAAACCACGCTCACCAAAGAGGTTCGAGAATTGGGCGCGCAGGAGTTGGCCGACCTGGAGTCGGCTTCGCAGCGTCAAACGGAGTTGGCCCGCCGGATGGAACAGTTGCGGCAGGAAATGGCCGACCTGCTTCAGCAGCTCCCTCCGCAGGATACGATTAGCGCTCATCTGTTGAACGAAGCGATCCGGTACGCCGACCAGACCTCCCTGGCCGCCGTCATGCGTACCGCCGGCCAGGACATCCTCCAAAATCGCATGGGGCAGCTCTTTCAGAGCGTGCCGCAGATTGTGCGCGATCTGGAACATATCGCCGACCTGCTGGCCAATCGTCAAAGCCAAACCTTGACCCGAACCTTGCCTCTGTTGGACCAAACCGAACAGGCCCTGGCGGAACTCATCAAGACCCAGCAGGAGGTCCATGCGCTTTTAGAATCGGCCGCCCGACAGAAACCGACGGATCAGGCCGCCCTATTGCAGCAGGCGGCGAGAGAACAAGAGGCGTTGATCGCCCGACTCCGAAAGGTGTTGGAGCAGGCGGAGCAACTGTGGTCGGCCCAGGCGTCGCAGGCGATCCGCACCGCTCTGGAGGCGATGGAGCAGACGGCTCGATCGGCTCGGCAGGCGGCGCCGACCCAGGCAATCCAGACTTCCCAGGCCGCCCTGCAAGCCCTCCAACAGGCCCGCCAACTGCTTGCCGAGGAGCGGCTCCAACTCCAAGCCGCCTTGCTTGGCCAACAACTGGCCCAACTCCGAGAGGCCCTGCCCGGCCTCCAGCAGCGACAAGAGAAGCTCTGGAAAGAAACCAGCCGACTTATAGATGTACAGAAAAACACCGGAACATTGAGTTCCCAGGATCAATTCCACCTGGCCGACCTGGCTCGCCAACAACAGGAACTTCACGCCCAGACGCATTCTTGGGTGGAAAAACTAGCCGACGGCTCCGTGGTCCAAACAGCCCTGGCAGAAGCGGCCCAGTGGATGCAGCAGGCCGCCCAAGAACTGGCCCGCACCCAGCCCGGCCCCGCCCAAACGGCCCAACAAGAGGCCCTGGCCCAAATCCGCCTCCTGCTGGAAGCCCTCAGCCCAGAAACCTCTCTGACCACTTTACCCAAAGAGGTTCCCGCCGAGCGCCGACCGTCGGCCGGCGCCGGTGCACGAACCCTCGTGTCCGCGGCGGAACTAAAATTGCTCCGACTCTGGCAACAATCGGTCCACCAACGGACCCTGGCCTTTCATCAGACGTTCGGAGACGCTCCGCCGGATCGACCGGAAGTGCGCGCCCAATATGAGTCGCTTCGCCAGGCCCAGGCCCGCTTGGCCCAAATGGTCGAACAAATCCTTCGGTCTGCTTCTTCGGAGAATCCCAAGCCATGAACCGACTTATTGCCATGTCTGTCGGTCGGCAGATCGGCTGCCGCCTGGCGGCGATGCTTCTAGGAACCCTAATGGTCCCGACCACCGCCGTTGCGCCCGTCTGCCAACTCTGGGCGGCCCAGCCCACGGCGGGCCCGCCGGTCAAATCGGCCGAACAGGTCAAAACAGAAGAAGCGGTCTCTCCCTCCGCCGCCAAAGCCGCCGAGACGCCTTCGGCCTTGCAAAAACGCCTTCAGCGCGAGCTTGGCGAAGCTGGCCTCTCGGAAGAAGAAAACCCGTTCCTTTCCATCCTCCAACAGATGCGGGAAGCAGAAATGCTCCTGGGCCGGGGCGAAACCGGTACGCGTACCCAGCAGATCCAAAAGCAGATTCTGGCCGAGTTGGACCAACTGGTCGCCCAGGCCCAACAGTCCGGCCAAGCCCAAGTAAAACTTTCTCCCAAAGGCAAACCGGAGTCCGCCTCGCCCGGTTTTCCTCAAGGCGCCTCGCCCAGCGAGCCGAAAGAAACCGCTCCCGGCGCCTCGAAACAGCCGACGGCCAAAACGCCGTCGGGCGGTTCCGGCGAAGAGAAAACCGCCGAAGTCCAACAGATACGCAGTCTGCTTCAGGAGGTCTGGGGCCTTTTGCCCCCTGGTCAACGGCAACAGATGATCGAAGCGCCGGTGGAAGAATTCTTGCCGAAATACAAACCCCTGATCATCGAGTATTTCCGCCGCTTGGCCGAACTGCGGTCTCACTCCAAAGGAAATTGACCAAGAATGGACCTGAATGGTTGCCTTCCGATGAGCAAAAAGGTACTGAGGATGTTTTCCCATTGGGCGTGCTGTCTGGGAGGCTGTTTGGTTGGCGTCCTCTTACCGACGGCGACGGCCGGAGAGGCCAATCCGGAAACCACGGCCGCCCAGATGCTTACTCCAGCAACCGAGCAGGCGGTCCAACGTGCGTTGGCCTTTTTGGCCCAGTCCCAGGCGGAAGACGGCTCGTTCGGCACCGGCCCGTACCGGGGCAATACCGCCGTTACTGCGCTGGCCGGGCTGGCCTTTCTGTGTTCCGGCAGCACGCCCGGCCGAGGCCCCTACGGCCGACAGATCGACCGGGTGATCGACTACCTTTTAGCCCATGCGCAGGAAAGCGGGCTTATCGTCTCACAGCGCGGCGTAAGCCACGGTCCCATGTACGACCACGGCTTCGCAGTGCTGTTTTTGGCCGAGTGCTATGGCATGTCCCGTCGGCCGGAACTTCGGGAGAAACTCAGCCGGGCGGTGCAACTGATCGTTGCCGCCCAGAACCAGGAAGGCGGTTGGCGCTACCAGCCCCGGCGCGGGGAAGCGGATATTTCGGTAACCGTATGCGAGGTAATGGCCCTGCGGGCGGCCCGAAACGCCGGCCTTTTTGTCCCTAAAGAGACGATCGACCGCAGCATCCACTACGTGAAAAAAAGCCAAAACCCGGACGGCGGTTTTATGTATATGCTTTCCGTAGGCGGCCAGAGCGAGTTCGCCCGCAGTGCGGCCGCCTTGGTCGCCCTCTATACCGCCGGCGCCTACGACGCCCCCGAAATCCAAAAAGGCTTGGACTATCTGGCCAAGTTCCAACCCCAAGCCGGTCAGGCCCGGAGGGAACAGTATTACTTCTATGGCCATTACTACGCGGTGCAGGCGATGTGGTGGGCGGGCGGTGTGCGGTGGACCCGATGGTTCCCGGCGGTTCGGGACGACCTTTTGGTCCGCCAACGACCCGACGGCTCCTGGACCGATCCGATCTGCCCCCATTGTGCGACGGCCATGGCCTTGATCGTCCTGCAACTGCCGAACAATGTGTTGCCGATCTTCCAGAGGTAATCATCCTATGCCGATACGTCGCCCTGTGGTTTTCGATTGTGTGTTTCGGCTGTCCGGTTTCCCAACGCCGTTTGCCCTACCAGCCGGAAAAGAACTCCTTGGGATGGTTTTTTTTCTGCTTGGCCTCTGGGGGATTCTTACCGGCCCGCTCCACACCCATTTCCACCCCCTACAGGCCGAGGAACCCGCCAGGCCGAGGACTTTCTCTCCGACGGCAGCAATGATTTCTTCGCCGCCGGCGTCGAAAGACAGCGAAAACCTCTCGGAAGATGCCCGTCGATTTTCGGCCGACGCCGCAAAGGCCCCGTTGGTTCTTTTGGACGCGGCGCCGATGGGAGCTGCACTGCAATCGGTCGTGAAGGAGAAGTTCCAATTTCGCACTTCGGACGACAAGACCCTTTCTACGTCCTTGGATCAGTTCGTCCGATGGGGATGGCCCCGGGAATTCGTGCGGGGGCCTGTGGTGGTATTGGCCGACGGCAGCTTGCTGGTCGCTACAGTCCCCCGAATGGCGGCGATGATGGTGGAAGTAGAGCCTGATCTGCTGGAGCCGAAGGGGCAAGCCGTCTGTCGGCTGCCGGTCGGGCAAGCGGCCGGGGTGGTATTTCGGCTGCCCGGAGAGCAGACCGAGCGAGATCGGCTTCTGGACCGGTTGCATCGCCAACCGCCGGAAGAAGACCTCCTTTTGCTGCTCAACGGCGATGAACTCCGAGGCCGATTGGAAACAATTGAAGAAAAAACGCTTCGGTTTGTCGGTCCTTTGGGGCCGATTGCCATCGACATTTCTCGAATCCGGGCGGTGCAATTCCGTCGGTTACTTCCGCCGGCGTCGGGACCGGAGGGAGTGCGGATTTGGGTGGGGCTTCGGGACGGCACGTTGCTGCTGGCCCAACATCTCACCGTTCAAGACGCCCAAGCCGAACTCACCCTGCCCGCCGGCGTTTCCTTCCAGACAGACCGAGACAATCTGGTTTTTTTGCAGCCGATCGGAAACCAGGTCGTCTATCTCTCCGATCTGGCGCCGAAGCATTACCAGTTTGAACCCTTTTTCGAGATGCACTGGCCTTGGGAGCGGGACCGATCGGTAACGGGCAATTGGCTCCGCTCCGGCGGCCATCGCTACCTGAAAGGCTTAGGCGTCCATAGCAAAGCCAGCCTAACCTACGATCTTCAAGGCCGATACAGCCGGCTGGAAGCGGAGTTGGCCCTGGACGACGCAAGCGGCGGCCAAGGCAGCGCCGTGTTTCGCGTCTTGGCCGACGGCAAAGAAATCTATCAGAGCGACCCTATCTGCGGCGGCGATCCGCCCCGGTCCATCCGTCTGGATATGGCTAAAGTCCGGCAGTTGGAACTGGTGGTCGATTATGGGCCGCGGGGCGACCAGATGGATCGGGCCAATTGGCTGGACGCCCGGCTGATTCCGGCGACAGACGTTGCTCCGCCCGCCTCTTCTGCCCGCCCTTCGGGTTCCGGCGGCCTATGAGAGAGAACCTCTACATAACCAGACCGCCCTGCCCCAGGGAAAGGGATAGGAAAGCTCCTTTTGTTGGATGCCCCTAGACGCTGCGCCGACGTCGGCTACGCAAACGCCTTCTGGAAGGCTTGGACGAGGTCTTCCCACAAGTCCTCCGGGTCTTCCAGGCCGATCGAAAGCCGAACCAACGTCTCCGAAATCCCTCGGGCCGACCGTTCGGCCGGTTCGTAGCTGGCGTGGGACATGAACGCAGGCAGCTCGAGAAGCGATTCGACCGCCCCCAGGCTCACCGCAAGTTGAATCAAGCGCGTGGATTGGACGAACCGTTTTGCCTGCTCGGCCGATCCGTCCAATTCCAAACTCACGATCGCCCCAAAACCGCCGTCCATTTGTCGGCAGGCGATCGGGTGGCCCGGATGGTCTGATAAACCGGGATAATAGACCCGTCGGACCCGGGGATGTTCCGTCAATCGTTGGGCCAGCAAAAGGGCGGACCGGCATTGTTCCCGCACCCGCAGTTCCAACGTCTTCAGCCCGCGACTGCACAGGTACGATTCCAACGGCCCCATCACGCCGCCGGTGGCGTTTTGAATCAGGTAGAGTTGCTCAAAAAGCTTCTGATCCCGGACGACCAACACCCCGCCCAATACGTCGCTATGACCGCCCAGGTACTTGGTGGCCGAGTGCATCACGATGTCCGCTCCAAGCTCTAACGGTCGGGTAATCACCGGCGTCGCAAACGTGCTATCCACTCCCAGCAAGGCCCCGCAGCGATGCGCTAGCTCCGCACAACCGGCAATGTCGGTGATCGAAAGCAACGGATTGCCAGGACTTTCGATCCACAGCAACTTCGTATTCGGCTGCACCGCCTTGGCAAAGATATTGAGATCGCTCGAATCCGCAAAAGACGCCTGGATGCGGCCCCGGCTCAGTATCCGTCGCAGAAGCCGATATGTCCCGCCGTACAGGTCCCAACTGGCCAGCACGTGGTCCCCCGGCTCTAGCAGCATCATGGCCGCATGAATGGCGGCCATCCCGGAGGAAAACGCCAAGGCGCCGCAGCCGGTCTCCAGGTCGGCCAAGGCGGTCTCGAACGCCTTCCGCGTGGGGTTGCCGCTGCGGGAGTAATCGTAGGGGCCCCACTGGCCCACGCCCGGTTGGATATAGGTAGCCGCTAAATGAATCGGCGGGACCACCGCACCGGTCTGAGGGTCCGCCTGTTGGCCCACATGAATCGCTCGCGTCCGAAATCGCATGAGGTGATCTACTCCCTAAAAAGACGCTTTTTTTCAACGGTTTACGGTCTCTACTTTCTGCTAATTCTATAAAATGGGCCTTCTGAGGAAAGGCTCCTTTTGGGGAAGAGCGTACCATTTTCGCCCAATGGTCCATCTCTCCTTCCTGCGCAAGCACTCGTCCCGGTCCCTCTCCGTTTCTGTCGAAGCAGATGGATCGGGCGTATTGCTCTCTAAATGCTTGCGTACGGCTTCGTTCCGGGTTAGGATAACAGCACCGAACTTGCCTCTTTGATGCCTTCCTGAGAGAGCCTGCCTAACTAAAAATCGCCGTTTTATTCCTGTACCTTCGTGAGGAGAACCAAGCATGAAAAGACGCGAAGTTTCGTCGAATCCAGGTCGCCTTCCCTCGGAGTGTTCTCGTCGGCAGTTTTTGAAGGAATCGGGCCGATTGGCGGCGGGGGCCGGTTTGGCCGGGTCGGCCTTGGCGGGAGTCGCCATTCCAAAGGTCCACGCCGGCGAAAGCCATGTGATTCAATTGGCCTTGATCGGCTGCGGCGGGCGAGGCAGCGGCGCGGTCGGCAATGCGATGGAATCCACCGGCGGACCGGTCAAACTGGTCGCCATGGCCGACTTCTTTGAGACCCGCCTCCAGAATTCTCTTAAACTCCTCAGTAAACAGTTCGGCGACCGGATCGACGTTCCGCCGGAGCGGCGGTTTGTCGGCTTCTCCGCCTACAAGCAGGCCATCGACGCCCTGCGACCGGGCGACATTGCCATGCTCTGCGGCTATGCGGCCTGGCGGCCAGTGCAATTGGAATATGCGGTGCGCAAGGGAGTTCATGTGTTCATGGAAAAATCTTTTGCCACCGATCCGCCCGGCGTGCGACGTATCATTCAGGCCGGCGAAGAGGCCCAAAAGAAAAACCTCAAAATCGCCGCCGGCGTGATGTGCCGACATTCGGTCAACCGTCAGGAGCTAATCCGCCGCATCCAAGACGGCCAATTGGGCGACATTCTCCTAGTCCGAGCGTATCGGATGGAACCGGTCGGACCCATGGGCCCCAAACCGCCCCAGGAAAAAGAGCTGTTCTGGCAAATCCGGAACTTCGTCCGATTCTACTGGGTCTCCGGCGGTCTGTGGGCCGAAATGGACATCCATCAGATCGACGAAATCTGCTGGCTGATGAACGATTGGCCGGTAACTGCGCATGGCATCGGCGGCCGAGCCGTTACGAGCACCGATTGCAGCCAAAATCTGGATAGCTTCTCCGTCGAATGGACCTTCCCCAACGGCGCCAAGGGATACGATGTGGTCCGGTATTTGCCGAATTGCTACAACGAGTTTGCCACCTTTGTCCACGGGACCAAAGCGGCGGCGCAGTTTTCCGGCAGCATCCATGCAGGGACGGTACAAATCTACAAGGATCAGCGGATCCACCCGGACAACATCGTCTGGAAGGCCCCGCCGGAAAAGTATTCGCCCTGGCAAGCCCAGTGGAACAACTTCCTGGCCGCCATCCGCAACGATCAGCCCATGAACGAGGCCAAACGGGCCGGTCTGTCGAACCTGGCCGACATCATGGGCCGGGCCGCTATGCACTCCGGCAAAGTCGTTACCTGGGATGAAGCCATGAAGTCCGAGTTCCAATGGTGTCCCGGCATCGACACGATGGACGAAAACACCCCGCCGCCCGTACAACCAGATGAACATGGCCGATACCCGGTCCCCGTGCCCGGCCAATGGAAAGAACTCTAAAAAAGTCGGTCGAAACGAAACTCCACAAACGACCGTGAACAAACGACCGCTAAAAAGAAGCGGTGCGACATTCGGAACGTCTTCCCTCCAGACGGCAAGGGCCTGTGCTTAACCGAACAGGCCCTTTTATTTTTTCTCCACTTCTGAGGGCGGCTGGTGAAGCTTTAATCCGCCTGGGGAAGGATCGGCGTCAGGAGTTTCTTTCGAAGAACTTTCCGGGTAGCCGGATTCCTCCCAACAGAATTCCCCTGGCAGAGCGTCCGTTCCTCCTGGAGGCTCTGTCAGGTCCAAGCACTTTTTTTCCCGCCGACTTACCAAGATCGAAATCAGGATGGAGCAGCCCAACAGCCCCGCCACGATCACAAAGGACGCCGCCGGGGAAATCAAATGGCTGTGGGGTTCGATGTAGCCGGCCTGTTCCGCCCCATACTCGGCGATCATCTTCAGTCCGATGAACCCCAGCACCGCGCTCAGTCCATAATGAAGGTAGCAGAAAAGCTCCATCACCCCAGCCAACAAGAAATAAAGCGCCCGAAGCCCCAAAATCGCAAACACATTCGACGAAAAAGCAATAAACCGATCCTGAGTAATCCCGATGATGGCCGGCACACTGTCCACGGCGAACAATACATCCGTGCTTTCGACGACCAACAACACCAAGAGCAACGGGGTGATGCACCATCGGCCCCCTTCCCGAATAAAAAACCGTTGGCCGTATTCGCCGTGATCTCCCCGACTGACCCGCAGAAATCGCCGCCCGAACCGGAGCAGAATGTTTTTCTCCGGATGGACTTCGCCGCCGGTGTGCCGGGCCAATTTGTACGCCGTGTATAACAAAAAGACGCCAAAGATCGGAATCACGATTTCAAAGTGCTCGATCAAGGTGATCCCGGCCAAAATGAACAGAAGCCGCATCACAATCGCCCCCAATATCCCCCAAAACAATACCCGATATTGATACATGAGCGGCACATGGAAAAACCGAAAAATCACCGCAAATACAAACAGGTTGTCCATCGAGAGGGACTTTTCGACCAGGAAACCGGTCAGAAATAAAGCGCCCGCATGATGCCCCTGCCACCACCATAAAAAACCGTTGAACCCCAACCCCAACGCAATCCAGAAGATCGTAAACAAAGTAGATTCCCTGAGCGAGGGGGTATGCGCTCGGCGATGAAAGACCAAAAGGTCCAGCAGCAACAAAAATACGACCAGCAGGGCAAAGGCGCCCCAATGCCAAAGTTCGACTCGCACGCAGTAGCTCTCCCTGGAGCAGCTATGGAAGATTCCCGAGACGCCTGAGTTTGGCCGCCCTCGGTTCCGTTCCTTTCAGACCGTACCAAGAGGGGGCATTACCAAGCCCCGACCGTTAGGGAGGCGTCTCTGGTTCGACCATATAGGATATGGCCGGCCGACGCAACTGATTGGGGTCGAACAACTTCCTCCCCCATATATAGCAGTCGCTTGGCCGATGGAATGCCGTCCCATGAATTACCGAAACAACAACTTGGTGTATCTTAAAGAGGAATCCCGGCCGGATCAACGGCAAGGCGGGAGAAGACACCGACGGAATCAGACCAATGGGGGGTTCTGCCATATCCTGTTCGGGGAATGGCCGATCGGCCAGGAGTTCACCACCCAGCGTTTTTCCTACACCCCGTTATTGCCACGGCGTCCGGTCCCCATGAGGGGCGGCCCCTGACCTCCCCAAATCTCTTCGGCGAATCGCTAAGGAGAAGTGGTTCTTTGCTCGGAACAGTCCATCTCTTCGGGCAGTAGTCCGCCGAATCGACGGCGACGGGCCGCATAATCCCGGATCGCTTGCCGAAGAAGCGCTTCGTCGAACTCCGGCCAGCAGCGCTCGGTAACCCATAGTTCGGCGTAACTGGATTGCCAGAGCAGGAAATTGCTCAGACGCATTTCACCGGCGGTGCGGATGAGTAGATCGGGTTCCGGCATCCCAGCGGTATAGAGATATTGAGAGATGGTGTTTTCGTCGATCCGCTCGGGTTGCAGACGACCGGCCTGGACTTCCTGGGCGATTCGGCGGACCGCGTCGGCAATTTCCTGCCGGGCGCCGTAGTTGATGGCCAGGCACAGGTGCAGTCCGGTATTTCGGCTGGTCAATTGGATCGTTTCCTCGATGGCCCGGACCGCGCCGGTCGGAAGGCCCTCCCGTCGGCCGATCACGCTCAGCCGGATGTTACTGTTTTGCAACTCTGGCCGTTCTTCGATCATGTAATGTTCCAGCAGTTGCATGAGGAACTGCAACTCTTCGGAGGGGCGTTTCCAGTTTTCGCTGGAAAAACAGAACAAAGTCAACTGCTGGACGCCTAGCCGACCGCATTCTCGGACCGTACGCCGTACCGCCTCCACGCCGCGTCGGTGGCCCTCGATGCGGGGCAATCCCCGGCGGAGCGCCCATCGGCCGTTGCCGTCCATAATGGCCGCTATGTGGCGAGGCCGTTTCGCCGGCGGTACGTCAAAATCCTCTCCCATCGCTGCCTCAGAAAATAGGACCCTGAACAAAAATCGTCTGTTCCCGATCCGGGCCAACAGAGATGATCTCCAACGGCCGTCCGATCAACTGGCTGATCCGTCGGAGATACGCCTGGGCGGCGGCGGGCAGGTCTTCCCATCGGCGGGCCTGGGAGATGTCCTCTTTCCAGCCGGCCCATGTTTCATACACCGGTTGCACCCGCCATAGCTCATCGACATGGGCCGGGAAGTTCGTAGTCCTTTGACCGTCCAACTCATAGCCGACGCAAATCTTCACCTCATCCAACCCGCTCAATACGTCCAACAACATCACCGCCAACACGTCCACCCCGCTGAGCCGGGCCGTATAACGCACCGCAACCGCATCAAACCACCCGCACCGCCTCGGCCGGCGGGTTACTGTGCCATATTCGTTGCCTCGGTCCCGAATGTATTGGCCGATCTCGTTGGCCTGCTCGGTAGGAAACGGACCGCCGCCCACCCGGGTGCTGTAGGCCTTGATGATGCCGATGACCTTCGTCAGATACCGAGCCGGCACGCCGGAACCGCTCGAAACGCCCACGCCGGAGCTATTGCTGCTGGTTACATAGGGAAACGTACCGTGATCCACGTCCAAGAGCGCCCCTTGCGCCCCTTCAAACAGAATCCGCTTCTCCGCCTCGACCGCATCGAGAAGATACGCCGTCGAGTCGCCCACCCATCGCTGCAACCGCTCGGCATATTGGCGATATTCTTCGTAGATGGCCTCCGCGTCCAACGTTATCTGCTCGCCGCTGAGGCACTGGAGCAACCGCTGCTTGAATTGAGCCGCCTCCCGAACACGGTCCCGAAAGTTCTGTCGATACAGATCGCCCACCCGGAAGGCCAACGTTCGGCCCACTTTGTCCCGGTAACAGGGGCCGATGCCGCGCAGCGTGGTGCCTATCGCCTCGCCGCCGGCCGCCTTCTCCAAAAGCCGATCCTCCTCAATATGCCACGGAAAAATCACATGCGCCCGGTTGCTTACCAAGAGATTGTTTTCCACCTGCACCCCGCGCGCCCGCAACCGCTCGATTTCCTCCAACAAAGCGCCCGGATGAAGCACCACCCCATTGGCGATCACACATTGCACCTGAGGTCGAAAGATGCCGCTGGGCACTAGCGAGAGCTTGAACGGCTCGCCGCCCAGCACGACGGTATGGCCTGCATTGGCCCCGCCTTGGTACCGCACCACAATGTCGTGCTCGCCGGTCAAAAGATCGACGATCTTGCCCTTGGCCTCATCGCCCCACTGCAAACCTACGACACACGTTGCTGGCACTCCAGAGGTCCTTTCTTTCTGACGCTTCTTCTTGACTTGGTTGACCTTCTCCAGGGGGACCACCGTCCCCTTTCGGGCCTCGTGAGATTTCAAAAACCACTCATGATCTCTGTTCTTATCCCAGGAAAACGTCGTTTTCAACCCACCCAATTGATCCATGATGGCATCTAAAGGGCCTTTCCGCAAGACCCCGGCCAACCCAAGAAAAACCGTAACATTTCAGCCGAATGCAGTATCTTGTCATTCCCGCGGAATCGCCTAATCTAGGCTTCTTGCGGACTCTACTTGGGAGAAATAACAACGTAGCCGCCTCACAGGACCCTGGATTGAGAGCTTCCGCGGGAATGACAGTGGCGGGCGAAATTCGCCCTAAAATAGGCCTTCTTTGCATTCGGCTAAAATGTTACGAAAAACCAGACTCTTTCTGCTCTGTTCCCTGAAAAAGGCCCCTTGAGGTCCCTCCCCCCCGCCATCCGAAAAAAACACGTTGCCCCTAGGAAAGCCGCCAAGGACGGCCCTACAATAAAAGAGAGCTTTTGCAACAAACGATCTCTCTTTAGCGAGGGCTTTTGCCGGTGGTTCGGGTAGTGCTGGCGATGTCGGGCGGAGTGGATAGTACGACGGCGGCCTGGCTGCTGCGCGAGCAGGGCTACGAGGTGATCGGCGTCTTCATGCGTCACGGTGTTTTCGCCCCTTCAGAGGCCGATCCCGCCCCTATCGACGCCGCTCCCTCTCACCCAGCCGCCCACCCCGGCAAAACCGCCAAGACCTGCTGTTCTGCCGCCGACGCTACGGACGCCCGCCGGGTGGCCGATCGGCTCGGCATCCCTTTCTACGTACTGAACTTCCAGGAGGAGTTCGGCCAACTCATCGAGTATTTCGTCCAGGAGTACCTTTCCGGCCGAACGCCGAATCCGTGCATTGTGTGCAACCAGAAGCTAAAGTTCGGCAAACTGTTCGACTACGCCGACACTATCGGGGCCGAGTATGTGGCCACCGGCCATTACGCCCGGATTTTGCCTGCTCCGGATGGTCTGGGCCTGTACCGCGGCGTGGACGAAACGAAAGATCAGTCCTACGTCCTTTTTGGCGTCCCACGGAATCGGTTGAGCCGGATGCTCTTCCCCCTGGGCAACTACCGCAAAGCGGAGATTCGCCGATGGGCTGCGGAGGCGGGCCTGCAAGCGGCCAACAAACCAGAAAGCCAAGAAATCTGTTTCGTGCCCGATCAGGACCACGCCCGGTTCGTGCGGGAGCGTCGGCCCGACCTGGACACATCCGGCCCGATAGTAACGACCGACGGCCAAGTGGTAGGCCAACATCCGGGGATTGAACATTTCACCATTGGCCAGCGCAAAGGTCTCCGGGTGGCCTTGGGCGAGCGGCGGTTCGTCGTTCGCATCGAACCCCAGACCTGCACCGTGGTGATCGGCGCCCATGAGGAGCTGGCCCGAACAGACCTGATCGCCGCGGGGGCCAATTGGCTCATCCCGCCCCCGGACCAACCCTTCGAGGCGGAGGTCAAAATCCGCTATCGCACGCCGGCCGTTCCCGCGGTTGTCCAGCCGATGGGCCTGGACCTGTTTCAGGTCCGTTTTCACCGGCCCTGCTATGGCGTAGCGCCCGGGCAGGCCGCCGTCTGCTACCAAGGGGATCGCCTCCTAGGCGGCGGCTGGATCCAGTAAGCACAACTCCGCCGGTCAAAATCCGCCCCACTGCCCGGAACGATTGCCGAGCCGATTCTGAAAAAGAAATCGGCCCTAGGGAAAGGCTCTATAGCACGAAAGCCCACTCATCAAGAAGATTTGTTTACCGTAGCTCTGAGGGTTCGACTTCTCAGCGGGAAAAGGCATCCCTAAAGCTCAAAAATAACATAATCATAAGTTCATTGCCTACGGAAAAGCTAGACGAGCCGCCGGTCCGTCCAGAACAACCCAGGGTCTTTGGACAGAACAGAAGTCCTTTGTTGGGAAATGACGCCGGAAGGAAAGGTTCTCCCAATTGCCGGCGGCGGGCCAGCGATGAGAAAGCACGAGAATCTCTCCCTGATCGAGTTCCAGTTCTATGCGGTGGAAAAGGACTTCCACGTTTCCGAGGGACAAGGCCATCCCGCCCGGCTCCAAAAAAACGGGCCCTCGATTTTCTTCGGAAAGACTCATCGCCTCCTGCCGACCTTTCCAACGGATTAGCGGCTGTCCGTCGATGGACACCTCCATGGCGGCGTCGTCATCGAACAACTGGACCCCAACGACCAGAGAATACCTTTTGCCTTCCTTCAACCGGAACGGCTGCACCGTAGGATTTTGTTCGGAGGGGGAGACCGCCCGCCCATCGATCCGCTGTAGCCCTGACAAACCGTGTTTATCGTGGTCGAGACACAACATGGTGTGCGTCTGTCCCACAGGCAATACAAAACCGACCGTCCTGCGACGCCCGGCATGTACGTAAGTAAACTCCGAATGAAGGCGATAGCTTCCGGAGACCAACACGGGCAATCGAAGTCGTTGGGGCATGGCGTCTCCGTTGGAGCGAAGGCCCTCTGGGGAGGAATGCCACACGCCGAGAAGGGCGTCCTGAGCGACGTCGATCCACGGGAGTAGGTTGAGCGGTTTCCCGAGGCCGACGCGGCGATTTCGAGCGGTTTGCAGCAGAAAACCGTTCTCGCCTCCGCCGATCGCCAGCGCAGCGCCGTCCGGCGTAAAGGCAAGGGAAGTGTGGTACTGATAGCGATCCACTTGAATAAGCGGCGTAGGGCGTTCCATATCCCAAAACAAGATCGCCCCTTCCTTGGAAACCGAGATGAGTCTCCGATCGTCCGGACTAAACGCAAGGGCCGTTACCGAGGTGCGATGACCGGTAAACGTCTTGATCGGCGACGTTGTCTCGACGTTCCATAATTGGACGGTGCGATCACGATGGCCCGTGGCCAAGAGCGTCCGTCGGGAGTTCCATGCAACGCATTCGATCGCAGACAGCGTGCGCAGGGCGCCCTGGGCGAGGAGCCGCCCGGCGGCCGCATCCCATCGGCGATAGACGCCGGAGGCGTCCAAAGTGAAAATTTCGTTTCCCCCTGGTAGGAACGCCGCCCAGACATCTTTCGATCCGCCTTCGAGACGAAAACGTTCGCGGTCCTTGTCGGCCTCCAACACCGAGGTTTGCCCCCTGGCCCACCCGACGACGAACACCTCGCCGGACGGAGCCGCGTCGATCGATCGCACCGGCGCATTGGTGATTTCCAAGATTGTTTTCCAGGACGAGTCGCGCTGGCTGTCGTATTTCCAAATGCGTCCCTGGGAATCGCCGGCGAGAAAGTATCTGCCGGAAGACGCGGTGCAAAGGCCCGTAATCCAAGGCCAAGAGGGCGGCGGGGCGCATCGCCGTACCGCCGTGCCGTCGGTTTGGTAAAGGAGCGTGCGGCTATCTGCGGCGATAAGCAGATGGGTGGGCGATGAATATACATATTTCCATTTTTCCGGCGGCGTCGGCGGAACGATGAACGTATCGACCAACAGCGCCCCTCCAAAATCCAGCAATACATGTTTCCGCCCATCCGGGCTGGCTGCGGGACGTTCGTAGGCCGGGAAACGCGCCGCTTCTCGCCGCTGAGAAATACTATACACCACCAGCGAAAAGTCGAAGCTATAGGAGCTAATCCACTCGCCGTCGTCGCTTACCGCAACCGAAACCACCACTTCCGCGTGCTGACGGTGCGAAAAGACTCTTTCGCCCGTCTTGGCGTTGTGGACATGAATTGCAGGATTATCGCCGCTGACGATCCAACGTCCATCCGCGCTGAACGCCGCCGCCGTGACCCCATGACCACCCACCCCAGCGTCGGCCAACGTCAAGACCTTCTCTCCGCTCGCCAGATCGTAAATGGTCAAGCCTGGCGCCTCTACGCCGACGGCCAGTCGCTGCGAATCCGCGCTGAACGCCGCGCACTTCACCCGCCGGCCGAATCCGGAAATCGTCCGTTGGATCGCTCCCTGTTGCGCCGAATAAATCACCACCGATTCGCGATTCGGGCCGGCAATGGCCAGTCGCGTCTCATCAGGACTCAGGGCGACAGGGATCGCCGCATCGCCGCCCGCCGATACCTTTTGGGACCATATCTGGGTCCCGGTTTTCAGGTTCCAATACGACGCCCGTTGGTCGTCCACGACCCAAATGGCGCCCGCGTCCCGACTCAAACGAATCCACCGAACCGGCGTCCTCTCCATCTCCCGGTAACGGTCCGACATTTTTCGCGCAAGAACCGCCAACGGATTGCTCGTCGAGCTGCGGGTCTCCAAGCGAGCGACGATCTTGCCGCTGTTCGTCTGGCGGACGAGGATCACCCCGAGTTCGTCGGCGTCGGCGATATACGCCCCATCGGGGCTAAACGCAGCGCAGGTTACCGGAGCGTTATGCCCCCCCAAAAGCGTCGGACGAATGGCGGCCTGTTCCTTCAGATAGTACCACTCGAATTCTCGCAAATCGGGGGGAATGGCCGCCAGGTGGTCGTTGGCTTGCGCTCGATTGCCGTCCAAAACGGCCCGTTGCGCCAGCGCAATGCGAGTTGCGTACGCTTCTTTTCGAGTTTGTTCACCTCGTCGTTGGGATTCGTCGCGGGCGGCGGCTGCGGCGGCCAGGGCCTCCAGGGCGCGTTGGGCCTCGGCTTGCGCCCGATGGGATTGTTCTGTGGCCTCGGCTTCCGCGGCCGTCGCCTCGATCGCCCGGCGGTTCGCCAAAAACGCAAACGCTAAAGAAAAAGAAAAACCCAACGCCAAACTCAACGCCAATCCAATCGCCAAGGCGGCCACCAAAGGTTTCCGTTTGCACCAGCGAACGGCTCTGCCAAAAGGGCCTACCGGACGGGCAAAAATCGGTTCGCCTTTCAGATACCGATCAATCTCTTCCGCCAGCATCCCTGCGGTCGGATACCGACGCCGCGGGTCTTTCTCCAGACATTTCAGACAGATCGTCTCCAAATCCCGCGGAACACGATGATCGAAACGTCGCAACGGCGGCGGTTCGTCTTCGATGATCTGTTTCATCAGCATCCGAAAATCGCCGCGGAACGGGCGCTCGCCGGTAAGCATTTCATACATCATCACCCCGAGCGAATACACATCGCTTCGCCGATCCGCCGTATGCGCTTCTCCCTTGGCCTGTTCCGGCGACATGTAGGCGGGCGTGCCTACGATCTGACCCGCTAGCGTCAGCGTCGCTTCTCCTGCTTCGCGCTTGGCAAGGCCAAAGTCCATCACATGCGCCCGCCCCTCGCGATCAATCAACACATTGCTCGGTTTAAGGTCCCGATGAATTACGCCTTGTTGATGGGCGTAGTGCAGCGCCTCGGCGATCTGTTTACATAATACGGCGGACTCGCGGTACGTGGGACGCTCGCGCGTCAGCAGGTCAGCCAACGTCTCGCCCTCGACATACTCGCTGACAATATACAGCGTATCGCCTTCGCTCCCCGCCTCGTACACCCCAATAATTCCAGGGTGCCGGAGTTGCGCCGCCGCCCGCGCTTCCCGAACGAACAACTCGCTCTCCACGGCGTCGAGTTGTCCTTTGCGCGGGATTTTAATCGCCGCAAGTCGATCCAGTTTCCGGTCCCTCGCCTTCCACACCTCGCCGAAGGCGCCCATCCCAAGCTTCTGGATGAGTTCAAAATGGCGGAACCAACGACGGCCCCCCGGCCCCGCCGACGTCTCTTTCCCCCCAACGCCGCCGCCCACCAGCCGAAACCGATTTCCACAGGAGGGACACACGCTCTCGTCCGAACCGTCTTCGCTGGCGGCTTCGATGCGATCCCGGCAATACGGACATCGGATCGCGAAGGTGTCCGATTCCGTGGACTTCAAAGAATCCGCTGCTGGGCGTTCCCCCCTCTGGGGTGCTCGACCGACTTCCGCCTCCAACTGCTCGATCAGATCGCGATGTTGGGGATACCGCCGGTAATAATCGGCCCAATCCGGCTCGAGCCCCGCCGCCCGCCGATAGTCGATCTCCAACCCCAACAGATGACGAAAAAGTTCTTTCTGAACGGCTTCGGGAAGAGCGTCGGTATAATAATCGTCCAGGTTTGGCTGACTTCCCGACTTCCAAGCAGCCTCAAAACGATCGCAAATGGCGTCGATCGTTCCTTCCATCGACAGCCCCTGCCCCTGTTCCGCGTCGGAAGGTTTCTCGGTCCGCATGGTCTGCCCTTCCTGAAAACGGCCCCCCCTCCTCCCCCGCCATACCCATCCCTGCCTCCCTTACTCCTCAGACGCCATCCGGGACCATTTCTCGCGGATTCGCGACAACTTTCGCTCCACAGTCCGCCGGACGCAGCCGAGCTTCTCGGCAATTTCTTCCGCAGTATAGCCTTCTAAGGCCAGCAGCGCCACCTGCCGTAATGACTCGTCCCCTAGGCCGTCGAGCATCCGCTGACACTGGTCCTCCACCATACACGCCAATTCCGGAGTCGGCTCCTCACCGGCCGCACCGCCAATGCCGTCCGTCCGCTCCTCTGAGGCATTTTTTCGCAGAAAAAACGACTCGCCGCTTACCTGTCCGCCGCCCCGTTTTTCGGCAAAGTGTCGCCGTCGCTCCGCACACGCTTTCCGGGCCGTTATCGTCACCAAAAGCCGCCATAGATCGCCGCGACTATCCATGCGTTCAAATCGTCCCGCCGCCACCCCACGATAAAAGCTATTCATCGCGCTTAACGCCACATCCTCTTCGTCGAACGCCCGTCGTGGCAAGTCCGCCAGTTTTTTCCGGGCGTACTGCACCAGCCGCCCATAATACTCCCTCCAAATGACCTCTTCCGCCGCCGAGTCCCCTTCGGCCAACCGATCAATCCAATGGGTAATGTCCGACTCTGACATGAACGCCTCTCCTAACGGTTGCCAGCTTGCCTCGGACGAGGCGGCTGCCATAGAAAAACTCCAAGAGAAGTTCCCACCTTAGCAATCCAATATCTCCGTATTCCAATAGGTGTAAATTCTTAGGCCCCCCTCTGTCAAGCGGCTCCTCGGGCGGGGGGACCTAACGGATAGTTTAGCCTGTGGCGCTCCTCAACCCATCCCCCCTTCTATCCCTAGAGGACAGACGCCTTCTTTCTCTGCCGGCCCTCAGAGCGGCCTCCCTCCCAACTTGCACATCTCAAAAACTCCCTGGCGTCCCCAGCCCACCTTTTCGGCAACTCCACCGAGCCGCGGGAAAAAATCTTGGGGGAAAAATCTTTTTCGCCTGTCGCAACAAAGTCCTGTTTTCCCATTTGATGGGTAGAGAGGCGTTGATCAATCAAAGGTTTTTCAGTCAGTTCCAATTTTTTTCCAAAGGAGGTGTCCCATGACCCGGTTCGTTTCTCGCAAGTCGTTGGCTTTGGCAGTGGTAGTTCTCGCGGCCTCCGCAGTCGCCCCGGCAATGGCCGAAGAAAAGGCGGGGGTTACGCCGATCCCCCGCTTGGGGTTTTGCAGCTACTTCAACGGGGAGGGCGAATACGTTACTGAAGTATTTGAGGGATCGATCGCCTGGGAAATCGGCCTTGAACCCGACGATGTAATCGTCGCCGTCAACGGCTACCGGCTGAACCATGACGGCGCCTGGTACAGGGCCATGCGACGGGCCGTCCTACAAGGCTATGCCCGACTGGCCATCGTCGATTGCCGCACCGGCTACATCGTGCACCGGACGGTCCACTTCGGCCATGGGCACGGCCCTCATAGCACCCCCTAATGGATCACGGCCCCTGAGAGCTTGACCGATCACCCCGAAAGCCCAGCCCCCTAAAGGATGTGGCCATGAAGGCAGGGGAGCTGGGCTTTCGGCGTTTTAAATGCCGTCGTTCCCCTGAAAGTCCCCTCTATGCCATAATAACCGCAAAATTTTCCCAGTTTTTCCAAACTGTAAAATGTTCTCATTCACCAGGCCTGCTACCGGATCAAGGTTGCCCAGGAGTTTATTTTTCCGGTAAACTCCCTGTGGATTCGTTCTTTCCCCTCCCCGTCCAAGGGGCCAGAACGGTCGCTCCGAACGCACCAGTTCGGATTGCCGCTCAATCGTTGATCCTGGGACTACCGCAGTCTGTGAGACTGGACCGGAGGATCGGGCGTTTAACAATCTGCCGTTTTAACAGACGGGGTTGCGTAGGCGTTCGCACTCTAGCCTTAACCTTAGGTCCTGGAAATAGTTAGAACGATTCTACTCCGTTTGCTGTCGCAACCCGGACGCCTTTTACCATGTAAAAGGTAGGAAACCAAAACGGAAAGAAAAACATCCACCCCCAAAAATTACTAGAAAGGACTAAGCCATGGACGCTCTCCGCAAATTCATCGCTGCCTGGAACACTTCGCTGCTGTTCGGCGCCGCTGCGGTCGCCTTCGCTGCTTGGGGCATGTGGGTCGGCCCCGCCCCCACGGTCATCGACATCGGTCAGCACCCCGCTAATGTTTATAACTCCGGGGAAAAATTCGGAGCATTCAAAGACAGCGAACTTTACAAAGACAGCGAACTTAATCCTATCGTGTTGTAAGTTCCCATGTATATGATGAATGTTCGAGGCTGTCCTGGGTATTTTAGGATGGCCTCATTATTTTTTGGCATTTTCTTTGCGACAATGGTTGTCTCGGCGGTGGTTGCTGGGGACCGAGGGGTGGTCTTCATCTATGTGGCCAGTGAGACTGCGCCGAATGAGGCCGAGTCGGAAAACTATCGAGCCTTGATCGAGTTATTGCGGCGTCAAGGCCATGAAAAACTGGATCAGATTGCCGAGAGCCTTGTAAGGGACTTGGAACGATTTCCCGCCGCAGTGGACGAGGAGATCGACGTCTTGGGGAGGCGTTTGCCTGGTCTAACAGGGGTGGCCCCAGCGGCGGTCGTGTTTACCAATCGTCTGCTGCGGCGGGGTCGCTATTTGGAGTACCGTCCCGGCTGGCCCGGACTTCAGAAGGTTCCTCTGAGCTTTCCCATCCCGCGTCTGGAGAACCCGATAGCGGCAAGTAACCCGGTCTGCAATCCGGAGGTGTTTTCTTTATTGCTTACGGAGACGGCCCGCCGATTCGATCCTTCTTACTACGAGTTTGTTTTGATGACGAAATCGCACGGCAATCCTGAGATGGCGATGACGCCGCGGGTGAGCCGGCTGGCCTCCGACATCAAACCGGAAGACCTGGCAGCGTTGGCTGGCATAGGGGATCGGTCGGCGAGCGACCACGCAGCGGTCCCCCGGCTGGGGATAAGCCGACGCCAGTATTTCGACCTCCTTAACGAGCAAGGTCGCACCGAAGGCATGGAGTTCGCCCTGGTGTACATCGAAGCCTGCCAGGGCCATTTCGCCGAAGCGTTGAAGGAGCGATTGCCCGCCAATGTCCGACGGGCCTACGTTACGGCCGGCGGCGCCCAGTACCGGAACGTAGATTTCGAGCGGCTTTTCGACCGCATGGCCGAGGGAGTCCCCCTGGCCGACGCCCTGGAACAACAACTCGCTGACCGGCAGCCCGGGGTCATGCACACGCCGCCCTGGCGTCGCTGGCTATGGCTGGGGTTCTGGTTGCCGCTAGTGGCCTGGCTCGTTTGGCTGGTTTTCCAAAGACGATGCAGACCGTCCCCCCCACTTTCCCCAAGGGGATAAAATCGCAGCGGCAGCCAATGCAGGTCCAATCGGCCGGAAGTGCTCCGTTTGCTTGGCGACACCGACTTGTCAGGCCCCCCTCATGGGAAAAAGGATAGGAAGCGAGTCTTTCCTCTTCCGAGAAGTTATTCTGTTTGTTCGACCGGGGTCAGTTGGTCCAGGGCGGCGTTGAAGTTCCGGCGGGTGCGTCGCTTCCAATGGCCTTGGTGCCAGGCGGAAGAGGCGATCAGCGGGACGGCCAGGGTCGCCTCGGCATAGACCATCTGCTCCAAACCGCTATCGACTTTGCCCCAACTGCTGGCCTCGACCAGGGTGCTGCCCGACAGGCCGCCGTCCCGGACATCGGCCACGGTGATCTGGATGGCGTATTTGTGCATCGGGGCTTCGACTCCCAGAACATCGGCGGCCACGACCACATCTTGGGCGAAGTTTTTCGGCACGCCGCCGCCAATCATAAACAGTCCGGTCTCTTTGCAGAGGATTTTGATCTGCGTGAGTTCGTCGAAATCTTTGGCCGAGTCGATCGCTACGGTCGGCTGGCCGCGCCGGGCCGCCCGGTGCATGACCAAACCGAATCCCGCCGAACAATCACTAAAGGCCGGGCAAAACAGCGGCACACCCTGCCGATACGCCTCCAGCACGATGCTTTCTTCACACTTCGCCCCGCCTTCGGCCAGATACTGCCCCATTGCCGCCAAAAACTCTCGCGAAGAATAGGACCTGGGGGCCAGGGAGTCGGCAATCTGGCAGACCGTCTCGTCGCAGATGCGCAGCTCATCCTCGTCGATCAACGTGTCGTAGATGCGGTCGATGTGCAGACGCCGCAGTTGGTCGTCGTGGACGCCGCTTTTTAGCATCAGCTCGGCTTGATAGTGGCGGAACCCAAGGGCCTCGAAAAAGTCCTGATCCACCAGGTTCGCCCCGGTCGAAACCACCGCATCGACCATGTTCGAGCGGATCATCTCGACAAAGACCTTTTTCAGCCCAGCGCTAATGAGCGAACCGGCCAGACATAAGATAATGCCGCAGTCCGAGTCGGCCAACATGCGGTTGTAGATATCCGCCGCCCGCGCCAGGTCCCGGGCCGAATAGGCCATTCGGCCCATCGCCTCGACCAACGGACGGGCGTCGAACCGGGTAATGTCAATATGCTCGACCGGCCGGCTCAGATACCGCTTTTTCTCTTCCACGTTCATCCGAAACACTCCTCGCGAGGAAGGGAGTAAAGAAAGGGGCTTCTACGGATATCCTCCTTTTCCAAATTCATTTCAGATTCAAGATACCGATTGTTCCCCAATCGCTCAAGGGGAGAGCTGCCCGGCCTGTCCAGGCTGAGCCAATACGCCCGCTAGACAGCGGGCGTTACGGCGAACTGCGGGCGTTACGGGAATAGCCGCGTTACGGATCAGGAAATGGTACTCCAAGCCGACCAACGGCCTCCTGGGGGTCCATATCCAGCCGTCGCATCAGTTCCGCCAGAAAGACCCGGTTATCGCAGCGGAGGTACTCGACCTGGCCGCCCATCCGATAAAAACTTTTGCAAAACCGCAAATAATAGGCGGGGCTGGTGGGCGGGGGTTCGCCTTGCCGCCAGTCCCAGCCGCCTCCATCTTGAAGATCGACGATGGCCAGCATGTGGGTCCGCAAGAGCGGTCTGCCGTCGGCCGCCCGAAGATTATTGACCAGGCTAAACGCCTTTTCGAACACCTGGGGACTCATGATCGCCGACCCGACCGACATAAACACCCCTTCGTCCAGTCGATCCACGGAGGCGGCAAAGATGCGGGCGTCGGCAGTAGCGGCCCGGCCGATCGCCCCGCCATGATACAACGGATGATTCGTGATGATGTCGTAGCCGATCCCAGGATGCACCGTCATCGCCGTCCGATGCAGGTATGCTGTGGCCGGCACGGAACAACGCTTCCACGGATGCCGAATGGATACCACGCCGACGGGAAGACGATAGGTTTGGAGGATGTGCAGGAGATCGGCCTTGGCGGCGGCTAACGGATGGGCCGGGTCTGCCAGGATCGCTTGCCGAAGCTCTTCCGCCGATGGAATCCTCAGCCGGTCTTCGGCGATCATCCGCCCCACCGATTCGCCCATACCGAGACCCTCGGCTGCTCCGACCAGGACGGCCAAGTTGAGCCAGCGACCGGTTTCCTCCCATGTACCGAAACAGCCCGCCGGGGCGTTTTCCCGCACCGATTCGCCCGAAGCGGCCTGAAAAGCGAACTCCCAATCATGGATGATCCCGGCCCCCTGGGTGGCCAGGTGGGTAAGCCAGCCCGCCTCGATCAAAGCATTCACCAAAGGCCCAGCGCCGTTTTTAATCAGATGCGCTCCGTAGGTAAGCATCACGGCTCGGCCTTTCTGCCGGGCCAGCCGAATCCGATCCGCCAGACGCCCGATCTGGTCGCGCAGGTTCGGATCATCCGGCGGCTCGGAGGAGACCGCTTTGCGAACTTCCTCTTCCAGCCGAAGCAGGTTCCGCCGCTCTGACAAGGGGAACACCCGAATCCGTCGTGCATCCAATGCGTCGTATGGCATAAAACCGGTTTCTCCGCTGTTGAGAAGGTTTTCCCCAGAGGACTACTCCGTCAACGTATTGACAACCCCTCGGAATGAGTCCATTGTTAATGGCAGAGATTCTACCAACGGCGATGCTTTGGAAAACCTACAACTAAGGGTACTATTTTTCTTCTAGCTTTGGGAGGAGGTGGATATGGTCGGTTTCCGGTGGACGATTCTGATCGGTTGGCTGAGTACGGCGGGATTTGTCTGGGCGGAGGAAAAGACGGGGGAAGGGGAACGGCCTTTGCTCACGCCCGCCCCAAAGCAGATCCAATGGACAGAAGAGAAATTACCGTTGGGGCAAAGTCCCATCATTCAGGTCGGCGCGGCCGATTGGGAACCAGTTGGCCGGGTCTTGGCCGCCGAAATGGAGCGGCTTTATCAGATTCGACCGAAGCTGGCCCTTGCCCCTGGGGCTGGTTCGGGGGCGTCCCTCGCCGCGGAAAAGAAGGTCGCCGAGACGATGATCGAACTTACGCCGATCGACTCGGCGGAGGGCAAACGCCGGATGGAGGGCTTGGCGGGTTGGGCCAAGTGGCCGCCGCCCAGAAATCCGGAAGAAGGATACGTGCTTTGCGTGGATCGGCAAAAGGCGACGGTGCTGGCCGCCACGCCCAGGGGATGTCTGTACGGAGGACTAACGCTTTTGCAACTGATTCAGTTGATTCAGGCGACGTCGCCGTCAAACCCGACATCGGCGAGCGGGCCGATCGCCTCAGCCAGCGGAGCAACCCCGACCGAGGCCCCTTCTGTCGGCCAGACCCCGGAAGGCCGAGAAAAGATTCCCCCGGCGCCGCACGAGGCGTGGATTCCGGGCGTTTGGATCTACGATTGGCCGCACTTGCGATTCCGAGGAGTCCATTTGTGTATCTTCCCGAATACAGAATTACCGGCCATCCGGCAGGCGATCCTTTGGGCGGCCCGTTTTAAGTGCAATGCAGTAGTCATTGAGCCGTGGGCTTCGCTCCAGTCGCGTCGTCGGCCCGAAACCGCCTACCCGCACGCGTACCGGCCCGAAGAGATTCGCCCGCTCGTGCTTTTGGGCCGAGCCTTGCAGATGGATATGATCCCGATGCTCAACTCCTGGGGCCATGCCAGCGGGATGCGCAGCCGATCCGGCGAACATGTGGTCCTGGACCGGTTTCCGCAGTTTCGAGATTTGTATGAGGCGGACGGGTGGTCGTTTCGACTGGCCAACCCGGCCGTCTATGAACATCTGTTTGACCGATATGAGGAGCTGCTGGAACTGTTTGGCCCGGTGCGGTACTTCCACGTGGGCATGGACGAGGCCTGGGGACATCTGGGCGGAGTGAAGCTCCAATTGCCGCCGGGAAAAGAGCCGCATCCGTTGGTTGCCGAACACCTGCTGAAACTCCATCAGTATTTCGCCGACCGAAAAGTGCAAATCCTGATGTGGCACGATATGCTGATTCGGCGAGGCGACCCGGAACTCGGCGGCGCAGGCCCGGCCGGCAGCATGCCGCCGTACAATACCCATCTCGCCCTGGAAAAACTACCCCGGGACATCATCATCGCCGCCTGGAACTACGACGTGGCCGGCGTCTGGCCCATCCCTAAGTATTTCCGCGACAAAGGGTTCCCGGTAGTGGTCTGCCCCTGGAAGAGCCGAGCGAATACGATCTTTCTGGTGAACCAGGCCAAAGAGTTGGACCTATTGGGCGTGCTGGCTACGACGTGGGATTCGCTGGATGTGAGTTTGCCGTCGGTCGCCCAGGCGGCCGTCTTGGCCTGGGAAGAGCCCAAAAGCAACCTACGGCGGATTCCGTTCGACCACTGGCTGGCCGAAATCCGGAAACTGCCCATCTGCAACCTGCCGCGGTTGGAAACTACGTTGGAACCCCGCCGGCCATAGGAAAACGATTGGCGCACTATTTGGGGAAACAGCTTTAGCCGGCCTCTGGGACCGGAGGACGCTCCGAGCTTGTCCAGCAGGGGATGCCCCTCGACCGTAGCGGCAAGGCGGCCGGCTATTTGGGCGAACTAGTTTCGGTCGGCCCTCGACCGGGATTACGGGGCGCGGTCGAGCGTCAGCACCACGGCCAATGTCAACCGCACCGTCATGACGGCGTTGGGCACGTCGGAGCGTTCCGGGATATCGCCTTCGGTATGGTAGTTCGGGTCGGCGTAGGGCTGCGAGCCGATCATCACCACGGCGGCGGGATACCCGGCATGGACAAATGATCCATCATCGTCGCCCGGTCGGGACCGTTTGAAGGTCTTTTGCTCTAGCCCAATCTGAAATCGTTCGTTAGCCGCCAGGGCCAACCGGGCAAGCGCCTCGCCTTCCGGCAAAGTAAAGACAATGACGTTTTTCTTTTTTCCGGCCGCGGTGTCCTCGGCCGATTTGGCGCCGATGCTGTCCATGTTGAATACGGCGATGATCTTGTCGCCCCGCTCTTTGGCTTTCCGAGCCGCCGTTACACTCGTCCAGGGCGTATGCTCCTCGTTGCACCAAAGAAACCGAATGGTTCGGTCGTTTGGATACTTGGCCAAGACCCGAGCGATCTCCATCACGCCCACCGTCCCTGTGGCATTATCATTGGCGCCGGGAGAATCGACCCAGCTTTGGGAATCTTTATGGGCCAGCAGCAGGATGATCTCTTCCGGCCGGCGTCGGCCTTTCCGCTCCGCATAAAGGTTGTAGGCCTTATACCATGGGTCCTCTGGATGAGGGGAAGAATATTGGTGGGCCTTCGGCTTTCTCTCGTCCCGGCGGTACGCCTGCACCTTGACCTCTTCGCGCTCCACCTGGTAGCCCCATTTCTGAAGTTGTTCTGCAATGTAATCGTCGGCTTCATGCAGGGTGCTTTTCTCCTGGCCCGGACGAGTGTAATTGAGTTTCCGGAACGGCAACGGGTCCTTGGCCAGATAGAACAGATGACGGCGGAATTCCTCCTGGCTGACATCCTTCATAAGGGTTTGGATTTCTTCGACCACCTTGGACTGATTCCAGACCTGGGTCCATTGGGCCTCCGGCGTGGAAGGCGCCTGCTGATTCGGAGCAGATTCCGGTTTGGGCGGAGTTTCCGGTTTTACCTCCGCCGCTATTGCGTTCAATGTCCCAGCCGCCCCAATGCTACAGACCAAAAGAAACCAAAACCATCTTTTCATCGGCCAGCTCCTCATCAAAGGGGGTTTTAACAGATGGCACCATTTCCGCCGAACGGAGACGCCCACTTTTTGTCATCCCTGCGAAAACCCGCGATCCAGAAAAATACACACGGTATCCCTATTCATTCTGGATTCCCGCCTTCGTGGGGATGACACCCTAGCGGCTCCGTCCGGCGGCTGGGTGCTTCATTTGGCGGAAAGTCTTACCCAAATGGATCCGTACCATACCGCCAACCTGGGTTACAGACCAGTTTAACAAAATGTGACGTCAAAGAACAGCCTAACAGACTGGATTAGAGCCGGTTGCGTTGTCGCCTCCGACCTACCACCGCTTGCGATAGCATCCTGATGCTAGAGCTTTCTAACCTATAGTGGCTGCCGTCCCACCACGCAACCGACTCTCTGTGTTACGATCGCCGTTTACGAGCAGCCCATGCTGTTGCCGCAGTTGCGGCAGACGTAGCAATTGCCGCTCCGCCAGGTGATGGCGCCGCACTGGTCGCAGGGCGGAGCGTCGTCCTGGAAGAGCACCCATTGCTGCATTCGGGAAGAGACGGCCGGGGCTTCTTTGGGGGTCAACCCGACCGGCTCGGAAGTGCGTGCACCGCCGTCCGAGGGCGGTACGACGAAAGAGCTTCCAGACCGGAACGCCCTGGATGGAGCGGAGGACGCGGCGGCATGGGAAGAATTCCCCCCGGCCGACCGAGCGTCTGGGGCGGATTCCGTCCGAGTCGCAGAACCGTTTGGGGAATTGGCGGTGCGGGGCGTTCCTTGCTGGTTTGCGGTCGCCCCGCCGACCTTCCCGGCGGCGGGGGATCGCTCTGTTTCCGATTCCGAGCCGCCAGACGGCTGTTCGCCGCCGGAAGAAGGCCCTCCAGCCTCCGGCGGCCGTTGGGCCTCCCGATATCCGGGCAGGAAGGTCAATCCCATCCAGCGGAAAATATAATCGACGATGCTCTTGGCGTATCGGATTTCCGGGTTGGAGGTATAGCCCATCGGTTCAAACCGGGTATTGGTAAACTTATTGACATAGACCTCCAACGGCACGCCATACTGCAAACTCATCGAAACCGCCGTGCCGAAACAGTCCATCAGCCCGCCGATGGTGCTCCCCTCTTTGGCCATGGTGATAAAAAGTTCCCCAGGACGACCGTCCGGATACATCCCGACGGTAATATAGCCCTCATGGCCGGCCACGGAGAACTTGTGGGTGATGGACTTTCGGGTATCGGGCAAACGTTCCCGCCGAGGCGCCGGCAGTGTTTTCGCCGCAACCTCCGCCTCCTTCTCCTTGTCTTCCTTTTTGACGGTGAGGACTTGCAGGTTTTTCGAGCCGTCGCGATAGACAGCCAGCGCCTTCAGGCCCAATCGCCAACCCTCCATATAGGCGTCGCGGATGTCCTGGGGCGAAGCGTCTTTGGGCAGGTTGACGGTTTTGGAAATGGCGCCGGAAATGAACGGTTGCGCCGCCGCCATCATCAAGATATGGGCGCGCCAAGAGATGGAGCGGGTCCCTTTGGCCGGCTGGAAGGCGCAGTCGAACACCGGTAAATGTTCTGGTTTCAGCTCCGGGGCGCCTTCCACGGCGCCTTCCCGGTCGATGTACTCCAGGATGGATTGGATTTGGGCGTCCGAATAGCCCAGGGTCCGCAGGGCCAATGGGACCGTATTGTTGACGATCTTCAACACGCCGCCGCCGGCCAGTTGTTTGTATTTGACCAGGGCGATGTCCGGCTCGATGCCGGTAGTATCGCAGTCCATCATGAAGCTGATGGTTCCGGTGGGGGCCAACACCGTAGCTTGTGCGTTGCGGAAGCCGTAGCGTCGGCCTTCCAGGAGCACCTGGTCCCAGATTTCACGGGCCGCCGCCGCTAGCGCCGCCGGAGCGTTGCGGACCTTCTGCACCGCGTCCCAATGCATTTCCATGACATGGAGCATGGGGTCCCGGTTCCGCTCGAAGGCGTCGAAGGCGCCCCGGACCGCGGCCAGTTCGACGCTGGTTCGGTAGGCGGCCCCGGTCATGATCGCGGTAACCACGCTGCACAGGCCCCGAGCCTCGTCTGAATCATACGGCAGGCCGCTGGCCATCAGCAGACTGCCCAGATTCGTATAACCCAGGCCGATCGGCCGGAACCGATGGCTATTTTCGGCAATTTTCTTGGTCGGATAGCTGGACCGATCCACCAGGATATCCTGGGCGATGAAGACGATCCGACAGGCGGCGGCGAAGGCTTGGGCGTCGAACGAACCGTCCTCCCGCCGGAACTTCATCAGGTTCATGCTGGCCAGATTGCAGGCCGAATCGTCAATGAACATATATTCAGAGCAAGGATTGGAGGCGTTGATTCGGCCGGAGTTCGGGCAAGTGTGCCAGCGGTTGATGGTGCTGTCGTATTGCAGGCCGGGGTCGCCGCAGGCCCAAGCGCACTCGGCCATCGCATCCAACAGGTCGCGGGCCCGATACGTAGGGCCTTCTTTACTGGGGTCGGTTACCCAACGGGTGGTCCACATTTGGTCCGTTTCTACCGCTTGCATGAACTCATCGGTTACACGGACCGAGAGATTGGCGTTTTGGAAAAGCACCGAACTCATCGCTTCTTCGGGGCTGAGGCCTTTTTCGATAAGCAAGCGGGCCTTGTGCTCCTCGTGGCATTTGCACTGGATGAACTCCATGATGTCGGGATGGGTGATTTTGAGGGATTGCATTTTGGCGGCCCGACGGGTCTTGCCGCCGCTCTTGACGACCGCGGCGATCTGATCATAGACCCGCATAAAGGAGAGCGGCCCAGAGGGCTTGCCGCCGCCGGAAAGTTTTTCCCGGAACGAGCGGAGCGTCGATAGGTCCGTCCCGGTGCCGGAACCGAACTTGAACAGCATCGCCTCGCTGCGGGCCAACTCCATGATATCTTCCATGTTGTCCTGCACGCTTTGGATGAAACAGGCAGACGCTTGGGGATATTCATAGGGATTTTCCGGTTGCTCGGCTTGACCCTTTTCGGCGTTCCAGTGCCAGGTACACTGGGCGCCTTTGACCCCGTACTGATGATACAGGCCCACATTGAACCACACGGGCGAATTGAACGAGGCGTACTGGTGCAGGCAAAGCCAGGCCAATTCGCGATAGAAGCGTTCCCCATCGGCGTCGCTGGCGAAATAGCCGTCGGCCAGGCCCCAATCGGCGATCGTTCGAGCCACCCGATGGATCAATTGGCGAACGCTCTTTTCTCGCCGAGGCGTGCCGACTTCGCCGTAGAAGTATTTGCTGGCCACCACGTTGGTCGCCAATTGACTCCAAGAGGCCGGGATTTCACAATCGTGCTGTTCAAAAAGCACTTGGCCGTCGTCCCCTTTAATCGTAGCGGTTCGCTGCTCCCACGGCACGGAGTCGAACGGATCGGCCAGGTCCGGCGGGCAAAAGATCGGCTGGATGGTCAAGCCCTGTCGGGCCGACTCCGAAGCTCCGACCTGGCGGCCGGTAATCTGGGTCGCTGGCACCGATGGTTGAGAATTGGGTTGAGAAATTTCTAACGGATTCATGGTCGAGCCCTCCATTAGCTCACTGGGTCATGGGACATTTTTACCCGATGCAAAGCCTACCCCTCTTAAGTGTCTCTGAAGGTGTTCCCATCTCGAAGAGCAGGATGTCATACCTCGAAAGAGGGATGAGGAAAACACGTTGCTATCTACTATATATTGTAGTTAATGCCCCACAAACCACAACATAGTGGATAGCAGAAAAGAAGTTAAACCTTTCCGAGCGGTTCGTCAAGCTATGGGACTTTTTTGTCTCAAGTCCTTGTGTGATAAGAATTTTGAATGGTTCTTTTTTGTCAGCCGTGCTAGCACTGCTAGCAAAAATCAGGAAGCAAAAAAATCGTAACCCCTTAAGAAATTTTAACTTCGGAAATTCCTTCTTTTCTGGAAGACGGATCGGTATTGCAACCATCTTTCCCGTCCGCTCTTTAGAAATAGTCGCAAGTCTTTTTATAATAAAGACTTATAGCTATTTTACATTTCTTCCAGTCGGCGGGGGGATTGAAATAGAGAAAAGATAGGCAGGATAGGGAAAAGTGGAGTTGGCCTTGTGTATTTTCCCTAGCCGACGTAAGCTACTTGTTTGTGTCATGGCAGACTGTTAAGAAACGCCCAAGGAGGATTTTTTTCCATGACCAACTCCCCCCGACGGAGTATTAGATATAGCTCACAAGATTCGCCAGCGTCCCCATTCCCCCAGTCGCCATCTCTGACGGTGGCGATCCCCTTGGCCCAGGAGGTTCAGCAGGCCATTGGCCGGACATGCGATTGGCTTTTGGAACGTCAATTTTCGGACGGCCATTGGTGTGCGGAACTCCAGGGCGACAGCATCCTGGAAAGCGAGACCCTGCTTTTGTGGGCCTTTTTGGGGCGGGAGCGCTGTGAACTGGCGCGGCGATTGGCGCAGTATCTCTTGGAAATCCAACTTCCCGAAGGCGGCTGGGCTAGTTTCCCCGGCGGCCCGCTCAACATCAGCGCTAGCGTCGAAGCCTATTTCGCCTTGAAACTTACCGGCTACGATCCGGCGAGCGAACCGATGCGCCGGGCGCGTCAGGCCATTCTGCAACATGGCGGGGCCGATCGGGTCAACAGTTATACCCGATTCTTTCTGGCCTTGTTGGGTCAGGCGCCTTATGAAATCTGTCCGGCGGTGCCGCCGGAGTTGGTGCTGCTGCCCCGATGGTTTCCGATCCATTTGGGGGCCGTGAGCGCCTGGACGCGGACGATCATCGTGCCGCTATCGATTGTCTGGGCGCATCAGCCGGTCCGTCGGATCGAACCGGACCGGGGGGTAGGGGAATTGTTCCTTCGTCCGCCGCAGGAGTGGCCGCCGCCGCTATGTCCCGATCTGGAAAACCGTTCGAGATGGTCGTTGTGGCGACACGTGTTTCTTTCATTAGATCGTCTGTGCAAATGGGCGCAGCGTCGGGGGCTTTTCCCATGTCATGGGCGTGCGGTGAAGGCGGCGGAGCAGTGGATGCTCCGTCGTTTCGAAGGAAGCGACGGCCTGGGCGCCATCTTTCCGCCGATTGTCTGGAGTCTGGTCGCCCTGCGATGTTTGGGCTATAGCGATCAAAGTCCTCCGGTGCGTCAGTGTCATCAGCAACTGCACGATTTGATGTTGGAAGACCCCCGGACCGGAGCGGTGCGGGTCCAGCCGTGCAAATCGCCGGTTTGGGACACGGCCATTGCGATTCGGGCGATTTCTGCGGCGTTGGGGCCGACTCATCCGGCGGTCGCTCAGGCCGCCTTGTGGCTTCTGGAACGGCAGATTCCTGTGCCGGGCGATTGGGCCGATTCGGTGCAGGTCGAGCCGGGCGGTTGGTGTTTTGAATATCACAATGATTTCTATCCAGACAACGATGATACGGCGATGGTGCTGATGGCCCTATGGGAACAATATCGGGCCGCTCGGCCGGTGGTTCCCAAGGCGGCGGAGGAGTGTTATCCCTGGTTGGGTTCTGACCGATCGAAGGACGGCGAAGTCCGGCGTCCCGAGACGGCCGATCGGCTCCTGTGCGAACTGCGTTCTCCGCAGACCGGCAAGATCGCCGCACGGAAAGAGTCCCCGGAAAAGGCCCAGGAGACATCCGATCCGGCGTCCGAAGAGCCGTTGGCCTGGACCGCGGCGGCGATCACCCGGGGGCTGCGCTGGATGCTGGCCATGCAAAATCGGGACGGGGGTTGGGGCGCCTTTGATCGAAACAATGACCGACAGTTTCTCAATTATGTCCCGTTTGCCGATCATAACGCCATGCTCGATCCCAGCACGCCGGACCTGACCGGTCGGGTGCTGGAGGCGTTGGGGACGCTGGGGTATCGGCTGGGGCATCCGGCGGTAGATCGGGGGGTCGCCTTTTTGCGGCGGACCCAAGAGCCGGACGGCGCCTGGTTCGGCCGATGGGGCGTCAATTACATCTACGGTGTCTGGCAGGCCCTGGTGGGGCTTCGGGCGGTGGGCGTACCGACGACCGATCCGGCGGTGGTGCGCGGGGCGGATTGGCTGCTCGCTTGCCAGCAGACCGACGGCGGATGGGGAGAATCGGCCGGGACCTATGACAACCCTGGTCAGCGTGGGCAGGGACCGACCACCGCTTCGCAGACGGCGTGGGCCATTCTGGGGTTAGTGGCGGCGGGACGATCCCAAGACCCCGCCGTGTTCCGGGGCGTCCGGTTCCTGCTGGATCGACAGCAGCCAGACGGCGCCTGGGAGGAGCCGGAGTTTACCGGCACCGGTTTCCCCCGGGTCTTTTATCTGAAGTATCATTACTATCGGATTTCGTTTCCTCTGTTGGCGCTGGCTCGCTGGCGAGAGGCGGTAGGCGCTGCTTCGGCGCAATAGGGACGCCGGAGGGCAGGTCGGCTGCACTGGACGACCGGGGTTGGTGCTGGAGGGCTTTCTCTGGAGTGATTCGGAATGCGATTTCCTTTTTCACTTACCCGGGCGCTGAGTGTGTATCTGCTCCAGAAGCGGCTTGCCGGGGAAAAACGTTTCCCGTTGGTGCTGATGTTGGAGCCGTTGCACACCTGTAATTTGCGGTGCGACGGCTGCGGCCGGATTCGGGAGTACGGCGGTCGGCTGGAAGATCGGCTTCGGGTGGAGGAATGTTTGGCGGCGGTTGAGGAATGCGGCGCGCCGGTGGTGAGCGTCTGCGGCGGCGAACCGCTGTTGTATCCAGAACTGCCGGAACTATTGCGCCGACTGGCCGAGTTGCGAAAACATGTGTATCTCTGCACCAATGGGACGCTACTGGCCGAACGGTTGTCCCGGCTTCCCCGAAATAGCCGACTGATGCTCAATGTGCATCTGGACGGCATGGAAGCGACGCACGATCGGCTGACGGGCCGACCGGGCGTGTTTGCCCAGGCCATCGAAGGGATTCGGCAAGCCAAGTCGGCCGGTTGGGCCGTCTATACGAACACCACCGTGTATCGTCAGACCGACATGCACGAGCTCAGCGTCCTGTTTACCTTGCTGACGGAGTTAGGCGTGGACGGCATGATGCTGGCGCCGGCGTATGGGTATGAGGCGGTCCAGTCGGCGGACCCGGAGCGGGCGTCGGAGATATTTCTTACCCGGCAGGAGATTCACAAGAAGTTTCAGTCGGCTTGGCCGATGATGCGTCGGTTCCGGTTAACGGCTTCGCCGATATATATGGAGTTTTTGTGCGGACGGCGGGAACTTCGGTGTGCGGCCTGGGCCAATCCGACGTTCAATCGGGCGGGTTGGCGAGGGCCTTGCTATTTGCAGGTTGACCGACACTGGCCCAGCTACCGAGACCTGCTGGAACAGACGGATTGGGACTCGCTGGGGCCCGGCCGAGACAGCCGATGTCAGCATTGCATGGTCCACTGCGGGTTTGAACCCGCCGCCGTGTTCGCCCGAAAAGGTGTGCGGGACATGGTGAAAATGGTCCTTTGGCAACTGAGCTAGGGCCTGTGGTTCAGAGCCCACCGAGCATCCGGCGGCGTTATAGAGGGGCGGTCATTTTGGAGCGGGGGCTTGGTGTTCTGTGTCAACCGAGCATCCGCCGGAGGGCCGGCTCTAGGATTCCGTCCCGAAAGGAAAAACCGCTGTCCTGCAATCGGTAGGGGACGGCCCGGGTGGAGGTCAGGAGCAATCCGTCGGCCATCTCGCCCAAAGCCAACCGGAGCAACCAGGCCGGCTGGTGGAAGAGGGCCGGTCGGCGGAGTACCCGGCTCAAGGTTACTGTCCACTCGGCGTTGGTAACCGGAGAGGGGGCGGTGATATTGAACGGACCGGAGAGGCTTGAATCGGCCAGCAGATGGCGGACAGCCGCCGTCAGATCGTCCAGACTGATCCAACTGAGCCATTGGCGTCCGCTGCCGAGTCGGCCACCTAACCCCCATCGGAACAGGGGCAGGACTTTGGCCAGCATTCCCCCTCGGAGGGAAAGCACCGCGCCGAACCGAAGATGCACCACCCGGATGCCAGCCTCCAGGGCCGGTTGAGCGGCTGATTCCCAAGCCCGGCAGACCTCGGCCAAAAAACCGGTTCCGCCGGGGCTGACTTCCGTGAGGATTTCATCGCCTCGGTCGCCGTAGAAACCTACGGCAGAAGCGCACAGGAAACTATGGGGCTTCTGTCGGAGTCGGCTCAACCGATCGGCCAACAGGCGGGTGCTATCGACCCGGCTGGAGCGGATTCGCTCTTTTTGGGCGGCGGTCCAGCGGCCGGCGGCGATGTTTTCCCCGGCCAAATGGAGAACGGCGTCGAAACCTTCCAGGTCGGCCTCGTTCAACCGCCCCCCGGACGGGTCCCAAACCACAAAAGCTCCTGCCGACTCCTCCGGCCGACGGCGAACTAACGGGACCACCTCATGCCCATCCGCCGCCAACGCCTCTTGGAACGCTCTTCCAATCAAACCGGTTGATCCACTGATGAGGATTCGCATGGTTCTCGGGTTCCTAGGGATGTTGCCAAAGGATAGTGGAATATGCTGGTTTTACTCTTTGGAGATATTTTATCGGAAAACTGGGAACTTTTCTTCCTTTGGAAAGATCGCCTAACGGGTGGGTCGGAGAGAATGGACCCGTGATGGGTGGGCGGCAAGACGGACCGGGGCTAGTTTACTTCTTTGGACAAGAGGTTATACTCTGAAAAATGCCGCACCCGGAGCATTGGGGTCCGTTCGGTCGGTAGGCGGAGGGCTTTCTCCCGGAAGGAGAGAGATGCTGGTGCGGTCGGAGAAAGAGCGGTTGGCCCTTTTTACCTACGGCGGAACGGATTCCAGGGCAAGTAGGCTTGGGGCCGGTGGTGCGGCCGGTGGGCTAGGTGGTCCTTTGGGTTCTACCAGACAGGAGGATATGTATGGCGAGTCAACTACCGGATTATGTGGCGTCGGCACGACCGGTGCCGACGGACAAGCGGGTGCCGTGGTATGCCAGCACGGCGCCGACCTACGCAGGCATCATGCTGTGGTTTGTCTTCTGGCAGGATATCCCTTTGGGCAGTGCGATTGCTCCTGGGCTGCCGTATGCGGAGACAGCCGGCGGCACGTTGGCCCAGGGACTTGGTATTGCCGCCCTCGGTTTGATCCTGGCCGCCTTGATTTGTCATTTCCTGTTTTATCTGGTGCCAGGACTTTTGGGGCTGAAAACCGGCTTGCCGCTTTACATCGTGGGCACTTCGACCTATGGGGTGCAGGGCGGCTTTTTGATGCCCGGATTTCTGATGGGCGTTTTGCAATTCGGGTGGTTAAGCGTCAATGCCTTCTTTGCTGGGGTCCTGTTGTGTGCGCCGTTTGGCTATGGGCCGCTGACCGTACCTCATGCGGTGGTATCGGCCATTTGGGCCATTGCCGCCGCCTTCATGGGACTGAAAGGCATTCAATATGTGGCCAGGGTGGCCAGCTTTTTGCCGATGGTGCCGCTGGTGATCCTGCTGATTCTGTTTTTCTACACCGTGGGCGGTGTAGCCAAGTTCGATTCCCAAAAACTGACCGAATCCAGCCGATCGGTTACCCTGGATGCCCCCAAAGCTCAAAGCGAAAAGCCCTCTCCATCGGAAAAATCGAAAGAAGCCAAACCGGAAGCAGAAGCCTCTAAGCCAGCAGAAAAACCAGTCCAAACGGATGCGGCGTCCAAGTCCACTCTGACGGCGAAAGACCCGTTAACCACCTGGGGCGTCATTGCCCTGCTGTGTACCTATATTGTCGGCTTTTTTGCCACGGCTGGGGCTGCCGGGGCAGACTTTGGGATGAACAATCGCCATGAAGCTGATGTACACTGGGGCGGGTTAGTCGGCATCTTCGGGGCCACCGTGTTTGCCGCCGGTCTATCTTTGCTGATCGTAGCGGGCGCCCATGGGGCCGGAACCACCGATAAGCCTATTCTTCAAACGACCGCCTTGATGGCCCCGATTTTAGGGGAAAAAACAGCGGCCGTCTTCTGGTATCTGTTGGCCATTGCGGCCTTCCCGCCCGCCTGCTTCTCGGCTTTTATTGCCGCCAATAGCTTCAAGACCACCTTGCCCAAGGTCAATCCCTTTATCTCCTGCGGGATCGGCACCTTGGTGGCCATCGTCTTGGCTGTTACCGGATTAGCCGGCAAAGCCACGGATGTGTTTACGATCATCGGCGCCTCGTTCGGCCCGGTCTGCGGGGCGATGGTCGCCGACTACTTGTTAGCTGGCCGAAAATGGGCTGGCCCCCGCGCCGGCTTCAACCTGGCTGGCTGGATCTCGTGGGTGGTGGGCTTTATCGTAGGGGCGGCCAACTTCATTCCCGGCTTGGCCGGTCAAGTGCCCTGCCCGCCGGTGGCCGCCTTCTTAGTCGGCTTTGTACTGTATGCCGTGCTGGCCAAGCTCGGCCTGGAAAGCCAGACCCTGCCTATGCCCGGCGCGGAACAGGGTTAATCGGGCGTTCGGACAGCCCCTCCCGACAACCCAGCAACCCCGGCGAGGCCGTCCGATTTTGAAAACCTCCTTCTTTTTTCATCGGCCTCCTTGGAAAAAGGTTTCCAAGGAGGCCTTTTTTAGGGAACGAAAAATGGCGTCGCTTCCCAGACGACGCCTTGCTAAGCCGTCATGCTGATCCGACCGTCATTCAATCTATCAGGGGGATTTGTCCATGGTAGAATCCAAAGTGGTGCGATTTTCCGTTTCGGTGGAAGAGGACCTGTTCCGGGACTTTGATCAGTATTGCCGGCAAGAGAAGTTTGCCACCCGCAGCGAAGCGGTCCGGCAAATGATCCGGGACAAGCTGACCGAGCGGGCCTGGACCGAAGAGACAACCGAAGTGGCCGGAACATTGACCTTAGTTTATGATCATCATCGCAGCCAGCTTCGGGACCGACTCTTAGAACTGCAACATGATTATCACCAATGGGTGCTGTCGGCCATCCATGCGCATTTGACCAAGGATTTGTGCCTGGAGGTGATCCTGTTGCGTGGGCCGGCCGGCGAGCTTCGGCAATTGGCCGCCCAATTGCGCGGCATGAAGGGCATCCATAAAGGCGAACTGGTCATGGCTGCCGCCCCGCAAACAAACCATTAAGCCTACTGCGGAGGCGTCGAAACTGCGGCGGAAAGACCAGCAGGACCAAACTCTCCCTAGAGGGAGGCAGCGCTCCTTCTGTTCGAGGGGGTGCCTTGCCCCGGAACCCAGGAATACCCACGTACCGCCTGACCAAGGGGGGCCCTCCAACGGGAAGCAGCATTATCTCTCTAGGAGAAAGCTGCTTTTGCCTTTGGAGGAGACTGGGCCCATCCCCTTGTTTATCCTTCCGAAGGAGCGGCCGGGGTCTGTACCATCTGTTTGAGGGCCTTTAGGGCACGAACCCGTACCTTGTGGGTTGCTGGCCGGGCTGGGATGTCCCGCAGTTCCCCCGGTCGGAAGGGATTAGGAACCCCTGTTTTGGCG
>JAKPGL010000195.1 GCA_029550925.1 Planctomycetota bacterium
ACCTTCGGGGCGGCCTTCGGCTATACGGTGATGGGCCGAATCGCTCTGCTGGCAGGCCGCCTGGAGTTCTTGCTGAACGATTGGCTTTGGCTGATCGACCCGGCCGGTCTGCGCCCGCCTGACTGGACCGGCTGGTGGTAGGGGGATAGAATTTTTAAAAGCCCTCGATGTTTCCAATAGGGAGGCTTTCCTCGGGGGAGGTATCCCGGGAGATTGGCGCCATGGGGAAAAAACGTTGTGGAATGGGTCGATGGGCTTGGTATTGTTTTTTTGTTCATGTTTGCTTGTTTGGCGGGGGCGGCCTGCCTGTTTCGGCAGAGGATATCGAGCCGTTGCCCACGGCCGATGGATACCGGGGCATCTGGTACTATAATCAGCCGTCCGGGGACCAGTATAAATATAAATATAGCGGCGGGTTTGCCACCTATCCGCAGCAGCATACGCCGATTGCCTATTACTCGGCCAAAGCCCAGAAGACGTTTTTTGTTTACGGCGGTCGGGCGCCGGACGCCAACCGGCTTTTGCACATGGTCAGCTATTTCGACCACAAGACCGGCCTAGTTCCCCGGCCCCGCATCCTCCTGGATAAAAAGACCGACGATGCCCACGACAACCCCTCCCTGATGCTGGACGCCGACGGATATTTGTGGATATTTTCCAATGCGCATGGAACCGGTCGGCCCTCGTATATCCACCGAAGCACCGAGCCGTTTTCCATCGACCGGTTTGAGCGGATAATGACCACCAACTTTTCCTATGGCCAGCCGTGGTATGTGCCCGGCCAAGGCTTTTGCTTTCTGCACACCCACTATGAGCAAGGAGGCCGGAGCCTGTTTGTTTGGTTAAGCAAGGACGGCCGGACCTGGGGCGATCGGCAACCGCTAGCCTGCATCGAACTGGGCCATTATCAAATCAGTGGGCTAGCCCCAGACGGCCGGATCGGCACGGCCTTGAACGTTCACCCCAAACCCGTCGGTCTGAACGCCCGGACCAACCTTTACTATCTGGAAACCCGAGACGGCGGCCGAACGTGGACAAATGTTGATGGGAAGCCGATCTCCCTGCCGCTCAAAGAAGTCCACAATCCGGCCCTGGTCCATGATTACCAGGCGGAAAAACGCCTGGTGTATCTAAAGGATTTGAACTTCGACGCCCAGGGTCGGCCGGTTATCCTGTATCTGACAAGCCGACATTACGCCTCCGGCCCAGGCGGCGATCCGAGAATCTGGCATACGGCCCATTGGACCGGCCAAAAATGGCAGATCCGACCGGTCTGTCAGTCGGACCATAACTACGATTTTGGTTCGCTTTATATCGAGCCGGACGGTGTGTGGCGGCTGATCGCCCCGACCGAACCCGGCCCACACCCCTACACCACCGGCGGCGACATGGCGATGTGGAAAAGCACCGATCAGGGGGCGACATGGACAAAAGTCAAACAGCTTACCTCCGATAGCAGGTATAACCACACCTACGCCCGCCGTCCTGTCAACGCCCATCCCGATTTCTACGCCCTGTGGGCCGACGGCGATACGCTGCAGGAATCCGAAAGTCGGCTTTATTTTACCGACCGAGATGGCGTGCATGTCTGGCGTCTGCCGGTGCGTATGGATTCTGAGCAGGCCGCCCCGGAAGTAGCCTGGTAAAAGGGGGTGTCCTTACTGTTCCGCGGTTGCGGAGAGGAAACCGTTTATGGAAAATTTCCGGGAAAACCAATCGGAAGTCTTAGAGGTGCAACTATCCGCTGAGTTAGCGGCCAAACGGGACGCCTTGTTGGAACTGTTGCGCGAGTTTGGCAGTTGTGTGGTGGCTTTTTCGGGCGGGTTGGACAGCAGCGTGTTGGCCAAGGCGGCGCAGGTTGCCCTGGGCGATCGGGCCATCGCCGCCACCGGCTTTAGCGCCAGCATGGCCGCCGGCGAATTAGAAACCTGTCGAGAACTGGCCGAGTTGATCGGCATCCAGCACGAAGTTTTCCCCACCAGCGAGATGGAAAATCCTGTCTATCAGCAGAATCCGCCGGATCGGTGTTACCACTGTAAAAGCGACCTTTTCGAGCGGCTCTGGGAGTTGGCCCAGCGGCGGCAAGCGGCGGTCGTTTGCGACGGGGCCAACTGGGACGATCTGGCCGACTATCGGCCCGGCTCGCAGGCCGCCCGAGAGAAACAGGTTCGAAGTCCTTTAGCCGAGGTGGGACTGACAAAGGCCGAACTTCGGCAATTGGCGGCCTGGTGGCGGTTACCGGTGTGGAACAAACCGGCTACGCCCTGCCTGGCAAGTCGAATCGCTTACGGCGAACAGATCACGCCCGAACGGCTTGCCATGATCGATCAGGCCGAACGACTACTCCGCTCTTTGGGTTTTGAACCGGTGCGGGTTCGGTATCATCGGGGCGACCTGGCCCGTATTGAAGTTCCCCAGGACGCCCTTTCCCGTTTTTTGGACCCTGCGCTCCGCGCCCAGGTGGCCGCTCGCCTCAAAGAGCTTGGGTTTAAGTTTGTTTCCCTCGATCTGGAAGGGTTTCGTTCCGGCGGTCTGAATGTCCTGGTAACGGAGATGTCGCCCCCTGCGAAAGCGTCCCGCCAGTAGCCCTAGTCTTGGCTGGGACGGCCGACAATTTTTTGCCTCCCCCCGGGGAGGAACGATTCCGTTAAAAAACTCTTCTCGAAAAAAGAGAGACGCTAACACCATATTTTTCACCCCTATGTCGTCCCCTTTCAGCCCAAGGAGGTTTACGATGAGTCATCTCGAAGGCCAAGTGATTCTGGTTACCGGCGGGACTTCGGGCATTGGCGAGGCCTGCACCGAACTCTTTGCCGAGCACGGTGCGAGGGTGATCGCCATGTCGATCCAGGCCGACCAGGGGCAGGCGTTGGCCCAGCGATTGCAGGCCCAAGGCCGAACCTGCCTGTTCCACTACGGCGATGTGCGGCGGGAAGAAGACGTTCGGGCCGCCGTGGACTTGGCCCTCCAACAGTTCGGCCGACTGGACGCCGTCTGCGCCAACGCCGGAGTGCTCCGCACCCAAAAAATTACCGAAATTACCCTGGACGATTTCAACCTGGTGATGGGCGTCAATTTGCTGGGGCCCATCTGGGTCGCAAAATACGCCGTTCCGGTCATGGAGCGACAGGGGAAAGGCTGTATTTGCTTTACTACCTCTGTAGCTACGGAGATCGGCTTTCCGGAGCACGGCGTCTATTGCGCCTCGAAGGCCGGTCTAGTGGCCCTCATGCGGTGCTTGGTTACCGATCACAGTCCGAAAGGCGTCCGGTTTGTGGCTGTCAGTCCGGGCACCATTGACACTCCCATGTTGGCCTCTTCCTGCGAAGGGTGGGATAAACCCAAAGAAGAACTTTACGCCGATGTGGCCCGGAAGATTCCCATCCGCCGACTCGGACAGCCGATCGACGTAGCCCGGGTGATCGGTTTTCTCCTCAGCGAGGACGCCAGCTATGTGAACGGCTCGGTGGTCTATGTGGAAGGCGGCACCCTGGCGCTGCCGCCGTGGTGATCGGCGATTCGACGGAACCGCCGACCGTTTATCCTTCACCTGCCAAGGAGTCCCCGTCATGCGGCCCGCCATTCGGTTTCTGGCCGACGAACTTATCGAACGGATCGTTGCCGAGGCCATCGAACTGTTGACTACCTTGGGCGTGGAAATCCACAATCCGCAGGCGGTGGACCTTCTGGCCTCCCATGGGGCCAAGGTCAGTGCCGATCGGTTTCGGGTTTATCTATCCGAAGAACTGGTTCGACGGGCAATTGCGGCGGCCCCTCGGTCGTTTCGGCTTTTTGACGTGCAGGGTCGGCTGACGCACGATTTTACGCAGGATGCGGTCTATTTTACGCCCGGATCGGCCGCCTTGTATTTTTTGGAATACCCTTCTGGTCAACTGCGACGGCCTACTACAGAAGATTACATTCGCTACGTTCACCTTGTGGAACAACTGACGTATATCGCCTCGCAAAGCACCGCGATGGTGCCGGCGGACGTGCCGGCCGATATTTCCGACAGTTATCGGCTTTTTCTCAGCCTGTTATATGGGCGAAAGCCAGTGGTTACCGGGGCGTTTTCCGCCGAAGGGTTCGCCGTGATGCGGGACTTGCAACTGATCGTCCGCCGTAGCCAGGCCGACCTGGAGGCCAAACCCCTGACGATCTTCTCCGCGTGTCCGACTTCGCCCCTTCGGTGGAGCTATGGGCCGTCGCAGAACCTGCTGGATTGCGCCCGGCACGGCGTCCCAGTGGAACTGATTGCCATGCCGCTATCAGGGTTTCAGGCGCCGGTGAGCCTGGTCGGCACACTCATCCAGCATACGGCGGAGACGTTGAGCGGGGTGGTGTTGAGCCAATTGGCCCGGCCCGGAGCGCCGGTGCTCTACGGCGGGTCGCCCGCCATTTTCGACGTTCGGCAGGAAACGACTCCCATGGGCGCCATGGAAACCATGATGTTGGATTGCGCCTATTGCGAGATCGGCAAATACCTGGGGCTGCCCACCCAGGCTTATATCGGCATGAGCGACGCCAAACAGTTGGACGCCCAGGCAGGATTGGAAAGCGGCGTCGGCGCGGTGTTGGCGGTGCTGGCCCGCATCAACAACGTGTCCGGCCCAGGCATGTTGGATTTTGAAAACTGCCAAAGCCTGGAGAAACTGGTCCTGGACAACGAATTGTGCGGCATGGCGATGCGATTGGGCGCTGGAATCCAGCCCAGAGACGACTTCCCCGCCCTGCCGCTTTTTGAGGAATTGCTGCGAGAACGACACCTGCTGATCGCCGATCATACCCGGCGCTGGCTAAAAGAAGAGATTCATTTTCCTGGACCGGTCATCGACCGGACGCGCCGACAACGATGGCAACAGCAAGGATCGCCTAGCCTGTTGGAGCGGGCGCACCAGGAGGCGGAGCGACTGATTCGTTCTGCTCCGCCGTCGCCGCTTGGGGAAGAAGTGCGTCGGGAATTGGAGGCCCGCATGGAAGTCGAAGCCCGCCGCTTCGGCCTAGACCGCCTGCCGCCCCGTCCTGAATAAATCCATGTTGCCGATGTGGGAAGAATTCGAAGGTCCGACCCGAACAGCAGGAACTTCGCACCCCGAATATCCTCCTTTTTTCCCTCTTATTCTCGACGGCGGAGGATGAAGACCGTATCGGCCATCTGGTCGGTGAGCTTCATCGGATGGTCGATTTCGTACCAGAAATCGTACACGTCGGCCAGTTCCCACTGCGGCGTCTTGGTCAACAGACGCCGAAATTGCCGGGCCGTGTAAATCCGCAGCGGAAACTCGTCCCGAAAGCGGATTACCTGCCCCGACTGAGCGTTCCATCTTTTCGGGTGCTTCGGGACGCCTTTTCGCACAAGTACCGAAATCCGAATCCATTCGATCCGTCGTCGCCGATCGCATCGCAGGACCCGGAGGGTAACGGTAACCTGGCAGCGGCCTCGGCGCTCGGTCCACCGCTCGATGCATTCCGGCGAGGCGTCGGGCGGTAAAAGGTGCAGGCCCAGGATGTAAATCCCGCCGGGTCGAACCGCCTCGGCTACGGCGGTTAAATGTTGCTGGGCTGCCTGTTCGGTGAGCAGATGGCGGAAGGAGTCGAAGGTACAATAGGCGGCATCGACCGGCTGGGCCAGGCCGAATCGGCTCATGTCGGCGGCAAACGGAAACGCCCGAAGCCTTTGCCGACTCGCCCGACGCCGCAGATAACCCAGAGCGGCTAGATTCCGGTCCAGCCCAAACACTCGATAGCCCCGCCGGGCCAACTCTGCCGCCAACCGACCTGTGCCGCAGGCAGGTTCAAGCAACGTCCGCACCAGCCCGACCGCATACTTTCGACACGCCGCCTCGATAAAATCCGCCTCTGGCAGCGTCTCGGATTGGAAAGCAATATCGTAGTACTGAGGATAATCGTACCAAGTCATCAAAACGGAAACCCCAAAGTCGCGCCCCGTTCATGGAGCGGGACGAAAATCGCAGGAACACCGAGAAGATTGCCGCCGAATGGAGCACCCTGTCATCCGCGCTTTCGCTGCCGTGGCAGACGGAAAGCGTCTATTTTACCACCAGTAGTTCCAAGTCGGGGTTGCCCAAAGAAAATAGTTCTAACTTCATTGGACTTCAACCACCTTATTGCTTCCCACACACCTCCTTTAGGGGGGGGATAGGGGACCATGGGTGGTTGAGTTGGCCGAGCCTTGGAGAGGTTCGGAAGGCCTGTGTTTTGGTTCGGGCCATAGGGGGACGGAAAAAGTTCGCCCTAACATGGTGAATGATCCTAATGGGAAACCCCCGGAGAACACCCAATGGGCGTCCCCTTTACACAGCGTAAGCGTTCCCTATATCCTTTATTCAAAAGAAAAGAAAAATTCTGCCGCTCAGAGGGTGGTTTATCCATCAGGGGCCTAGAGGAGGTTGTTACGAATATGGCCGAACCGACGCGAGAAATCCTGGAAACCTTCGAAAATCCCTATCCCCATCGGGATTATACCATTACGATCGTCTGTCCCGAGTTTACCTCCCTCTGTCCGAAGACGGGCCAGCCCGACTTCGGAACCTTGACCATCCGCTATACGCCGGATCGCCGATGCGTGGAACTGAAAAGCCTCAAGTTGTACCTGCAACAGTTTCGGAATGTGGGCATTTTCTACGAGCACGTAACCAACCGAATTCTGGATGATTTGACAGCGGTGCTGGCCCCTCGCTGGATGGTCCTTGAGGCTGCCTTTCGGCCCCGCGGAGGCATCACCACCACGGTAACCGCCGCCTACCGCACCCAAACCACTTCCGGCCAGACGACCTCTCCATTGGCCCCCCCGAATGGGCCTAAAGAGACGAGTCCATGAAATAGTCTCTTTGATAACAAACGGTTGCAACAAGCCCCGGAATGAACCCGGTGGGCGAGTCCACTTGAAAATAAGGACAAATACACCCCATTCCAATTTCCAACACCCTCAGGTGTAGGCCAATTTTTAAAAGACACGACAATCAATATATAGTATGACTGCCTTTTTTGGGCACAATATATAGATACTCGGCCTCCACGTCCTCAGAGAAGGGCCCTCCCCAGCAAGAGCGTTCCCGCAGTCCAAACCGCGCTGCCCCCTCTTCCCCAGTTCGTTTCCCAAGTGCTAAAATAGAAATGCTTCCTGAGATTCGATGGACTATGGCCCATCGCCCCTCTATGGGAAGAATGGGGCGGTAACCCAGTCTGTCAGACTGGCTAGGCTACCCCAGGAGCAACAACAGACGACGTGCCATCCCAGGCCGTCTGAGCCTCACCCCCCTAGGGCGAGGTTCATGGCATAGTAGAGGGTATCCCCCGGAATGGTGTTGGATTGGACCTAGCCGGTCCAGTCCACCATCCAGACAGAAGTTTCCTACGAGCGAATCTACACGGTTCCCCAAAGAGAATCCGTTGCAGGTATAAAGTAAAAGGAAAAGGCGTCGGCTTTTTCCTGTCGGTCTTCGGATTTTCCAGAAGGAACTTGGCGCGGGGTGGAGCAGCCCGGTAGCTCGCGAGGCTCATAACCTCGAGGTCACAGGTTCAAATCCTGTCCCCGCCATTAAGTCCTTATGCAATAAGGACTTACGACAAGCAAGATCAAGAATCTCCGGGAAATTCTCAGGGGCCGGAGAACAAGATTCCACTGCTTGCAACCCGCTGCTGACGTTTGCCTTGATGCTTTTCTTGACGCCGCTTTCTTGTGTCCAATCGTTCATTTCTCCCCCCCGAACGGAGGCCCAAACATCCTCTTGGGCCGCCGCCTGGAAATGCTGGTCTGTCGGATCGACGTAATGCCGATAGGCAATCATACTGCTATTGCCAAGCCATTTTGCTACCACTGGTAGGGGGTATCGCTTAACTAGGTCGGTTTCACAAGAGGCCCGCAAGTTATGCCATAACCGAGGCCAAGGTTTTTCCCCTGCCCGCCGGATAATC
>JAKPGL010000198.1 GCA_029550925.1 Planctomycetota bacterium
GATTTTTTCTGTGATCGGATTCATGGTCTCTTCTCAGATCCCAAGTGGCAGAAAAGCGTTTCCTGGATACCCCCTTGGAACGCCGGCTGTCAAGCCGGCAGTTCACTTGTAACGCCGGCTGTTAGCCGGCGGCTGGCTCAGGCTGAACAGCCTAAGCTACGTAACGCCGGCTGTTAGCCGGCGGCTGGCTCAGGCTGAACAGCCTAAGCTACGTAACGCCGGCTGTTAGCCGGCGACTGGCTCAGGCTGAACAGCCTAAGCTACGTAACACCGGCTGTTAGCCGGCGGCTGGCTCAGGCTGAACAGCCTAAGCTACGTAACGCCGGCTGTTAGCCGGCGGCTGGCTCAGGCTTGGACAGCCTAAGCTACACACACTCTCTCTTAATACGGCACTTTCATAATCCGCCAGACCCACAACAGGCCGACGATTTGGAAAGCGGCCGAGAGGGTCAGGATCGTAGGTCCTAGGGGATGTTCCAAAAATCCGCGGAGGTATTCCGGTCGGATACCGCCCAGGATAAACAGTGCGGCAAACACGCCCAGGACGATACCGATCATGGACAGTCGGCTGCCAGCGGTAACGGCCCGTAGATGGCCGGCAAACTCGGCCCGGTCGCGGGCGCTATGGGCCAGTCGCTCGGCCAGCAGGGCCAAATTGCCGCCCGTTTGGCGATGCACCATGACTGCCGTGGCGAAGATTTTAAACTCCGGCAATGGCACCCGGCGGGCCATGCGGGTCATCACTGCCGTCGGCGTATGCCCCAACTGGAGTTGTTTGGCCGCATAGGCGAATTCTTCTTTTAATGGGCTGGGCGCCTGTTGGCCGGCCAATTCGGCGGCTTGTTCGAGAGTTTCGCCGGCCCGCACGGCGTCGGCAACCATTTCCAAGGTTTCGGGCATCGCCCGTTGCATGGCCCGAAGCCGACGTTCCCGTCGAATCATCCACCACAAGACCGGCAACGCCGCTCCAACCACCGTCCCTACCGCCGCGCCGAAAAGGCTCTCGAATAGCAACAAGGGAATGGCGCAGCCGATAATCGCTCCGCCGGCCACCAAGGCCGTGGCCGTCGGCGGATCGACCGGGCTGCCCGCATGGTCAATCAGCTCATAGAACCATTGATCAATTCGGTTTGTCGGTTGGTTGGCGGCGTTTCGGGCCTGGAGCACCTCTTGAATCTGCTGGGCCAAGGCCTCGTCGCTATCGGGTGCTACTTCCCGAACCCGGAGGTCCCGGAGCAAAAGCACCACCGCCAACAGCAGGCTGCCCACCGCCGTCGCCACCAACACACTGATCAGCGTTGCGCTCACGCCTTTTCCTCCCAGTTCCAGCCGTTCGGATCGCCTGGTTCCAACGTCCGTTCCGTAAACAGTTTGGGATCCAGGCTAACCCCCCGTTCTTCTAACCGGCTCAAAAACCGAGGCGTACTGCCTGTGGCATAGAAGAACCCTTTGGCCCGGCCTTCGCTATCGACGCCCTGTTGCCGGAAACCAAACAGCTCTTGCAACTGATAGTCGCCGTTTTCCATGCCGAGGATTTCCGAAATCCGCATGACCCGACGCACACCGCCTTTGAGCCGGGCCAAATGGACCACCACGGTCAACGCCGAGGCAATGTATCGGCGAACCACCGGCACCGGGATTTCTTCCCCGGCCATGCTCACCATCACCTCCAACCGACTCAGTGCGTCCAACGTATCGTTGGCGTGGATGGTGGTCATGGAGCCTTCGTGGCCGGTGTTCATGGCTTGGAGCATGTCGAGGGCCTCGGCCCCGCGCACCTCGCCCAGGATGATGCGGTCGGGCCGCATACGTAGGGCGTTCCGCACGAGGTCCCTGGGCCGGACTTCGCCGGCGCCTTCGGCGTTGGCCTGCCGGGTCTCCAGCCGAACTACGTGCCGACGCTGCAATTTCAATTCCGCCGAGTCCTCAATCGTTACAATACGTTCGTCCTCCGGAACAAACCGGGAGAGGTTGTTCAGCAGGGTGGTTTTCCCAGAGCCGGCCCCGCCGGAGATCATCAGGTTCACCCGACCTTCGACCGCAGCAGCCAACACCTGAATCATCGCCGGGCAAATAGAACCGAACCGCACCAGGTCTTGCAACCCAAGCGGCTGGATGCCAAACCGCCGGATCGAAAGCACCGGCCCGTTGAGAGCCAAGGGCGGGATGATCGCATTGATTCGCGATCCGTCCGGCAATCGAGCATCGACCATCGGGGCCTGTTCGTCGATTCTTCGGCCCACCCGGGCCACCACCCGCTGGATGATCTGCATGAGGTGTTCTTCGTCGGCGAAGACCGTATTGGTCAGTTGCAATCGGCCAAGCCGCTCCACATACACCTCACGCGGACCGTTGACCAGGATGTCCGTAACATCCGGGTCTTGCATGTAGGGTTCCAACGGGCCTAGGCCGAAGCTTTCGGCCATCAGTTCTTCCAGCAGCCGGTCTTCGTCGATGCCGGCGGCCAGGTTCGGTTGCGCCCGGAGCAGGGCTTCCGCCAGATTGCGGACATGCGCCCGGAGCCGGGCTTCTTCCATCGCGGCTAGTTTCGACAAGTCCAACGACTCGATCAATTCACGATGGATGCGCGTTTTCAATTTTTGGAACTCGGCCTCGATCTGCTCGGGCGTTAACGATCGAGATTGCCCGACCGGATCGGCCGCGCTAGTGCGTTCCCTCGTAAAGCCAAGTCTCATCATGATCCCTCCTGGGTTAGGGGGAGCAAGTATTGACATATATTCATATACCTCCGAGACCTCTTTACAGGCCGGTTTGAATGGCTTCGACCTCGATTTGGATCTGGCGGCCCGGTCCCTGCCAAGCGGCCCCCTGGTGCGAGGCCGGTTTGGCCGGCGCCGGCGTCGGCTGCGAAGCTGGGGTTCCACCCTGCCGGGCCGACTCTTCCGCCGCCCGGATCGCATTCATCACCTCCCGAGTCGCCCCTTGCGAAGTCCCCATACCGGCGCCCGAATTCCCCCCAGGCCGTTTCCCGCAATTCTTGCACGGTTTGCGGGTTTGGATCGGTTGTTGGCCCGCCGAACCGCCCGGTAGGCTAATCGGCAACGCCTTCATCGGCTCCCGGCCCTCCGAAACCGCCGTGGCGTTCATCGCCTCGAGAATCTGCTCTTCGCCGAACACCACTTCAGCGCGGCTTCCGCCCTTCCATACCTCTATCCGATGTTCCACCACCACCGGTTCCGGCGGCAAGGGTTCGGGTTCTTCTGGTTTGGGCGGCTCGATGCCTAACAGGGCGTACCGATCCACCACGTGCTTTTCATCCGCTCCAGCAACTTTCGCCGCGCCTTCCTCTTGCTGACCGCACAACACCGCACTGAGCGTCCCGTATTTCTGCGCCAGAATCAACCGATTGGCCTCTTCGGGAGTAACAGCCACGGTAATGTCTTGTACATTATTTCTCCTATCCTCGGCCAACGGAAACGCCGCCACGCTGGTGGCCAACACCAGCACGTTCCGTAGCAGCGTCATGGTTACCGGCCCTTTACGATCCGGAACCGTATCGTCCTGGTAGGTAAGGAGGATGTCGATTCGGCTTTCCGGCTGGATCATGCCGTTCAGTGCGGCCGGACCGCCGATCGGCAAGGTAACCGCCCGATGTCCCTGCGGAAGACGCTCGGACAGTTTCGGCAATTCACCCACCTTGTAGAGGCTGTCTTCCAGCAAGGGCTGGTCGGCCAATACCGTCTGCTTGACCACTCGGAACAAGGCCCGACCTGTGGTCTGGATCGCCCCCTTCGGCACGCGATCCGCCGGTACTCGCACCACTTTAATCCACGGCTCTTGAATCCGGGTGTAAGCGGGCAGGTTCACCGCGGCCACCACCACGTCGGCCATCTGCTGCTGAGGGGCCGGTTGGCTCGGCGCCGGCGGCGTCTTCAGATACTGCCGCACCCCATACGCAGTGGCCAACCCAAACAAAATGGCCAATACCCCAAACGTCACGGTTGCAGGACTCACTCGTCGCATCTGCTGGTACTCCTCAGGCCAAAGGATAACGATAAATTCTTGAAACCCCCGTGTATCGCCATGCTATTTATCTATTTTATCTAAATTAGCTATTTTAACACAAGTAGAAACCCCTGATTTTCCATTCCCCACTTTTTGGTGGTTCTGGCAAACCCATTCCACCCTCCGTTATGCTCTACTCCCCACACTACCCTCCTCGCAAACACACCCAGGCCAACACCATCCAGGTACTCATCGCTAGCGGCACAGCAAAGGGAAGCACCCGCTGGGGCTTCTGCGTCTTTGGCCGGGCCGTGGTCATCTCCCGCAGCGTCGGCCCTGCCTGGCCCGATTCCTTCGTCCCTACCAGGCTGTTGTAGGCCAGCACCGCCAACGCCCCCAACGACGCCAAGACCATCGCCAGGGCAAAGGCCGCCAAAAGCGATTTCCATCCCAGCCAGGCCCCCAGGGCAGCCAGCAGTTTCACATCACCCATTCCGCCGCCGCCCAATAGGGCCGGGAGCAGCAACAGCACAAACCCTACGCCAAACCCGGCCAACGACGCCAAAATGCCCATCCCCCCGGGGGCTCCCGTATGATAGAGCAGCCCCAACAGGGCCGCCGGTACCGTTAGCCAGTTTGGTATCCGGTGCAGCCGGGCGTCCGTAATCGCCGCCGCCAACACATAGAGACTTACCGCCACGATCAACACCGCCATCATGCCCAAACCTTTTGTTTCGTCGTGTTTTCCGTCTCCTGGTGGTATCCCGCTCCTTGCAAATCGGCCATCCACTCTTTACTAGAGGCTGAGTGCCGCCGGCTAACAGCCGGCACCCCATAACTTAACCTGTCCAGGCTGAGCCAATCGCCGGCTAACAGCCGACGCCCCGTAACTTAGCCTGTCCAGGCTGAGTGCCGCCGGCTAACAGCCGACGTTACTAAACGGCAGCCCCCCGGCAGCCGACTTGTTTTTTCTTATTTCTATTTCCGATACCGATCCACGGGGCCGTCCGTCGTGTCTTGCCAATTCACTTCCACATAAGCGCCGGTGCTGCAATCCGTGCAGAATCGCATGGTCCAGCTTTGATCGATCGCCAGGGCCGCATCGGCAATGTCACCCAATTCGTCTAGGATCGAATCCCGCACTGCCGTCAGCCCGCCGACAATGCCGAGGATCAGCAGAGTTACCAGCAGAATCCATTCAAACGTCAGTCCCCCCTGCCGATCCTGCCAGAGCCGTTTAAGGAATCGTTTCATCGCCTTGGAACTCCCGTGTATTTTGGTGATCGGAGTGCCAGTCCTTTTTAACCCGCCCTGTTACGGAGGCGGCTCGGAACTGGGGACATTACTCCCCGAGCTTACTACCTCGCTAAGTTTACTGCTGACAAGACTGTACATTGCCTTGATCTGTTACTGGGGTGGTTGGCCGCTGCCGTACCGGTACCGGCTGGCCGTCGCACTGTGGGACAGTGTCCGTGAAACTAAACGATTTGGCCGTTACCCGCCAACACTCGCTGGTGGGCGGATTGGGGCACTCGCAGGCGTTTACCGTATAACTTTGATCAATGGCTACCGCCGCGCCGCAGATATCGCCCAGTTCGTCGATGATCGAATCCCGCACGGCCGAAAGCGCCCCGACGATGCCGATGACGATCATGGTGATCAGCAGTACCCATTCGAAGCTCAGCACCCCTTGCTGATTGTGCCAGAGTTTTCGCACCAGGTGTTGGATGTGGTGTAGCCTGTTCATAACGATCTTCCCCATTGTGGTTCTCTGTTCCGGTTTCATAAACATATTTATATGTATCCGAGGCCGATCTTCCCCCTCCCCAAAACCGGTTGGCTTACTCCCTGCACTGGGCGAGAAAATCCGAGAAAAGAGGCTCTGCTCCGGCAGGTGGATGGAGGGGCTTTTTATGGTTAGAGCATATCCAAATCTCGTGCCTTTTGTTTACCCTCGTATTTCTGCCAAAGGCCAAACTTTTTTGCCCTTTCCTGGAAAGGGGGATAGGCCTTTTTATCCCCCTCACCCGGCTCACCCGGCGTTGCCTTCGGCGCCGCCGCCTCTCGACGGCCAGGGGAGAGAGGCGGGCTGCGGAGGCTAGAGGCAGGTCCCCTGGGGTACGGGGTTACCCGTACCCCAGGGGCCAATTTCTCCTCTAGCCGGTCCAGGCCACTCTAGGCCCATGCGACCCCATCAAACACAGGGCCAATTACGGGTTGCTGACGGCGTTGTCACAAGCCTTGGTCGTGCCCTGGTCCACCGCGCCAGGATCGGTGGCCCGCGCTTCGCTGATGTAGGCCGCGTCTTTGTACTCACTGTCGCTAGCACCGTCCTGGATGCAGTCTGGGGTCATGACTTCCCAGGGGGCCAGGATGGTGTAGGACTGGTCGAGGGAGATCATGGCCTCGGCCACGTCGCCCAATTCGGTAATGAGCGCATCACGCACTGCGCTCAGGCCGCCCACGATGCCGATCACCAGCACCGTAATGAGCAGCACCCATTCGAAGGTCAGGACGCCACGGTCCTCCTTCCAAATTCGATACAGCAGACTCTTCACTTTGGAGCTCCTTGATGCAAACACCAAAGAAACAGACTCAAACCGATCCACCGTGGATCGGCTACCCGACTCAGGAAAATAGCCTCACCGGCTATTTGGAAAGATCAAACGCACTTCCTATGCCAAGGTTTGCCCATTTTATTTTATTTGTTTATTTTGTTCTATCCCTAATTCAAACAACAAGTTACGTCTGCTGTGATTAGGGATCGTTTTTCGTGGATTGCCAAGGATGTCGCCACAAGTAAACAATTGCGACTCTTGCCTACGGACGGCGTTTCATTTTTGAAACACATCCTGAGCATTCGCCCTCCAAAAGGGGTGCATCTACCCCACCGACATTTCCCGCCTCTTGCGACACACTGTCCAGCCCCCTCTAAAGTGGCACAAAAGCCCTATTTTCCGGGCATTTCCGGGCCACTGGCACATGGCAACTCGGAGTCAATCAAGACAACACAGAGAAAGACACCTACAGAGACAGTGGTATAAACCGTCCGGTTGATAGGGATGGCTGCTTGGAGTTGGAGTATGTGATACCGGCCCCCCAAAAGGGTCGTATTTTAACCGGGCATCTCCTCAGTCGGGGCGGAATGAGATGGATAACACCTTTAGGCGGACCGCCCCCTTCCTAAACGCACAAAAAGGCCCTGGAAACACGCCTCCAGGGCCTTTGGGAAAGTGAGTTGACAAGAGGTACGGCTATCCCCGTTTATGGTCCTACGCAAGCGGGGAGTACTTGACCCCGGAATATATCAATCGCGCCGGGATCGGTAGCTCGCTGTTCGCTCTTGTAGGCGGCATCGACATACTCCGAGTCGCTAGCCCCATCCGGCACACAGTCCGGCAGCACAATTTCCCAGGGCGGCAGGATGGTATAGGACTGGTCCAGGGAGATCATGGCCTCGGCCACATCGCCCAGTTCGGTAATCAAGGCATCCCGGACCGCACTGAGGCCACCCACAATCCCGATCACTAATAGTGTCAACAGCAAAATCCATTCGAAGGTCAAGATTCCTTTGTCTTCCTGCCACATCCGCTGCAAAAAAGACCGCTTCATGGAACGCTTCCTTCTTTTAGACGGGGATTAGGTACACCCGGACGGACGAAGCCGTCATTCTGGATTTCCGATTCCCAACAGTCCTAGCGCAGAAAAAACCCTGAGTTTACTCCACTTAGCATTTTTCGTGCCGAACTCTACATCCCTCAAGCGTCCCAGCATGGCCCAATAAACACAGGTTCTTAAAAGGCTTCGACTTACGCTTTTTCTGCCTAGGGCTTTTTATAGGGGCCTCTCCGCCCAAAGGACAGAAAGGATTCGAGTTCTTAAACAAGGTTTCCCAAAAGAAACACCCGTCTGTTTCAGATTTCTAACAGTTCCCCGGATGGGGCATCGGCTCTTGCAACTCCTCCAGGATTGTAGGGACGTTCCTACGGGGCCCCTTGGAATCTACACAAGTCCGTTACCGCTGAGAAGTGAGGTCCTTTTGGGCCTGCGGCGGCGCCGGTTACGGTGTCGCCTCCGACCTACAACCGCTTGCGATCGCATCACGATACTAAAAGCTAGACGTCCCACAAGGCAACCGGCGCCGGCGGAAGGGGGACCTTTTCTGTTCGGCCTTGCACGCTCTGACGGGTGGTGTTACGCCCCCCCTGTCTGCCACGATTTTTTAGAAAAATCATTACAAAATGTTTGCATTCCTGAAAATCCGTTGGTATCATCTTAAGAAGAACGGGGGGTTGCTGTTTCTACTTAAGGAGCGACATCATGGCGAAATATATCTGGCAGCAGGGGTGGGGTCGGTGGACTGCCGTTTTCATGGTCTTGGCGACGGCGGGTTGGGCTGCTCGTGCGGCACAGGCCGACTATGTACCTATGGACACCGTCTATGCCTACCACGACAGCGGCACCGGCGGCGCGTATCTGAAGTTCTCCGGAGATCAATATCAAGATATTTATATTCCCTCGGGCCAGCTTCCTGGTCCCTATGGGGGCTGGTTTGACGGAAATTCACGCCCTTACCCTATGTCTCCAGCCCATCCAGGCTTTCCGTTCCAATTCCGCAACGGAGTGGCCGATATTCCTTTGTACATCTTCGATACCGAGCCGGGCGGTTATATTGTCAGCGGCTCCGGCGCCGCCTCCTACCTCCGGATGGACGCCCTGTGGTACTATGACAAACCTAGTAGCGGCCAGGGGGGCGACGGCATTGCCAATCGACCCCCTTATCCGACCTCCACACCGCCTCCGTATCCCACTCCTCCTTCCCCATATACCAGTTTTTGGACCGGTTCA
>JAKPGL010000202.1 GCA_029550925.1 Planctomycetota bacterium
GATTTTTTCTGTGATCGGATTCATGGTCTCTTCTCAGATCCCAAGTGGCAGAAAAGCGTTTCCTGGATACCCCCTTGGAACGCCGGCTGTCAAGCCGGCAGTTCACTTGTAACGCCGGCTGTTAGCCGGCGGCTGGCTCAGCCTGACAGGCTAAGCGTACGTAATGCTGTCTGTAACGCCGGCTGTTAGCCGGCGGGCTGGCTCAGCCTGGACAGGCTAAGCTACGTTGCTGTCTGTAGCGCCGTCTGTTAGCCGGCGGCTGGCTCAGCCTGGACAGGCTAAGCGTACGTAATGCCGTCTGGCAGACCGGTATCTAAAGCCAATCTGACAGAAGCCAATCTGACAGACTGGCAACGCAATCCACTCGTTTACCGGGCGTCTCTAGTCCACCCAAAAAAGAATCCTACCTCCCCGATGGCTTCCCCAGCCTCTTTTTCCAACTTATCCCGAATCCGGCCCTTTTGGCAAGAAGGCGCATCAACGTTTTCTCCTTTTCCGATCTCTCCAAGGGCCGGACGGTACAACCCCCATCCCCTCGGCAAGGGGTAGATTTTGCCGTGGATAAGAAACATTTCCCCATCCTGCCGGGGGACAACACCTTTGGCGAGGCCTCCCGGGTTCTTTGGGATTCCTCTCCGGGAAGAAAGTCCGAGGCATACCTCCAGGGGTGTAAGCCGGATGCACCGTAAGTGGGGGCGCCGTCCTCCGTTCCCTAGGAGCCTCCCTAAGAAATAACGATCTTTTTCAAAGGAGTTTATTGCAAAAGTTTCTGCGGGAAGGTATTCTAAAATCTTAGTAGTGGGCCTTTTGCGAGAAGGAGATTCCCTTATGCGAATCCAGGCTGTTGTTGGTTTTCGGTGGGCGGGTACTCTTTTGATTTTGATGGCATCTTTAGCCGTAGGTCTTTTGCCCTCTTCGCCGGTGTGGGCGCAAGTCAATGATGACTATTACGGTCGGGCGGTTGGCGGCGTGTCGATTGATCCGGAGGGCGTGTTGCGCAGCGCCAAAGTGGACGCTACCGGTCAGCTTCGGCAAATGTTGCTCAAGCAGTTGGCCCAAGTCCCCCAGGATTTAGCCCAGGCAACCGAACTGCGAAAAATCTCCTTGAAAGGGCTAGAGGCTGCCATCCAACAGGCCCTGCAGGCCGGAAAGCCGTTGCCCGACGAAGTGAAATATCTGGCCGGTTTGCAGCAAATCCGTTATGTCCTTGTCGATCCGGAGCATCAGGACATCATCTTGGCCGGACCGGCCGAAGGCTGGAAAGTGGATGATCAGGGCTTTTTGGTTGGCGTCACCAGCGGACGGCCGGTGATGCTTTTGGACGATCTGTTGGTAGCCCTGCGCACCGCCCAGCAAGCCGCCCAAGGGGGCATTAGTTGTTCGATTGATCCTACCCCCCAGGGACTCCAGCAACTCCAAGCCTATGTGAATACGTTAGATACCATCGGCCAGCCGGAGGTTACCATCCGTAACATCGAAAAGGCCCTCGGCCCGCAGCAGATCACGGTCCACGGCGTACCGGCGGATTCGCATTTTGCTCGCGTCTTGGTGGCCGCCGACTATCGGATGAAGCGATTGGCGATGGGTTTCGATCCGGCCCCCAAGGGCGTGAAACTGCCCAGCTATCTGGGGATGCTCAGCGCCGGGCCGAAAGGCATGAGCAGCATGACGCCCCGGTGGTGGTTGGCCCCCAATTATCAGCCCCTGGTCCGGGATGAAGAAGGCGTTACCTGGGAATTTCGCGGCGGCAGCGTCAAAGCCATGACGGAGGAAGACTTCCTCACCTCCACCGGCCAGCGTCAACATACCGGCCGGGCGAACCCCCTGGCTCAAAAATGGGCCGATATGATGACCTCTCAGTATGATCGCCTGGCCGTGGCCGAGCCGATCTTCGGCCAGCTCCGCAACTGCATGGACCTGGCCATCCTCGGCGCGATGATGGTCCAATATCGCTTGCCGGAGAAGGCTGGGTATAGTTTCCCGGTGCTGCTGGAGGGCAATCAGGTTCCCATGCTGAAGTTCGCCCCGCCCAAACAGACCGAGACGATTGCCAGCGTGATGAAAAAGGGGCGCAGTTGGGTCATCACCGCTTCCGGCGGCGTGCAGATTCCTTCGTGGCAGATCATCCAGAAGACCGAAAAGAGCGATTCTCTCAGTTCGGTTCGCGCTCAAGCCGCCGCGAAAAAGTCCTCCACGTGGTGGTGGAACTAAGCGACCGGCCCAGGCCGTTGAAAAAAGTCGCCGCGATCTGAAACAATTCTTCATGGGAACCTCTTGGGGGTTGTCTCCTTCCTCGGATTGCAAGGAGGCAGCCCCTCCTTTTCTAATGGGTCCGTAAAACCTCTGTTCAGGGAGGAATCTTCGGATGGCGATGGAACTGTTGGCCCCAGCGGGAGATTGGGATTGTTTGCAGGCGGCGGTTCGCGGGGGGGCGGACGCCGTGTATTTCGGTTTCGGCCATTTGAACGCCCGCCGACGGGCGAAGAATTTCACTCCGGACGAAGCCCGCCAAGCCGTCGAGTTTCTCCACCAGCACGGGCGTCGGGCCTATCTTACGCTGAATATCGACCTGGCCGCCCGCGAACTGGGCTTGGCCTTGCAGATGTTGCGAACCGCCGCTGAGGCAGGGTTCGACGCCGTCTTGGTGCGCGATCCGGCGCTGTTGGCGGTTCGACAAGCCTTTCCCAACATCGAGTTTCATTTCAGCACGCAGACCTGCATGGCCAATAGCGCCGATGCGGCGGCCGCTCAATATCTAGGCGTCCAACGGGTGGTTTTGGCCCGGGAAATGACCCTGGAAGAGATCGCTGCCGCTTCGCAAACGCCCGGTCTCCGAACGGAAGTCTTCGCCCAAGGGGCGTTATGTTTTTCCGTATCGGGCCGGTGTCTGATGTCCAGTTGGGTGGGCGGACGCAGCGGCAACCGGGGACTGTGCGCCAGTCCCTGTCGGGCCCCGTGGACCGCCGACGGCCAACCGGCAGGCCAGCCGTTTTCGATGCACGATTGGTGTACCCTGGATTGGCTCGATCGGCTGGAATCCGCCGGGGTGTCGGCCCTGAAGATCGAAGGTCGTTTGAAGTCTCCCGCCTGGGTCGAACAAGCGGTGCGGATTTATCGGCGGGCGCTGGCGGGCGAACCCGTTGCGCCGCTCAAATCGGAGGCCCAACGCCTGACCGACTATACCGGCCGCGACCTTACGGACGGCTATCTGGCCGACCGCCGCAGTGAACTGACCGGGACCAATCGCGGTCGGCAACCCCGCCCCCAGACCGCCGCCGATCTGGGCGATTCCGAGCCGCTCGTCGCCGCCGGGGATCCGCCCTCCGAGGACGCCGCCGAACAGGCACTCGTTTCGACCGCCGCCGAGGACGACCTTGCTTCCGGCAGTTCCGGCCGAACGTTCCGCTTTCTGCTTTCTTCCGCCGGTCCGACCATCTCCTGTCATCTTTGGGTGGCCGAGCAGGAGCTTTGCTGGCAGTATCCAAAAAGCGTGATCCATCGGGCGCATCGGGCCGTTTCGGCCGGCAGTCTGTGTGCGGAGTTGGAAGGTCGCCGGATCCAGGGCCTATTGGCCGACTCGGTTACCGCGGATGATCCGGATTTCCTGCTGGTTCGGCGGACCGCCAATGCGATCGTCGAACGGATTGCCGCTGAACTGGGGCGATTGCGGCGTGCGGCGGCCCGACCCGTGGCTCTCAGTCTGCCGACCGAGTCGCTCATTCACGAAGAGGAGTTGCAGCCGGCCAACATAAACATAAGAACCCTTGGCGATCCGCCCAATTGCGTCCGTCTGCACAAAGACCAACTGGAGGAGTTTCTCCGGCTGCAAACGCCGGCCCATATCATTGTGGAAGGGATGTCGCCGGACGATGTGGGCTGGCTGGCTCAGACCTGCCGAAAGGAGCGTCCGGTGGTGGCCTTGCCGGGCGTCTTTTTTGAAGATGATTTGGATTGGGTTCGAGAACTGGCGGCCCGGTGCAAAAAGGCCCGTTTGGCCGTGGAAGTGAACAGTTGGGGCGGCTGGTGGATCGCCCGCCAGGCAGGAATCGCTTTTGAGGCCGGTCCCGGACTGAGTGTGCTCAATCCGCTGGCCGCCGCCATGCTCCGCAAACTGGGCGCCCGAACCGTAACCGTTTCCCTCGAAGCAGATCGCCGCCAACTGGAAGACCTCTGCGCAGCCGCTCCGGTGGGACTGTCGCTGTATGTGTTCGGTCGGCCTCCGCTGGCTGTTACCAGGGTAGAACTCCCCGCCGACTTCCAAGACCAGGTCTTTGAAGACCGCCGCAGTTTGCGCATGATCGCCCGCCGCGAACGAGACCTGTGGGTCTTCCGACCGGAGACGCCCTTCGATTGGCGTCGGCTGCGGAATCAACGCATCCGGGTAAAGAACCTTGTCGTCGATCTGGTCGGTTCGCCGGACGCGGTCAGCGAATGGCTCTACACCACCCCCCGCTCAGGCCGACGCACCGCCTACTTCAATTACCACCGCAGCCTCCAGTAGCTGGCTTTACTTTAGGAACATTTAGCCGAATGCAAAGGAGGCTTATTTTAGGGCGGAATTTACCTGGGATGATCACTGCCGCTCTAGCGGCACTCCACCGCAGATTGGACTTCCAGCGAATCGCAGATTGTCATTCCCGCGCAAGCACCCAATCCAGGCTTCTTGCAGCCTCTACTTGGGAGGAATAACAAAGTAGCCCCCTCATAGGACCCTGGATCCCCGCTTTCGCGGGGATGACATTTTTGCCGAGAAAATCCCGGCACTTCTGCACTCGGCTGAATAATTACACGGTTCTTTTATTCCGAAATCCCTTCCAAGCGGATTTTGTTCGGGTCGGCCTGGCCCGGTTTGGCAAACCAAACCGTCAGCCGCTGGCCATCGCCTTCGATCTGAACGCCCACCTCCGTAGCTGTTTCCACCCGACGGGCTGACCAGGTGGGCCGCTCGCCGGCCCGATACGGCACTATGACCGTCAGCATCCCCAGGCTTCGAACCTTTTCCTGGGTGCTGGCTTCCACGTGCCATTGGTTGGGGAACTCTTGGGTGGGCGGCGGCTGGTAGCCGTCCCATTGCCGGAAACCAAGCCCCACCGGCCCAACGTATTGCACCTCCACGCCCGCTTGCTGGCGTTCTAACCGGAGGCGGGCCTTCGGCTGGTCAATGGTAAACGGCCCAAGCCCGTGGAGCATGAATTGGAAACTGGCCGGCTCCCGGGCCTCCAGATCGTCGTAAAGCACCACCAGCGGCGTCCTGCCGACGCCGGCCCCGGCGGATGGAGCGGCTGCCGATTTGGCCGCCGACTTGGTTTCTTCTTCCGATCTGGAAGACGGCACGTTGGCCTCTGCCGACTTGCCGCCCGGTTTGACCAGCACCACATGCCGACGGAAACGCAGCAATCGTCCCTCATACGCCTCGGCCGCCTCGCCGACCACATGGTCCCATTGGGTCGTCAGTTGCCAGTGGGCGATTCGGCCCAGCGGGGCCGCCGTGTGTTTGATCTGCCCCTGCCCATCCACCAGCACCCCGTTATGGGCCATCGTACTGTGCGCCCACTGGTAGTGAAATGGGCTTCCGTGCAGGTCCCGATAAACACAGGTCGAAAGCAGCTCTTCGCCGTAGGCGTTCAGTTGGAATGTATTGTGCGGGTTGTGTCCGTGGCTTTGCGTACCGAACGGGCTGGATTTAAACAATAGATGCACATCCTGTCGGCTATCCAGGAGGTTGGTGTGCAGGCTGGCTACGCCGATACCGCGGAAAACTTTGGAGGCTGGCCAGTCGGCGGGCGGTTTTGGCGATGGCGGCGGCGGAAGACGCACTGCATATAAAAAGCCCGCTATTCCACCGGCCCCGTGCATCTTCCACTCCTGCCGCCACCACTGCCAATAGGGGGCGTGACTTCCCGGTTGACCGGCCCAGGCCCTGCAGAAAAATTCCACCATCGGCCCCCAGCCGGCACTGGGCGGCCGGTACGAAAGATCGCCAAAGCCGCTGTTGGGCGATCCCGGCGGGGCCACATACAAGGCGTAATCACACGCCTGGGCGAAAAACGGCTTCTTTCGCCAGTCGATGCCCAGCCCCACTTCCATCGCCTGGAGCCACCAGACCACCTTGTTGATATAGCCGGTCCAATAGGAAAGGCCCTCATGCCAGCCGCCGTCCTCGTCGTTCCAGACCGGATAGCAGGCGAAAAATTTATTCACCGCATAATCGAGCCAATCCTCCGCCTCCGGCACTTCGCCCAAAAAGGCCATGCCGGCCTCGCCGATCTTGTGCCAGGTGCGGTTGCCGTGGCTATCGTAAGGATTGGTGAAATGGCCCACTCCTTGGCGGACCTCCCAACTGACCCAGGCGTCGTGCACTCGCTGGCGCATCGCCGTCTGAATCTGCTGCCGCTCCGAAGGAGTGAACATCGGATAGGCCCAGTCGTAGGCCCGCGCCGGTCGAAAGAGCATCGGCTTGGCCGCCTCGCAATTTAAGGAAAAGTTCGTCGGCCCTTTTGGGTCCCAACTGGCCAGGTGCAACACCCACCGCCTGGCCGACTGGCCGTATTTGGGGTCCCCGGTCAGAAGATAAACAAAGGCCAACGTCTCCGCCTCCATGCAGGCCCGCTCGGCCAGCATCCGGTTGGGCCACCAATTTTTGATCGCCTCGGCGTCCTTTCGATCTCGCACACTGCCGCGTTTGGTAGGCTCCGGCGTGGGACCGGCCTGGATGATCCGATCCGCCTCGGCCCGAAGCTCTTTGACCAGCGGGGCCAGTTCCCCTTGAGCCAAGGCCCGCAACCGCGGCAACTCTTCCGGACGGACAAAAAGCCGAGGATGCTCCGCCGGCAACCGCCGCCGCTGCTCGGCCCGGGTGGGCATCGGAAATGCTACCGCATCGGCCGGCACAATCACCGATCGAACCTGGCTCCACTCCGAAACTTCGCCCTCCTTGGTCTTGAACCGGTACCGCCAATAGTAGGTCCCCGGCGTCCAGGGGGTATGATGGGTGTAGGTATTCCAGGGGATGTCGGCCACGGTAACCGCATCGGAAAAGTCCTGCTTCTGCGCCCATTGGACCGTGTAGGTGTGCGCCGGTTTTTCATGAATCCAAATGAGCGACGGCGGATTCAGCCGGGCTTGGCTGCCGTCCAGCGGCCGGTAGCCCATTTCGGCCGGTTTGGGCGTCCGATTGGAAATCCGAAAGCTGGGCTTCGGTTCCGACTTCGTTTCCTCCGGACGCCCTTGGGAGGTAGGAGAACCGGCAGCGGTCTGAAGAAGGGCGCCTGTCTGGAGGTTGAACGGTGCCGGTGGGTTGTTCGACTCGGCCACACTCGCCGAATCGACCCCGTTCGCCTGTTTGCCGAAAGCGGACTTCGCCCAGCCAATGACGACCACTCCTCCGACAGCCAAAAATATCCCTAAAACACCTATCCCTCCCAGGCCAAGGCCCAGGCGCACAGCACCAATCTTCAAAAAACTTTTCATCGCCGACACGGGAAAATCTCCTTTCCTAAAGGAATCCGAAGGGAGGCTCAAAAAGCGGGATTTCGTCGCGGTGGTTCGGGAAGGAAGGATTCTTGGAAAGCGGAATGTTGCTAATACGACGTGGGGGGAAAGTCCTCTGTGCAGTTGGAGACGCCTTGGGGATGCTCGTAAACGTAAGAAAAACTTCCTTGGACATCCTGGGTAAGGAAAAACAACCTGGCAGTTCATCCGCCGCCGACCAGCGTAACAATCTCCAGCCGATCGCCCGGCTTGAGCCGATACTCAGTGTACTTCTGGTGCGGCACCACCTGCAAGTTGACTTCCACGGCTACAAAACTTTTCGACAATTTCAATCGGTCCAGAAGCTCGGCTACGGTGATGCCTTCCGGCACTTCGTGCTTTTGATCGTTGACGACTATTTTCACCGGCAACTCCTCCAAAGGAACCTCTGGGGAGGTCAAAAACTTCCTCCGAACTCTTTTATCTTACCCACCAAACTGGCCTAGCCAATAGGTTGCCCACCAGGGCAGTGCCGCCGGTCTGCCGTCTGGGGAAGTAACTTAGGCTGTCTAGCCTGAGTGGGCGCCTGCTAGACAGCGGGCGTTACAGGAGAGCGGGCGTTACGGACGCACCCGGTAGCATCGGCCCGGATGGTCTTCGATCGGCGGGAGCGGTTCCAAAACTCCCCACCGGACCCCCGCCTCGAAAAGCTCCGGCTCCACCAGCGGCGTAAAACCATAATTGCCAGGACTCCGGTACCGGGTAATTTCCCCCCAGTGGACAAAAATATATTTTATTTCTCGCTCAGCCAAAAGCTGCTTGACCGTCTGGGTAAATTGCTGACCAAGCCGATCGGGTGGATGCCCGCTTCTGGAAAAAGCATCGGTTACTTTTTCCGCATCGCCAAAAACCGGAGAGTCCAGGAAAGCTAAGGAGAAACCCATTCGGGCGGCCGCTTGCCAAAGGATATCTTCCAGCGGCGAGGTATTGAAACAGGTGGCATAGAACACCGGCACTTCCAGGTCGAACGGCTGGGCGTCGCCCACGAGGAGGACCCGGCCTTCCTGTACATAACGGTTGAACCAAAGATGCCACGGATCGACCCGCTCCGGATCGTGGCGTAGTCGCTCCAGGGGGACAAAATACCGGTTGTAGCCGCCCGCTGCCGGCAGACCGCTAGCTAGCAGAAACCCATAGAGCACTCCTATCGCCAATAGTCCCCCCCGACAGTACCGCCACAGCCGACTTTCGGACCAACAGGCCCCGGCCCCGGCCAGCAGAGCCGCCATCGGCAGCACCGGCAACCAAAACCGATCGATCCGATGGGTCAGGAGCCACCACATCGCTATCCACCAGACCAGAGAACCCAAAAGCAGCCAGCGAAACGCCGATTCTTCTTGGAGCCGAGTACCACTACCCAGAATTTCCCTCTTTTCTGGCGGCAAAGGGGTAGGGGCTCCATTCCACGGAAGAGGGTTAGGGGAGAAACTCCCCTCTCCCCTCCGCGGGAGAGGGTTAGGGTGAGGGGGAAATTCTTTCGGAGGGCCGCTCCCTATCGGCGGGGGCTTTGAGCGGTCCGCCTCACCCGGCCAGCCAACAGGCTGGCCGGCCTCTCCCGCCAGGGGAGAGGCCACTGGAGGGCTAGCACCTCTCGGTTGCTCTCTACCGGGTCGCTGTTTGGACCGGCGCAGAAAGGCCAGCACCATCAGCGGTACAATGAGCGGGCCGATCCATTCGCTTCGCCAAATCACTCGGCTCAGATCGTCGGCCAATCGGCCCAGGCTAAATTGCTGCGGCAGATGCACCCGGTTCCAGCGGCTCTCTTTGTCCGGGTCCCACGCTTTGCCCCCCAAGACCGAGTAACAGAGCGGATAGACCGGATTGCCGGCCAAACAGGCGTTTTTCACGTACCACAAACCACCCCCCAAAAAGGCCGCCAATCCAAATACCCCAACCTTCAGAAGGAGGTTTCGGAAGCAGGGCTTTGGGGAGGCCCTTAGGCAGGCCTGCCAACCGACCCACACCAAGCCGGGCAGTCCCAAAAACAAAACAGCCGGATATTTGGTCCCGGCAGCCGCCCCGACCAGATACCCGCCCAGCACCAGATACCCCCAGGCCGATTGCTGCACCGGTTGCCCGCCGGGGCCAGCGGTTGGCGGTGGGATGGCCGGGCTTCCGCCAGAGAGTTGCTCGCCTGCTGGGGAAGGATCGGCCGGAAAATTGGTGCGAGCCCACCCACCGGAGGTTCCGCTGGCAGGAGAACCACCCCGTTCTATCTGGCCCGGCTCGGTCCAGAGCCATAAGGCCCACCCAGCCAGCAGCACGTAGCAGGCGGTTACCCCTTCGTTTAGCCCGGCCGTGGAAACCTGAATGATCCAAGGGGTAGCCAGGTAAAGGGCAGCGGCTACCAGACCGGCCCGGGGAGAAATCATCCGTCGGCCAATGGCCCATAAAGCGGCGGCACAGACCAATGTCAAACTGGCCATGGCGGTTTTACCGGCCAACGCCCCCAACCACCACTGGCCCGAAAAACCCATCGCGGCCAGGGCTAACATCTCCGCGCCCAGCGGCATGTTGGCATAGACATTGTACGGTAGGAAGGAGATTCGGCCTTGCTGATACCACTCTTTGGGGGCCTGGAGGTGGTATTCCCGCACATCGAAATCCACCGGCGGCAACATGGCCCCCAACAGGATCAGGATGACCAAAGGGACTATTGCCACCGCCCACCAAGCCGAAACCGGAGTGTCCGAGTTTGGGGGCTCACCCTTTTGAGTAAAAGTTTTTTGGAACACTTCAGGATGGCGGGATGAGGGTATTTTCATCTCTCGCTTGGTGGCGGATGAGCTTATTTTCCCCTCCCCCCTGGTGGGAGAGGGTAAGGGTGAGGGAGGATTTTTAGGAGATCCCTGTTTTTTATCCCCTTTAGCCGGCCTAGGGTTTGCCGAGGCTGGCCTCTCCCGCAGAGGGGAGAGGCCGGTGGTTTTAGCCTGCTCAGATGTTGCGGATTTTTCTGCCGGTGCAGAGCAGGATAGAGATTTTAGGAAATTTAGAAATTTTGCGAAAAATAATAAAAATAAACGCTTTAGATAATTTCTATTGATCCATCCGGTACCCCCTAAAAGTAGGATTGTTGGTGTCCAAAACACGGCCCGGTACGGGAGCAGACCAGCCAGGCCAACGGCCAGGGTGTAGGTGGAGAGCAGACTGGCCCCGACGGCCAAGGAAAAGCAGTGTTTTTCCACCGGAGAAAGTTTTTTCGGAAGGCCAAGGGCCCGGAGCACCAGCCAACCGGCAGCCCAGCCCGTGGCCAATACCACCCCCGCCCACCAAAGGACCGGTAGCCGATCCCAAAGTCCGAACTCGCCCCGGCCGCCAAACCAGGCCTTTCCAACCCAATCTTCCGGCAAAAGGAGAAGCTGAACCAGGAGGTCGATTCGGCGGATTTGGCCCCCGTTGGCCTCCGGCGGCAGCCGGGCTTCCAGGGTGGGCAATCGGCTGGTGAAAAACAGAAACCAATATCCCCCTAAAAGGAGAGGGGTGCCAACCATCCCGGCCATGCCTGCCCATCGGCGCCAGGCTGCTTTTGCGTTGTATTGTGCCGGGGCAGAGTCTATCATAGTGTACTACCCGAAGCTTGTCGCCTATCCTGGAAAACCACTTGGGAGGGTCGCTCCCAGGGCTGCCAGCCCTGGAAAGAATGGGTGTTTTCGGGTAATTTTCCCTAGGGATTTGTTTCCGAGGGTTTTGCCAGAACCTATAGTTCAGAAGAAAGTCTCCAAGATATTTATTTTCGGATTATTGTACCATGACGGCTGGAAGAGGACGAATTTGCGGTATTTATGTTCCCCACATGGTGCCGCTGACGGACCGGGGGGAGATCAACGAGCGGGAACTGCGTCTGTACATCGACTGGATGATCGACCGTGGGGTGCATGGGCTGTATCCGAACGGTTCGACGAGCGAGTTTACCCGGTTTACGCCACAGGAACGTCGGCGGATCATCGAGATTGTGATGGATCAGACGGCAGGCCGGGTTCCGGTGCTGGCCGGGGCGGCGGAGGCCAACGTGCGGGAAACCCTGGCCGCCTGTGAGTACTATCATCAGCTGGGCGCCCGGGCGGTGGCGATTGTTTCGCCGTTTTATTATCGGCTCAGCCCGGACAATGTGTATGCCTACTTTCGGGAGATCGCAGAGCATACGCCGATTGATGTTACTTTGTACAATATCCCGATGTTTGCTTCGCCGATCGACGTGCCGACGGTGCGTCGGCTGGCCGAGGAGTGCCCCAGGATTGTCGGCATCAAGGATTCCTCCGGGGACCTGGCGCAGATGATGCGGATGATCGAGGCGGTTCGGCCCATCCGGCCAGATTTTAGTTTTCTGACCGGTTGGGATGCGGTGCTGATGCCGATGCTGGTGATCGGTTGCGATGGCGGCATCAACGCTACGGCGGGCGTTGTGCCGGAGCTGACGCGGAAACTGTATGATCTGACACTGGCCGGTCGGCTCGAAGAGGCCCGCACGCTTCAGTACAAATTACGGAAGGTATTTGATCTGTTGCTGTACTCGGCCGATTTTCCGGAAGGGGTGCGGGTGGGGCTGGCGATTCGAGGATTTCGGATGGGCGTCGGTCGGCAACCGCTTTCGGAAAAGCACCAGCAGGCCCTGGCCCAATTGCAGCAGGCGCTTTGGGAACTGCTTTCGCAGGAGGGGTATCCGTGTGAGTCGCTGGGGGCTTGTGGGATAGAGGCCAGGGCGGGTTTTGATCCGGCAGAGGTGGCCCGGTTGGCCGACCAGATCGCCGCCGCCCTGAAAGCCCGAGGACTGCCCTAAAAGAAACTGCCTCAGGAGTAGGACCCGAAAAGAAAAACCTGCTGGGGACGGAGTGGATGAGTTACAGTCTAGCCCTGTTGGAAATTGCGAACCTGACGCCAGCGTTTGTGGTGTTGGACCGATGCCTGAAGGCAGCCGGGGTGGAACTCCTAGGGGTGGAAAGCACGATGGAGGCCGGTCAGGTGCTGAAGCTGATCGGGCCGACGGCCGATGTGGAGTCGGCCGGGGAGGCTGGGGCGGCCTTGGCCCGGCAGATGGGGTCGCAGGCGACGGTGGTCATTTTGCCTGCCCCGGACCCCGGCGTGCAAGTCTTGAGCAACCAACCTCCCGAATATGTACCGATGTTGGATATCATGGATCAACGGATCAAAAGAACTCGTGGTTCTGGGAAATCTACGATGCGAGAAACGACGATGGACGCTCCTGATGCTTTAGGGCTTTTGGAAACTCAAGGGTTAGTAGCGGCCCTTCATGCCACGGATACCATGCTCAAGACCAGTGCGGTGAGCCTGGTGGGCAAGGAGAAGATTGGCGGGGCCTATGTAACGATTGTGGTGCGGGGGGATGTGGCGGCGGTGCAGGCGGCCATTACGGCGGGCCGGGAAACCGTGGAAAAACTCGGCGGCCGATTGATCATGGCCGACGTGATCACCCGGCCGCATCCGGAACTATTGGCCCTGCTGCCGAAATTGGAACTGGCCCGCTGAGTCTCTGGGGCGAAGAAGGGGCGGGCAATGCGGAGATGGCTGGGCCATCCGGAGGGCTTTTTTGGGAAAATGGGCAAAATGGGCTGTCTGGACGGCTTGGGCAAAAAATATGGGCATTGACCGGCCTTTTTCTTTTTCCGTATGCTTTTAACGGAGTGGGAAAACATTCCATTTTGGATTCTGTCCCTAAAGGAGTTTTCTCCCGTTTGCTGAGGCAAGGGGGTTGTTGGCCGGCGGCTGGATGGATGGCGATTTTGCTTCGATAGGTACACACGGATGGGCATTATCGACCGGTATCTCTTGCGCCAGTTCTTGCAGACGTTTGTGATCTGTTTTTTGAGTCTGTGGGGGCTGTATGTGATTTTTGATCTGTTTACGAACCTGGAGGAGTTTTTGCAGGCGGGGGAAAAGACCGGCAATTTGTGGCGGCTGATCGGCGAGTTTTACGGCTATCAGGCCATCGCATTTTTTGATCGGACCAGCGGCCTACTGGCATTGATTTCGGCGATGGCCACGCTGGCCTGGCTGGAACGCCATAACGAGATGACCGCCCTGATGGCGGCCGGCATTTCCAAGTGGCGGATTGCCGCACCGGTGGTGGCCGCTTCGGCGGTGGTTACCCTGTTGGCGACGGTCAACCGGGAAACCCTCATCCCTCGATGCCGAGAGCAGTTGGCCCGGAAAACGACGGATCTGTTGGGTGACCGGCCCCAGGTGATGGCGCCCTGTTACGATACGACGACCAGGATTCTGTTTCGTGGCTCGGCCGTCTATACCCATCAGCAGCGGATCGAAAAACCCGATCTGTTGTTGCCGCCGGGATTGGACGAGTATGGACCGACGTTGGCGGCGGAAAATGCGTTTTACCGGCCGGCCAATGCCGAGCATCCGGCCGGGTATCTTCTGGAGGGGGTCCAACAGCCGACAGGTTTGGACAAACGCTCCTCGCTTTTGAGAGACGGGAATCCAGTAGTGATTACGCCGCTGGATGCCCCGGATTGGCTTCGGCCGGGAGAGTGTTTTGTGGTGAGCGACTTGGCGTTTGAGCAATTGGCCGGGGGGCTGGCCTGGCGGCAATATGCTTCGACGGCGGAACTGATCCAAGGGTTGCGATCCAAGGGTCTGGAGTTTGGCGCGGATGTCCGGGTGGCCATCCACAGCCGATTGGTCCAGCCGCTGTTGGACCTGACGCTTCTGTTTTTGGGGTTGCCGCTAGTGCTTCGGCGGGAGATGCGGAACGTGTTTTTGGCCCTGGGTACGTGTTTGCTGTTGGTGGCGGGGTTTATGGTGGTGGTGTTTGCGTTTCAGTATTTAGGGACGATCTATCTCTTGCCGCCTTCTTTGGCGGCTTGGGCGCCGCTACTGATCTTTACACCGGCGGCAGTGGCTATGTCGGAACCCTTGTGGGAACGGACCCACCGCCGGCGATTGCAAATGACCTAGATCGCTTGGGGTGTTCCAGGGCGTCTTTTTGTCGATTGTCCAGGGATACGGAGAGGTTATTGGGACACGGGGCCGGAAGGCGGGGCAGGCGGACGAGCTGTTTGAGGTGCTGAAGGAGGATGGGAGTTCGGCGCTGTCTCCGGCGGGGGCGTATTGGAGGCCGGTAGCCCAGCGGCCTGTTGAGGGCCTACGCCCGACTTCTCCCCCGAAGCAGAATTTTCTGGTCGGTTCTTTTGGGCGAACTCCTCGCTGGGTTCTGCAAAGAAGGCTTCATCCGCCACGGAGAGACGTTCCCGCCTGTCTTGGCCGGGATAGATCAGAGGTATATCCAGTTTACTGCCGGCAAAGGTGGTTCCTTCGTAGATGGTGCCGCGTTGGAACGGCCCAGCGCCGAAGACCCAGATGCTTTTGGCTTTGCTTTCGGACGCCACCACCCCGGATTGCCACGCAGGCCGACCAGTGGTGCGGTTATAGGCGAAGACAGCGATTTTGGCCACCCCGTGCTGTTGGGTCCGTTTGATAAAGGGAATCTCAGGAATGCTGGTCGGGACGCCATTCATTGGAAAGACCGATGGTAATTGAGTGGCCGGAACGCCAAAGAGAATGTCATGCCGATCGGTGCCGAGTGCCCCGGCTCGGAGTTCGACGATATAATCGGCCTCTTCTCGTTTTTCTTTCAAGATGCACCCGTTGGCCAGGAGTTGTTGCCGCAGCGTACTGACCAGATAGGGGGCGTCGGTCATGCCTTGCACGGGTTGGGAGTCCAGATAGACGGTTCGGCCAGCCAAGGCCCGGAAATCCACCTGACTAACCGCACGATCCATGGCATCGGAGAGCAGGAGTTGTTCGGTGGCGGTTCGGCTGGTATCGGTCCATCGGGTGGTCCCGCACCCGCCAAATAGAGCTGCTGCCGCCAGCAGGATGGCGAAAAAGAAATATCTTTTACCCTGTCGGCAGTTTGGGACCGTGGGTTGCCCTCCGGTCAGCAAAGAAACCTTCCTCGGACTGTGTCGGGCGGATTCCGACCGGCAAAGCACCCTTTGCCGATCTGGTTTTCTTCGGAAAAAAGTGGGTGGATGGGGAGGAGGAGCGATCAACACCTTCTTTGCTCTCCAGCGTTTCTTACCACCTGCGCAACACGATCCAAGACCGGGTTTAAGAGGGTCGGGATTGTACCCAAACCCTCTGGAGGCAAGAAGAGCTTTTTCAAAGCTCCCTCTTTTCAGGGGGGAATAAGGCCAATCTGTGGAGAGGTGTTCTCATCCATCAGAAGAAAAAACGAAAAGGGCCATTACCCCTCTTCGGTGGCAATGGCCCAGTTCTTATGGCTGCCAATTTAACAATCTGTGGGATTTGAGAAAAATACACAAAATAGGCAAGCCAAGTCGCTCTGCAGGACAGTCAAAGCCTATTCCAGCGGCTTGATTTTCAGATTTCGGAAGTAGATCGGGGCGTCGCCGTGTTTGCCCTGAAAACCAATATAGCCTTTGGTCCCCAGCTCGGCCTTCGGCTTGTTCAGCCAGGGGGGAATATCGGTACCATCCGGGTTTTTCTTGGCCGAGGTGTATTTCCGCATGTCGAAGGTATTGACTGGTTTGCCGTTGAGCATGACATAGATCATCGGTCCTTTGCAGACGATGGTCATACGGTTCCACTCGCCTGCTTTTTTGACGACTTGTTCTGTAGCGGGCTGATGGCCGAAAATGGCGGCGGTGTGCCAGCTACGGGGCATTTTGGCCCATTTTTCGGCGTAATCGTCGCAGATTTGGATTTCCACGGAATCGGAAATATATTTATTCTGATCAATGCAATACACGAACACCCCGCTATTGCTGCCCGGGGCGTTTTTGAACTCCAGGTCGAGGATGAAGTTTTCGTATTGTTTTTTGGTCCAAATGCAGCGGTCTTCGGTAGCAGTCAGGACCCCATCCTCAATCCGCCATACCCCTTTGGGAAAAGCGGCGTTCGACAGGTCCGGGCCGAAAAGGTCCGGCCAATCTTTCGAGTCGGGATGGTCTTTTAAGGGGAATTCATCGGCCCCAGCCCAACCGGCCAAGCCCAACACCACCAGGAGTGCCATCGTCCAAAGTCTGTTCATCACCCATCTCCTTTCAGAAAAACCCTGAGACAAAAAGAAGAAGTAACATTTCAGCCGAATGGAGGGCTTCTGTTCGTGTCATTCCTGTGAAAGCTCCTGATCCAGCAGTTTCGCCTCTCCCCCGGCCGTCGAGAGTCCGGTAGGGCGTAGGTTTTGCCTACGCCGAAAGCCGGGCGAGGTGGAACAGGATTCCCACTTGCGCGGAAATGAGATTCTCCGAAAAAGAAGCCTACTCGACTTGGCGGAAGTGTTCGCAAAAGAATCGGTTGTCTGGTTTCCGTGGAGCCTCCGGACTGGCGAGCCGTTTCCCCTCCTTGGAAAATGGGAAACCTAAGAAAGATAGCATAATTTCCTCGTCTAGGGAAAGCAAGTCCTTCGGAATGAGGGGTCGAAAAGGGGAGCAGCGTTCCATAGAATCCTTACGGAACTCAAAGAATGTGTGTTGGGAAAAAGGAAAAAGTTCCCGGAGGATTGCCTCCGGGAGAAAATGGGGTAAAACAATGGAAGATAGAGGGAGGTTCCTTTCCGAAAATGGTTCAAAACGTACGGGCGGGGCAAAAGGGGAATTCTGGGTAAGATAGTTCTCTCTCATGGAGGGCAAAACCATGTCGGGTCAGCCGGGCGAATTGGAGGGAAAGACAGCGGTGGTTACCGGGTCTTCGCGGGGGATTGGCCAGGCCATTGCCTTGGAATTGGCCGAGGCAGGGGCCGATGTCGTCCTGCACGGCTGGCATCATCCGGAGGAAGCCCGGGTGGCGGCGGAGACCATTCGGCAAAAAGGCCGGGACGCCTTGGTGGTGTTGGCCGACTTGGCCGACCAGGCCCAGCAGGATCGGCTCCTCGAGGAGGTGTGGCGTTGGCGGGAGCGGGTGGATATTTGGATCAACAATGCTGGGGCGGACGTGCTTACAGGCGAGGGCGCCGGGTGGTACTTTGAGCAGCGTTTGGAGGCCCTTTGGCGGGTCGATGTGGTGGGGACCATTCGGCTCAGTCGGGAGGCAGGGCAACGGATGAAGCGGGCCGGCCAGGGAGTGATTATCAACGTCGGTTGGGACGGTGTGCATCGGGGCATCGAGACCGACGGCGGGCAGTTGTTTGCGGCAGCCAAGGGAGCGGTGATGGCTTTCAGCCGGAGTTTGGCCCGGGCGCTGGCCCCGCAGGTCCGTGTGCTGTGCCTGGCGCCGGGTTGGATTCGCACCCGCTGGGCCGAGCAGGCCTCCGACCTCTGGCAGCAGCGGGCCATGCAGGAGTGTCTGTTGGGCCGATGGGGCGCCCCACAGGATGTGGCCGACCTGGTGCGATTTTTGGTTTCGCCTCGGGCGGCTTTCCTGACCGGGCAGATCATTGAAATCAACGGCGGCGCCCGATAAAAAAGGGGACTCCAGCTCCCCTAGGCCGATGTACCTAATTTTCTGAGGTTTCCGTTGCGATGGCGCCTCGGGTTTCTAGCCCCTGACTGTTCAGGACCGGGATTCTCTGCCGGCGAGAAAGCCGACTCGTATGTCCTCTTTGTTACCTCTTGTCGAAGAGATTTCGCCCGATTGGACGCCGGAGGCGCTGTTTGTCCGGTTGGCGGGTCGGCCGCATTGTGTGTTTCTGGACAGCGCCATGCGCCATCCACATTTAGGGCGTTATTCGTTTGTGGCGGCGGATCCGTTTGAGTATCAGGAACTGTTCGAGGATGGTCCGGACGCCCTGGCGGAACTGGCGACCCGGTTGGAGGCGTTTCGGACCTGCTCGGCGCCAGGACTTCCGCCGTTTCAAGGCGGAGCGGTCGGGGTATTCGGATATGAGTTGGCCCGGCAATGGGAACAATTGCCCAAGGCGAGGTGGAATGAATTCGGTTTGCCGGTGTTCGCGGTGGGGTTCTATGACATTGCGGCGGCCTTTGACCATCGAGAAGGCCGGGCCTGGATCATCTCGCAGGGGTTTCCCGAACGAGAACCCAACCGCCGCCTACGCCGTGCGCGCGAACGATTGGAGGAATGGAAGGCCCATTTGCTTGGCCCCACGGTCGCCTTGGAAAACGATCCGGGCAATGGGCAAAAGCCGTCTCAAGCAGGTTGCCGGACCCTACCGCTGAATTTCCCCAACAGTGCTTCGCACGTGGAAAACGTTTCTAACCAGGGCGGCCCCCGGCGGCAACATGTTCCTGAAAAATTCGTTCCTGAAAGGCCCACCGCAACCGACAACGCCGCTATTTTGCCGGAGCAGTTGGCCCCGTGCTATGCGGTGGAGGGATTGCCCCCGGTGGCCAGCAATTTTACCCCCGCCGGGTACCAGGAGGCGGTGCGTCGGGTAATAGAGTATATTTGTGCGGGGGACGTGTTTCAGGTGAATTTGGCCCAGCGGTTGTTGTTGCCGGCCCAGGGGCCGGCGTGGCGGTTGTATTTGCGTTTACGCTCCGCGCATCCGACGCCGTTTGGCGGATATTTTGATCTAGGGGGATTTCAAATCCTCAGCGGGTCGCCGGAAAGGTTTTTGTGTGTTCGCGCCGGGCAGGTGGAGACCCGGCCGATCAAGGGCACCCGGGCGCGGACGGGCAATCCGGCGCAAGACCAGGCGGCCGCCGAGGAGCTTTTGCGGAGCGAGAAAGACCGGGCGGAAAATGTGATGATTGTGGATTTACTGCGGAATGATTTGTCCCGGGTTTGCCTGCCGGAGAGCGTTCGGGTGAGCCAACTGTGCGGCCTGGAGAGCTATGTCCGGGTGTTTCATTTGGTTTCGGCGGTGCGGGGTCGGCTTCGGTCGGAGTGTTCTCCGGTCGATCTTGTGCGGGCGTGTTTTCCGGGCGGTTCGGTAACCGGCGCTCCCAAGGTACGGGCCATGGAAATCATCGCCGAACTGGAACCCACCAGCAGGGGCGCTTATTGCGGCTCGTTAGGCTATATTGGATTTGATGGGAACATGGACTTGAATCTTTTGATCCGCACGATTACCGTCGGGCGGGGTTGGCAGCAACTGCACGTCGGCGGCGGCGTAACCGTGCTTTCCGATCCGGAGCAGGAATACCAAGAGACCTGGCACAAAGCCCAGGGATTGCTCCAGGCCATGACGCCGCCTGAAGAGGAAATCCTGTTCGCGCAGCAGTAACAGATGGTTCCACGGGACAGAATTGGCGTTCCTTTTCCAACAAGCGACGGTTCGTTTTTCAGGAGTGTTTGGATGAGCTGGCGGGGAAAGATTTCGCTTTCCTGGGGTTGGGCGATAGCGATTGGGCTTTTGGCCGGTGGGCGGCTTGACCCCTGGATGGGCGCCAAGGCGGAGGCGGCGGTGGTGGTCATGGAAGATGGGCGGATGATTTCGGGCAAGCTGGGGCCGCCCCTGATAACCGTGGGCAATATTCCCCGTTCAGCGCCGGAAGGGGATGTGGTTCCGCTGATTCTCTTTTTGGACGACGATTTGCGGCGGATTTTCCTTCCCAAACGGCAGGTGCGGGAAGTTCGGCAGGATGATGTGGGCGGCGCCGACGAAAAGTTCGTCATTTGGCAGCGGGTCTTACGCAGCGGCGCCAGTGTGCAGACGGTCGGCCCTCTGGTACGGATTGGGCCGTTCGACGAATATGGCCGACGCATCCTGACCATGGCCACCGCCCGCGGCAATGTGGACATCATTCAAGGCATTACGGAGCTTACGCCCCGCTGGGCCAAAGTGGAAGGAATTACGCACGTCTGGGACATGCGGATGGCTACTTCCACCATTCCGCAGGAGATGTTGGCCAAAATCCTGGCCAAACAGATCGATCCGAAAAATCCCGAACATCGCAAACGGGTGGCCCGCTTCTATCTCCAGGCCGAACGGTACGAAGAAGCCATCAAAGAATTGCAGGCCCTGGCCCAGGAGCATCCGGACGACCCATCGCTTGGGCAGCAGTTGGAGGGGACGATTCGGGATTTGCGTCAACTGGCGGCCCGTCGGCTTTTGGAGGAGTTGAAATTGCGTCGCCAGGCCGGCCAGCATCAGTTGGTCATCCAGCTACTCAAAAAGTTCCCCTCCGAGGGAGTGGCCGGCGAAATCCTTCAAGAAGTCCGAGAATTGCAGGAAGAGTACGAAAAACAGCTCGCCCAGCGGGAGGAATCGCTTCAGCTTTTGGATCGTTTCCTCTCGGAGGTCAAAGAGGAAAAATATCGTCAGCCGCTTCAGACGGCGATAGAAGAAATCCGGCGAGAATTGAACTTCAATACCCTAGGCCGATTGACCGCCTTTCGGCAATTGGCCCAGGAGGGGAAACTCAAAGCGGAGGAAAAACTGGCGCTGGCTGTTACCGGCTGGCTGATGGGCTCGGACGGCGCAATGCCGCGGGTTTCGATCGCCGTTTCGCTCTATGAAGTCCGAAACTTGGTTCGGCAGTATCTGACCGAAGAGTTGAAACCCAATCGGGATCAGATTCTGGAATCTTTGAGCCGACAGGAAGGCGCCACCCCCGAACGGTTGGCCCGGGTATTGGCCCACATAAAACCGCCCCTGGAGGCCCAACCCGTCGAAGGAAAACCCGGCTATTACGCCCTGGAGGTTCCCGGCGTGGGCCGAGAGCCGCCGGTCCGCTACTATGTCCAATTGCCGCCCGAATATGACCCCTATCGCCGGTATCCGACGATCGTAACCCTGCGGGGCGCCGGCACGACGGCGGAGTTGCAAGTGGATTGGTGGGCGGGGGCGTGGAACCAAGCGGGTGTGCGCACCGGCCAGGCCGCCCGCCACGGCTACATCGTCATCGCCCCGGATTGGCCCGCCGAACATCAAAAACAATATACCTATTCCGCACGCGAACATACGGCGGTACTGCAAGCCCTCCGGGATGCCTGCCGACGCTTCTCCATCGACACGGATCGGGTCTTCTTGAGCGGCCACTCGATGGGCGGCGACGCCGCCTGGGACATCGGCTTAGCGCATCCAGACCTTTGGGCCGGTGTAATTCCCATCGTGGCCCAGGCCGATAAATACGTCTCCCTTTATTGGGAAAACGCCGCCCTGGTTCCTTTCTACTTTGTCTGCGGGGAGTTGGACGGCGGCAAGATGAGCACCAACGCCCGCGACCTCGACCGCTATCTCAACCGGGGATATAACGCCACCGTGGTCGAATATCTGGGCCGGGGCCATGAGGATTTTTACGACGAAATCCTTCGGCTTTTCGACTGGATGGGGCGGATGCAACGGAACTTTTTCCCGCGGGAGTTTGCGGCGGTTTCGATGCGTCCGTGGGACAACTTCTTCTGGTGGGTGGAGTTAGAGGGATATCCGGCCCGGTCGATGGTCGATCCCACCCAGTGGCCGCCGCCCAGCGGCTTTCGACCCATTAAAACCGAAGCCGCCGTCACGGCGAATAATAACGGCCTCCGGGTGCAGGCCCGCTCGGCCCGGATCACCATCTGGCTTGCGCCGGAGATGGTCGATTTTCAAAGGCAGATCGTCGTGATCGTCAACGGGATGCGGGCCAATCCTCCCAACCGGGTCGTCCAGCCGGACGTAGCGGTGATGCTCGAAGACGCCCGATTGCGGGCGGATCGGCGACATCCGTTCTGGGCCAAACTGACCGTCCCCACCGGCCGCGCCCTGGAAAACGCCGCCCGATAAACTCCCGCCCCCGGCCCACCGACCCAACTCCCTACCAACAAACCCGCTCTCTGCTACAGCGTGGCTCGATTCCCCATCCACCTCTACTCCCGTCTCCCTACTTCCTACCCCCCCACTGCCTGCTCACTTCCCGTTGGCCAACCGATGTGCTTTAATATACTTTACCGGCGCTGGGGATCACCCGAAATCCTCTTTGCCTCCAGGAGGTTGGCCGGATGGAATCTATTGTCCAACAAGCGCTCGAAAATTATGGGTTCAAGATTGCCCCTCGGATTGGCTGGGGTGGGTTTGCCGAGGTCCACGAAGCCTATTCCGCCGAAGGAGTGCCGTGTGCCATCAAAGTGTCGCTCCACCCGTTGGATGAGGCCGACTCGGAAATCCGACGCGAACTGGAAAACCTCAACTATTTGAAGATGTTGCCCGGACATCCGCGGATTGTTACTTTGATGGACATTTGGATGATCGGCGGCTATCTGGTTACCCGCTGGGAATTGGCCCCCGGCGAAGGCGAACTTGCCCCCGGCAAAAAAATCCGCTCCTTGGAGGATATGCTACGGTACTATGAGCTTGTAGGCCAGCAAGGTATCCCTCTTAGCAAACTCATTCGATATATCTATGAAACCGCGCAAGCGATAGATTTTCTCAACGAAAAAGGAATCTATCATCGAGACATCAAACCCTCGAACCTACTTTTGTTTTGGGATCGAGTGAAGGTGGGGGATGTAGGGCTGGCGAAGTTTATTGGCGCTTCAATTGGTTCCCACAGCCGGTTGGGTACTCTTGGTTATTTGCCTCTGGAAGCGTGGGACCAAGGGGTTTTACATCCAACGGTGGATATCTATAGTCTTGCAGCCACCTATGTGAAACTTCGCACCGGCCGAGAGCCGTTCGGTACAAAACCTAAGGAAATTTTGGATAACCAAACTCTCGGCAAACCGTGTTTAGAGGGTTTGGGGGATGCGGAAAAATTGGTGGTGATGCAGGCATTGGCGGCGGACCCCGCTGCTCGGCCCCAACACGGTGCGGTGCAGTGGGTTCGTGAATTGTATGCTGCTATTCGAGCGCCGGATTCACCACCGCCGCTTGGACCTGTAAGTCAAATGGTGGTTTCGGATGCCCACTCGTTGATCCGCGCTGTCGCAAACGCTCCGCCCGGAGCCATCATCTATCTCCAGCCAGGTACGTATCGTCTGCCCAAAGGCCTTCAGATCAAAAAGTCGCTTTTGCTGCGCGGAAGTGGAAAAGAAAATACATATATCCTGGTAGATACACCTGGACGAGCGGCTATTTCTTATTTAGGGACTGGTTTATTCAGTGTGCGCGACCTTAGCGTAGAATATATCGGTTTGGGACCTGCTGATGTTCTATCGGCCAGTTCTGGAGTGGTAGACATTAGAAATTGTGTCTTTCAAGGTGGGAAGTGGGCAGATGGTTCTGGCGTGTTCGGTGCTGGAGTTCGGTTACAGGGAATAGTCCGAGGAACTCTACACGGATGCATCTGCCGGAAAAATACCTATGGAATTTGCGTTTCTGAGCAGGCGCAGCCGACTTTGGAAGAAAACCAATGCCTGGAAAACGCAACGGGTATTGCCTACTTTGGAACCAGTTCTGGAGTAGCCAGAAAAAATATCTGCCAAAAAAATCAAGACCATGGGATTCAGGTTTCTGAGCAGGCGCAGCCGACCTTGGAAGAAAACCAATGCCTGGAAAACCTGGCAACGGGCATTGCCTACTTTGGAACCAGTTCTGGGGTGGCCAGAAAAAATATCTGCCAAAAAAATCAACTTCAGGGGATTGCGGTTTCTGAGCAGGCGCAGCCGACCTTGGAAGAAAACCAATGCCTGGAAAACGTCGAAACAGGCATTGCCTACTTTGGAACCAGTTCTGGAGTAGCCAGAAAAAATATCTGCCAAAAAAATCAACTTCAGGGGATTGCGGTTTCTGGGCAGGCGCAGCCGACCTTGGAAGAAAACCAATGTATAGAAAACCAAGACTGTGGTATTGTTTACTTGTGGAGTAGTTCCGGAATAGCCAGAAAAAATATCTGCCAAAAAAATCAATACCATGGGATTCAGGTTTCCGAGCAATCGCACCCCACCTTAGAAGAGAACCAATGCCTAGAAAACGAAGATACTGGCATTGTATTTTTTGACAATAGTTCTGGAACGGCTGACAGAAACATTTGCAGAAAAAACGCAAAACATGGAATCTCGATCGAGGATCAGGCCGAACCCGGAGTAGTCGGAAACAAGTGCCTACAAAACGGCAAGAACGGGATTGCTTATTCTAACTACAGCAAGGGGACGGCACGAAATAACCTTTGTGGGGGGAATGGGCGTCGCGGTATTCAAGTCTCCCAGAACGCTTCCCCTACCCTGGAAAAGAATCGTTGTGTTAAGAATAAAGGCGCCGGGATCGCCTATGTAGATCAAAGTGAAGGGATAGCAAGAAAAAACAGATGCATAGAGAATGGATATACTGGAATTTTTGTTACCGATGATAGCAACCCTACTATCGAACATTGCCAATGTGTGCGAAATAAAGATTGCGGGATAGCTTTTTGGGGACGAAGTCAGGGACTGGTTAAAGGGAATATTTGCACAGCGAACGAACAATATGGCATTTATATAGCAGGGGCCTCGCAACCCATTTTACAGGAAAATCACTGTTCCGAAAATAAAAAGGCGGGTATTGGATATGGAGGTTCTCAAGGAGGAAAGGCCCAGTATAACCTTTGCAAGGGGAACGGTACTTATGGCATTTGCGTGGGAGGAAACGCCCAACCTCTGTTAGAAGAAAATCAGTGTCTGGAAAACGTTCAAGCAGGAATTGTTTACAAAGATAACAGTGGGGGGGTAGCAAGACGCAACATTTGCCTCCGCAATGACAAACAAGGGATTCATATAGAAGATGAAGCCGCTCCCTTGTTAGAAGACAATCAACTAGACACTCCTTTGCCTGGTAGGAAAGAAAGCCCAGTGTAGAGGCAGTGGTGTTACCTATGGTGAACTCGGAGGGCGGGGGGGGACGGCGCATAACCAAGGCGCGAGCGTTCGGGAGCGGCTTTTTGCTGGGCGGAAGTGAGCGGCCGGCGGCGGTTTTACGGTTTTGGCCGGTAGAGTTCTGGCCGGCGGTGCTGGAGTAAAACGGCGCGCAGATCGCCTTTGGCCACTGGTTGGCGCTTCTGTTGGTAGCCGTCCGGATAAGGGCCTTTGGCTCGCAGGTCCTCCGGCCATTCGAAATACCGGGGCCGATTGTCCAACTGGAGGCGGACGATTACCGGCGGGTTATTGGTCAAATGTTGACTTGCACCCAGGACCATGCCCCAGGGGTCGAGGAGGTAGGCCCGGTGGTCGCTTGGGCCGCAGGGGCTGGTGGCCCGCAGCAGAAAATACCCGTGATCCACCGCCCGATGGCCGTCCCGCAGCCGGATGAACTCCCCATACGGCCCGGCATCTTGGGTAGGATGCAGCATCAGATCCACCTGGTGCAGGCCGGCCGCCAGGTCCAAAAGCGGGGCATAGACATCGGCGCATATCTTCACACACACCCGGCCGAAATCCAGGTCGAAAATCCCCACCCGGTCGCCCACCCGATAGTATTTCGACTCTTTCGGCGTGGTTTGAATGATTTTGGTGTATCGGCCCAGCTCTTTGCCCTGGCGGTCGTAGAGGATGGCTTCGTTGAAGCCCCGATGCAGTTCGCCGGCAATGACGATGTACATTTTATGCTTGGCGGCCTTTTCGGCGATCTGCCGGAGCCACTGCTCGTTCCGCTGGCGGTATTTTTCGACCTCCTCGTCGTTTTGATACCAGACGTATTCCCACAGACAGACCAGGTCGCACTGCTGCTGGCCGCAGTAGTCCAGCTTCTGGAGGAGCCGTTCGATATTGGGTTCACATTCGATGGCGGCCACTCGGACGACGCGGGGTTTGTCCGAAGTTCTGGGCCAAGGCGGGGGCAATTGGTCGTTCGGGGCGGTTACAAGCCGATAGGGGCCTTCGGTGTCCAGTCCGGCTTTGGGGTTGATGCCGCCGACGGCTAGGGCGGCAGCCGGCGCCGTGGCCACTGCAACGCCGCCGCCATGCCCGGAGTCGGCCAGCGTATGGCCGTCCGGGGCGATGACCTGCGCCCGACCGATCGGCCACGTGCCGGTCCAGGAAAACCGATCCTCGTACCCGCCGTAGCCTTTCTGCCCCGCATATTGGGCCACTGCATAGTAGAGGTCCAGATCGACGGCCCGGCCCTGGAGGGCGAAGGCAAACAAATGCTCATCACGCACGGGAAACGGACTGGTGGACCAGACGATCAGCCTCGCCCCCCGACGCCGCAGCACCATGTCGATCTCCGGGAAATAGTGATCCGTGCCGATCTTTAGCCCGATGGGGCCAATATCCGTGGAAAACACCGGCAGGTCGTCGCCCAGGGCAAACCCGGCGTCCGGCCCCGGCCCTCGCTCGTAGGGCAGGCAATGGCTCTTTCGGTACTTGCCCACCAGTCGGCCTTGCCGATCGCACAGAAACGAGGTTACATACCATCGGTCGGCGTCTTTTTCCCGGAGATTGCCCACGACCAGCATCTTATACTGGGCCGCCTTTTGGGCGATCTTTTCGTAGGTGGGGCCTGGAATAGGCTCCGGCGGCTGATCGACGCAGACTTCCGGCAGGCAGGCCAAATCGGCCCCTGCCTGGCCCGCCTCGTCCAGCCCGCTCAAAACGGCCTCCAGGGTCCGATGGCCCTGGTCCCAGAGGAGCGAAATCGGCGCGATCCGCACCTTGCGGGTTCGCCGCCGGAAGGCTTCCTGGCGAATGGCCTCCTTAGCGCCAGCGGGGCCTTCGAGGCACAGGTCGTCCAACAGGATGTCGGCCTTGGCGCCGCGGGTGTTGCCGACGGCCACGATGATGGCCTGCACCCAGGCGCCTTCGGCCGACTGACCGCCGCCTTCGCACCATTTGCGAAGCTCTTGGTAGGCGTCCCGGAGGCGCACTTCTTGCCACTCGGCCGACGGACCAACCCCCGGACCATGATAAATAAATCCATACGGCGAAATGGCCACCTTCAGCGACACCGGCACATTGGTCTTCACGGAAAAGCGGATCGTCTCCAGGCCGGGGGCAATCGGCGTCGGCTGGGGCAGTTCGTAGCTCCAATAGGAAAGATTCTCCTGGACCGATTCAGGAAAATCCAGTTGCAGGCGCATGCATCGGGAATTGCCCACTCCAAGGCCATCCTGCGGGGCAATCCAGGTACGGACCGGCGCATCGCCCCAGGTGTGCCGAAACGAGAAGAACTCTTCCTTATCAAACGAGCGGCGAAAAATTTCCTCGGCCTGGAGCACCGTTTCCCCCGCCTTCCCGATTCCGACCGGTTGCCAAGCGGGCTGGAACCAGCCGATCCCTGCGGCCAGACAAATCAACCCAATTCTGGTACATCGCATGGTCAATTCTCCTTGGGGGACACTCATAGTGTAGCATGGGCATCCCCCCTAAAAATAGGGGTTCTGGCGGAAATTTTCCTGGTCTGGGATAATAGAAGCCATCGGGCATTTTGGAATCGTCGCTACGAAATGGAAGAAGCTATTCCCTTATGGCGGACAAAGAATATACCCCGTATCAACAGCGGATCATCCGCAATTACTACCAAAACCAACAGGCCATTATGCTTCAGCGGTTGCAGGAGATTGCAAGCGAGTTGTATTTGGCCGAGGGGAAGGCCCGGGGGCGGCTTTGGCAGCGAGCCGCCGCGGCCATGGAAAAACTCCACATCCCCGCCTCCCGCATCGAGCATTTAGTCCAAACGGATAACCCGGCCCTGTTGGCCAACGTGATCCAGGAGTTGTGGAAAAAGACATAGCGGCGTCGGTCAAGACGGTGGGTTCCAAGATCAGCTTCGTTCCTAGGAGTCGAGAGGTTCCGTGAACCTTCGGCTGGCCGGGGGAGTAGGTTTTCGGTGGATTTTTCGACGATGAGCACGCACAGCGAACTAGTCGAGACATTGCGTTGGAAGAAATTTCCGGTGCTGGACGATGGTTTGGTGGCCCTGGTGGATGTGATGGGCGACGATCGGGCCATTGTCCAGGCCGCTCGCGTCAGCTACGGCGAAGGCACCCGCACGGTGTCCGACGATCGGACATTGCTTCGGTATCTGATGCGGCACGGGCATACCAGTCCGTTTGAAATGGCCGAGGTGAAGCTATTTGTGCGGGTTCCGATGGACTGCTGGCGGCAGTGGATTCGGCATCGGACCGCCTCGGTCAACGAGTATAGCACGCGGTATTCGGTGGCGATCGACGCGGCCCAGCGCACGCCGCCGGACCAGTGGCGGTTGCAATCGGCGCAGAATCGGCAGGGGAGCGAAGGCTTTTTGCCGAAGGAGCTGGGCGAGGAGCTTTCCGCCGCCGAGCTGGAGTTGCAGAACCACGCCCGCAGCGTCTATCAGCGCCGTTTGGACCTGGGGGTGGCCCGCGAACAGGCCCGGAAAGACCTGCCGCTTTCTACCTATACGGAAGCCTACTGGAAGATCGATCTTCATAATCTATTGCATTTTTTGGAGCTTCGGCTTGCGCCGCAGTCGCAGTGGGAGATTCGGCGGTATGCGCAGACGATCGGTTATGAAATCATCCGGCCGTTGTTTCCGCTGGTTTGGGAGGCGTTTGAGGATTACCGACTTCTGGCGATGCCTCTGAGTCGGTTGGAGCAGGGGGTGATCGAGCGGCTGGCCCAGGCGGGCAAGGTCCCAGCCGCGGAAGAAGATTTCCTGGTCGCCCAAGACCCTGCATGGAAGGAGCTGGCCCGGTGCCGGGAGCGCGACGAATGCCGAGAAAAGCTCCGCCGGCTGGGTCTCCTGCGACCCTAAGCTATAAAAACGTAGGCCAGTAAAGAGGGCTTCGTTGGCGATCGTCGTTTGGGGGAGACGCAAAATGAAAGACCTCGAATCGACCAAACGGGAACTTTTGGACCTCACCCAGCGGCTCTTGGACGCAGTGAGCGAGGCCGACTGGGACGCCTACCAGCGTCTCTGCGACCCGACGCTCACCTGCTTTGAGCCGGAAACCCACGGCCATCTGGTCGAGGGCATGGATTTCCACGGGTTCTATTTCGATTTAGGCCCGGCGGAAAAGCCGCACAATACTACCATCTGCTCGCCCCAGGTACGGATTTTGGGCGATACGGCGGTGGTTTGTTATGTTCGGCTCACGCAGCAGATGGACCCGGCGGTCGGCAAACCCGTTACCCGCGGATTTTCAGAGACCCGCGTGTGGCATCGGGATGAAGAGGGGGCCTGGCGGCAGGTGCATTTTCACCGTTCGCCGTGCGGCTGAAGCGACCGCCGCCGCACCTCTGCTCGGCCCAGGATAGGAACGTCCCGGGCAAGCGGGCGGCTTTTAGGACTCCCAGCGGACAAACACCCCGCTGGGAAGCGCCCGTCCGGTGCGGGTGAGCAGCAGGAGTCGGCCTGCGGTGAGCCGCTCCGGCCCTGGATCGCCGAAGGACCGGGCCATCAGGCCGCGGAGCCTTTTAGGTCCGAAACCGGGGGTATGGGCGGTCAGCAGAATCCACCGCCGGTCTTCGACCGTCAGGGCCGCACACAATTCGAGCAAACCTGCTAGGTCGCGGGCCAACCGCCACACCTCGCCATGCGCCCCATGGCCATAACTGGGCGGGTCCAGCAGCACGGCGTGAAACTGTTCGCCCCGACGCAACGCCCGCTTGCAGTATTTGCGCACATCTTCGACGATCCAGCGGATCGGCCGATCGGCCAACCCGGAAAGTTCCGCATTGCGTCGGGCCCAGGCCGTCATGTTGGCGGCCGCATCGACATGGACCACTTCCGCGCCGGCGGCAGCGGCGGCCAACGTACCGCCCCCCGTATAGGCAAACAGATGCAACAGTTTCATCGGTTGCCCTGTGCGCCGCCGCTCCGCCTCGGCTTGCTGGGCGATCCAATCCCAATGGGTTGCATGTTCCGGGAAAAGTCCCACTTGGCCGAACTCGGTCCGTTTCAGCTCCAACTGCACCGGCCCATGACGGATCGTCCATCGTTCGGGCAGCTCCGGCCGGAGGAGCACCCACTGACCTTTTGGCCCGTTGGTCCGGTCGTACCGGGCGTGCGCCTCCGTCCATAGCTCCGGTCGTTCCAGCGGCAGGCGTTCTACGGCCGGGCAAGGCCGATCCAACACGATCGGCCCAAACCGCTCCAATCGTCGGCCTCGGCCAAAGTCGAGCAGCTCATATTCCTCCGGCGAAAACACCGTCGCTCCTTCCGGTTGAGAAATCAGCGCCCTCCAGGATCAACGCATGGGGGATGTATTCGGCGCCCATCGACGCCGCGTTCATTCCGCCCCGCGGACGCTCAGATATTCTTTGAGGGCTTCTTGCCAAGGGGGCAGGTCCGGTCGGCCTGAGATCGCCAGATACTTCGACGGGTCCAGCACGCTATAACCGGGCCGACGCGCCGGCGAATTCCATTGGGCCGAGCTGATCCGCTCCAGTTCGACCGACCAGCCGAGAATACGGAACATCTCCGCGGCGAAATCGTACCAGGTGGTCGCTCCCTGATTGACGATATGATAGACGCCGACAGCGCGGATGGCGACCAGGAAGCGAATGGCGCGCGCCACATGGCCCACGTAGCTGGGCGTGCAATGCTGATCGGCCACCACGCGGAGTCGGCCCCGCTGCTTGGCTTGATGGATCATGGTTTCCACGAAGTTGCCGGCCGCCCGCGGCCCAAGCCGTCCGTACAAACCGCAGCTACGCACAATCAGCCAACGGGGGGCGGCCTTGGCGTGCCGTTCGCTCTCCAACTTGCTCAGCCCATACACATTCACCGGTCCGGGCGGGTCCTCTTCGCGATAGGGGGTTTGCCGGGCGGCGTCCGCGCCGAAAATGTAGTCCGTGCTGATCTGCACAAGAGCGGCGCCGGTGCGTCGGCACGCCTCGGCCAAGTAGGCGACGCCGCTCACGTTGACCGCCCGACATCGGACCGAATCCGACTCCGCCCGATCTACCTGGGTATAGCCAGCACAATTGATCACCACATCCGGGGCCAATTGCTCCATCCAACGCCCTACGCCCCGCTGATCCGTCAGGTCGAACTCCGGCAGGTCCAGGCCGACCGCCTCCGGCCCAAACTGCCGACACAATTCGCCGCCCAATTGGCCCAGAGAACCGGTTACTACGATCCGCATGAAATCTCCCCGCTGTGGAAAATCCGCCCCATCGCCCTGTCCCATCATCTCCTAGAAAACCATACCATATCGAAAATGGGTCTCCAAGACCATCGGGAAACGGTCGGCAGACCAACCCTCGCCTTTACGGACGAGGCTCGCCCTTCGGACTTGCGTTCGAGGTTTTTCGTTCCCCCGTACTCCCTCTAGATTTCTCCGTTTTCCAGTAGTTCTCGCAAGTATTGGCCGTAGGAACTGCCTCGATATTGGTCGGCCAAAGCGGCGAACTGCTCCCGGCTGATAAACCCTTTGCGCAGGGCCACCTCTTCCAAACAGGCGATCTTCCATCCCTGGCGATGTTCGATGGTTTGGATGAAGTTGGCCGCCTGGAGCAGAGATTCGTGTGTTCCGGTGTCGAGCCAGGCAAATCCCCGGCCAAACCGTTCCACCCGAAGCCGACCCCGCTCCAGGTACGTGCGATTGACGTCGGTGATTTCCAATTCGCCGCGGGCCGACGGGCGCAACGACTCGGCGATGGAAACCACCTCGTGATCGTAAAAATACAGCCCCGTAACGGCGTATCGGGATTTAGGCTGGGTGGGCTTTTCCACGATGCTTACGGGTCGGCCCGTTGCGTCCAGTTCGACCACGCCGTACCGCTGCGGGTCTTTGACCGGATAGGCAAACACGGTAGCCCCCTCCCGCCGGGCAGCCGCCTGCGCCAACATCCCTTGAAATCCTTGGCCGTAAAAAATATTGTCCCCCAACACCAGCGCCACATGGTCCCCGCCGATAAATTCCCGCCCGATCAAAAACGCCTGGGCAATGCCCTCGGGCCGCGGTTGCGCCGCATACTGGATCGTCAGGCCCCACTGGGCGCCGTCGCCCAATAGCCGCTGGAATGCGGGCAGGTCCTCGGGTGTGGTGATCAAAAGGATATTCCGAATCCCCGCCAGCATCAGCGTGGAAAGCGGATAATAGACCATCGGCTTGTCATAGACTGGCAACAATTGTTTACTGACCGCCCGGGTGATCGGATGCAGTCGGGTGCCGGCCCCCCCGGCCAAGACAATGCCTTTTTGGAAATAGTTTGTTTCCGCCATAGGGTGTGTTCCTTCGGGGCGATGGGGTTTCCCCCTCTATTCAATCATAGATTATCAGGAGCAGGGGCGTCGGACGGCGAAGCCACTGCTTGCCGTCGCCCCGGCCTTTGCCGCCAAACCGCCTGGAGAATGCGGATCAAAGGGACGGGCAGGAAGGAGACGGCCCATAAGAGCCGAACCCGTCGGCTGGGCCGCCACTGAAGCGACCGACGGAAATTCTGTCGGGCCGATCGCCGATCCCCCGCGTCTAAATGCGCCCCGCCCAGTTGGTCGTACAGCCGGGCCATCCGAGCGCGGAGTTCCGGATCGTCGCCGAGGTTTTCCTCGGCCAATACCCGCTCCAAGAGCCGCGCCTCTTCCGAAAGCATCAACCGCCGGTCCCATGTGCCCTGATGGCCGTGGATACGAAAGATCACCATAGGCTCGGGCACATAAGCCAATTCCCAATGCTTGGCGATCCGGAGCCAAAGGTCATAGTCCTGGACCGTATTGCCGCGGATGCTCAGATCGCATAGGCCGACCTGCCGAAGGGCTTCGGCCCGCAGGAGCACCGTGGAATTGTAAATCTGATTGTCCAAAAGGAGCCGACGGAAGCACTGGCCGACCAAAAGTTCCGGCCTGGCCTGCGGATTCAACGGACCGACCCACTCCTGCCGGGCCTGATCGTAATGCTCCACTGCGGTATGGACCAGCCCAATGCGGGGATCGGCCAACAGGAGCTTCGCCTGCCGAGCCAGCTTCTCCGGACGCCACCAATCGTCCTGATCCAGCAAGGCGACGAACTCGCCCTGGGCGCGTTCCATCCCTGCGTTTCGGGCCGCTGCCACGCCGCGGTTGGGTTGTTCCACCAAAACCAGCCGATCGGCGTACCGGGCGATCACCTCGGCGGATCGGTCCGTGGAGCCGTCGTTGACGACGATCAGCTCTACACGCGGCCAGGTCTGGGCCAGGACGCTTTCGATGGCCTGAGCCACAAAGGATTGGCCGTTATAAACAGGGATCACCACACTGATGAGCGGTGTTTCCATCGGATCGGCCATTGCCAAGCAATAGGGGCCTGAACAGCCGGTTCTAGGCGTTCTCGACGGTTAAAAGTTTTCGGACCATCATGGGCAGCACACCGCCGTGCCGATACCACTGCATTTCCAACGGGGTGTCGATGCGGAGCTTAACCTGGAAACGTCGTCCTAGGCCGCCGGGCGGGACCACTTCTACGTCCATCAACTGGCCCGGCTCCATCTGGTCGTTCAGACCGGAAAACTCAAGCTGCTCTTGGCCGGTCAGGCCCAGACTTTGCCAACTTTCTCCGGGCAGGAACTCCAACGGCGCAACCCCCATGCCGACCAGGTTGCTTCGATGGATGCGTTCAAAGCTGCGGGCCAATACGGCGCGGACGCCCAAGAGGGCAACGCCTTTGGCGGCCCAATCGCGGCTGCTGCCTGTGCCGTATTCCATTCCGGCCAAAATCACCAGTGGCGTTCCCTCTTGCCGGTATCGCATGGCCGCCTCGTAGATGGTCATTTGCTCTCCTGACGGGAAATGCCGCGTATAGCCGCCTTCCACCCCGGGGACCAACTGGTTCCGAAGCCGAACGTTGGCCAATGTGCCCCGGACCATCACCTGATGGTTGCCCCGTCGGGCGCCGTAACTGTTGAACTCTTCGGGCCGAACACCCAACGATTGGAGATACTGCCCGGCCGGACTGCCAGGAGGAATCGAACCGGCCGGGGAAATATGGTCGGTGGTTACGGAATCGCCCAGCAGGGCCAGGATACGGGCCTTGCGGATCGGTTGGACGCCCGGCGGGACCAACGTCAGATTTTCGAGAAACGGCGGCTGTTGAATGTAGGTGCTGGCCGGGTCCCAGGCATAGAGCGCCCCTTCCGGCGTGGGCAGGGTGTTCCACAGCGGCGAGGCCTCCTGCAGGCGGGCGTATTGGCGACGGAACATTTCCGGCAATATGACCTCCAGGGCCTTGGCGATCTCTTTCTCTGTAGGCCAGATGTCCTGCAAAAAGACCGGTCGGCCGGTTGCATCGACGCCGATCGGTTCGGTTTGGAAGTCGATATCGATCCGACCAGCCAAGGCGTAGGCGACCACCAGCGGCGGGCTGGCCAGATAATTGGCCCGCACCAGAGGATGGATGCGCCCCTCGAAGTTTCGGTTGCCGCTCAGCACAGCGGCCACAACCAGCCGATGCTCCTGAATGGCCTGGGCAACCGGCGCCGGCAACGGCCCGCTATTGCCGATGCACGTCGCACATCCATACCCCACCGTATGAAAGCCCAAGGTTTCCAACGGCCTGTCCAACCCGGCGGCGGCTAAATAGGCGCTCACCGCCCGAGAACCCGGGGCCAAACTGGTTTTCACCCACGGCGGCGTGCGCAGCCCCCGCCGAACCGCTTTGTCGGCCAGCAGACCGGCGGCCGCCATGAGCGCCGGATTGCTCGTATTGGTGCAACTGGTAATGGAGGCCAACACCACGGCGCCGTGGCAAAGCCGGACTTTTTCGCCGCCGCAATGGATTTCTACCTTTTGGTCGGCTTGCTCGGCCGATAGACCAAAACCCCGCTGATCCACCGGCGCTTGCAGGGCCTCTCGGAACGCTTTCGTCATCTGTAGGAGCGGTGTTCGGTCCTGGGGACGTTTCGGCCCGGCCAGACAGGACGCCACTGTGCCAAGGTCCAGCGTAAGCGTCTGAGAGTACTCCGGTGTGGGGGCGTCGGCGGATCGCCAGAGCATCTGTTCTTTCGTATATCTTTCCACCAGTTGGACGTGCTCTTCCGGTCGGCCTGTCTGCCGAAGATACGCCAACGTCTGCTCGTCGAAGGGGAAATAGCCCATCGTGGCGCCGTATTCGGGGGCCATATTGGCCAGGACGGCCCGGTCCGGAACGGTCATCTCGCTAAGACTGGGGCCGAAGAATTCGACAAACTTGCCGACCACGCCCAATTGCCGAAGCCGCTGGGTGAGCGTCAGCACCAAATCCGTGGCCGTCACCCCGGCGGGAAGCCGACCCACCAACTCCACGCCCACCACTTCCGGCAGCAGCATACCCATCGGTTGGCCGAGCATTACGGCTTCGGCCTCGATGCCGCCCACGCCCCAACCGACCACACCCAGACCGTTGATCATGGTCGTGTGGCTATCCGTGCCCACCAAGGAATCCGGAAAAGCCGTTGGCCCGGCAGAGTCTTTTTGGACAACGACGCATTGGGCCAGAAACTCCAGATTCACCTGATGGATGATGCCGACCGAAGGCGGGATGACGCGAAAATTCTGAAAAGCTTTCTGCGCCCACCGCAAAAAGGTGTATCGTTCCTGGTTGCGTTGGAACTCCAGGGCCACATTTTTTGTCAGGGCGTCCGGCGAACCAAAAAAATCTACCTGGAGCGAATGATCAATCACGAGATCGACGGGTCGGAGTGGATTGACCCGCTGCGGATCGCCGCCCAGCCGGGCAACGGCTGCCCGCATCGCCGCCAAATCGGCCGCACAAGGCACCCCGGTAAAATCCTGCAACAACACCCGGGCGGGCAGAAACGGCGCCTCGACCCTCGGCAAATCCTTCGGACGCCAGCGAGCCCATCGCTCCACATCCTCAGGCTGGACCTCTCGGCCATTACAATGACGAAGGGCCGATTCTAAAAGAATCCGAATGCAATACGGCAACCGGTCCAGATGGGTCCACCCCAACTCTTCTAGCCGAGCAAGCCGATAGATGCCTACCTTCCCGCTCGGCCCGGCCAATTGGCTTCGGGCGTTCAATAGGTCTGGTGTTCGTTCCGAGGTGCTCATCGTTGTCCAATAGAATCAGGGAAAAACGAAACAAAGCCTCCAACTCCCCAGTCAGGTCTATTGTACTAGGGAGAATAGGAAATTGTTGCCTTTAACGCGGTTTTCCACAAGACCTGGCAGCCTTGGAGGCGGAGAATTTTTCTGGCGCGAGGACCATGACGCCAATGGCCTGCCCGTTTGCTCCTGAACATGCGGAGGGCCAAGAGGTTCCCCAAAATCTGCCGTTGGGACGGCGGGCCGGCTCAGCCGTAACACGGGGATTTTTCGAGCAATTCATCTGTTTCGGACGGTCTTTTGGGTACCGTAAAGTAAAAGGTGGTCCCCTCGCCGGGCGTCGATTTGCACCAGATGCGGCCTCCGTGGCGTTCGACGATCCGTTTGCAGATGGCCAGCCCGATTCCTGTCCCCGGATACCTATGCTCGTCATGGAGCCGTTCAAAGATCACAAAAATCCGCTCTTGGTCCTCCGGCGCAATTCCGATGCCGTTGTCCCGAACGGCAAATACCCATTCGTCGGCGTTCTCTTGACATGAAATATGGACCTTCGGCGGCCGGCCTTCGGCGTGGAACTTCACCGCATTGCCGATGAGATTCTGAAACAGCTCCAACAGGAGCGTAGCATCGGCAATCACAAGGGGCAATTCGTCCCTGGTAATTTCTGCCTTTGTTTCTTCGATGGCCGCCTGCAAATTCTGGATCGCTTCCTCCACCACCCGCTTCGCATCCACCCGTTCAAAATTGGCCCCTCGCGTTCCTACCCGACAATGAGACAACAGATCATTAATCATCCGCTGGAGGCGTTGGCAGGCGTCCAACGAAAGGTCCAGCAACGATCGTTCCGAAGGTTCAAGGCGATTTCGGAGCCTGCCGCCCAACGCTTGCAAATAGGCGCCCATCATTCGCAGGGGCTCTTGCAGATCGTGCGAAACGCTATAGGCAAATTGCATTAGGTCCCGATTGGAACGCTGGAGTTCGGCGGTTCGTTCGGCAATGCGTCGTTCGAGTTCCTCTTGGCTTTTTCGAAGGATTTCCTCGGCTTGGCGACGTTCGGTAATATCGGTAATAAATCCTTCCAAAGCGATCACTTTACCTTGAGGATCCAGTACCGCGGCGCCTTGTTCCCAGACCCATTTCTCCTCGCCCTGGGCCGTGCGAATCCGATAGATGAGCTGAAAGGGTTCGCCCGCGGCAATGGCCCGTTGAACATTGTCATAGACCTGTTGCCGGTATTCCGGCACAATGACATCCGCGTAAGAAAGACGTCGATTGCCGATCAGGTCTTCGGGCCGATAACCGGTCAGGGCCAGACAGCCGTCGCTCACATACTCCATCGTCCACTGCGGATCGTTCTGGCACCGATAGGCCATGCCGGGCAAGTTTTTCATCAGGGCCGACAAGGCCCGTTGGCTTTCTCGCAGGTCGGCTTCCGAACGGGCGATCTCGGTAAAAAAAGGCCCTAACCGAGCCACCCCGATGAGCAATAGAATGGAAATTACTAAAGCAATCAGTTCTATCCCCCAGGAAATCCTACCTCCGGGGATGCCCTCCAGATGGACGCCCAAGGTCAGCACACGTCGCAGGGCCATTAGCCCCATCGCCGCGGTAATCACGCCCCACGGCCACCGCTGCTTCGGCACTTCCAATACCTGCCGGAGGGCCAAGACCACAGCCGCCAACTGCACCAGGATCGAACTGAGTAATACGAGCGTCGTCCAGTCCACTGGCAGGTCCTTTTGGCCCAATGGGGGTCCCTGCCTGACTCACTCCGCCATAGCGACCCCTCCCACAAGTAACAAACCCCTTCTTGGCAGGGTAAAGCGCGCCCGGAGGGATTCGAACCCCCAACCGTCGGTTCCGAAGACCGATGCGCTATCCAGTTGCGCTACGGGCGCACGAGGCGACAATCCGATTCCGAAACAGATATTATAACCAGAAAAATAGGGCAGAGAAGACCCCCTGTTCGGTGTATATTTTTACGGGTCTTTCCCAGAAAGACTCCTTGTCCCCTTCCTTCTCGTAATTTTAATCGCTCTATTGGGTAGAAGCAACCCCCCCGGATAGAGAAAAAATAATACATCGTGGTATTGTCTTCCCCCCTAAACTAGGTGGATTCTATCGGCGAAGGCCCCCCTATATCTTGTGGATAAAAACGCTTCCGCCCTCAATAAATTGCGGTAGCGCCCCCCATACCCGAACCAGACAACCAATCCTGGGTGCTGGTCTCTTTATCCGTTGAAATACAAGTACGCGGCCAGGATAGCGCCCAGCACCACGACCGAAGCGGCCACTTCTCCCCACCCCCAACTGGCCCTCGACCGGGCCCGATCCTCTTCGGTCAATGTTCCAAAGGTCAGTCCCCGAATCCGTTCCTCGGCCGGCGGCGCCGTCAGGTAGCTCACCAAAAACATCACCCCCACACTCACCAAAAACACCAGCAGACTGTAGTACTGGAAGTAAATCTGATTGACAATCCACAAAAACGAACCCACTGGATACCCTTGCTCAAAACCGTGCAACTTCAGCGCCACCGGCGTATCCACCGCCAGCCGAAAGACACCCAAGGCAAACCCTACCACCAACGCCGCCAAACACCCCTTCGCATTGAGCCGCTTGTTGAACACCCCGAAGAAAAAGACCACAAAAATCGGCGGGGCCAGATATCCTTGCACCGTCTGCAAATAATCATACAATCCCCGGGCGCCCTGAATGACCGGCACCCAGGCCAACCCGATCAGCACCATCGCCGTCGTGGCTGTTCGACCGATCCAGACCAACTGGTGTTGCGAGGCCGACGGCCGAAACTTCTGGTAGAAATCCATAGTAAATAAAGTAGAACTGGCGTTAAATACGCCTGCCAGCGAGCTCATCAGGGCGGCCAACAACCCCGCCACCACCACACCCCGCACACCGATCGGCAACACATGGGCCACCATGAGCGGGAAGGCGGCCTGGCACTGTTCGGCCACGGCCCGGCCGTTTGCGTCCACCAAGTGGACCAGTCCCGGGTGCCCCCGGCTTGCCAGGGCAAAACAGATCATCCCCGGAATGATAAAGATAAACACCGGAAGCAGCTTCAGATACGAGGCGAAGATGCTGCCCCGCCGGGCTTCTCGCTCGTTCGGTGCGCCGAGTGCCCGCTGGACAATATATTGATCCGTACACCAATACCAAAGCCCAATGATCGGCGCACAAAACAGCATCCCAAGCCAAGGATAATTCCCGTTAAAATACCAGGCCATCCGGATTACCTTTTGGCCGTCCCGTTCCTCCTCCTGTCGGACCGGCGCCCAAGTACCTTCGACTTTCTTGCCGTCGATTTCTTTGGGAATCAGAGGCTTCCAGAGGTTGAATCCCTCGTTGTAGCCCACCTCCACCTGGGAGCCGGGATACGGGGCCTTTCGCAGCTCCTGCCAACCGCCCAGTTCCGCCAGACCATACACGGTAACCAGCACCGACCCGATAATCAGCACCAGCGTCTGCAAGGCTTCCGTGTAAGCCACCGCCCGCAATCCGCCCAGCACCGTATAAAGTCCTGTAAACAAAATCACCAGCACCGACCCGATCCAAAAGCTATCAAAGACATATCCCCCGATTTCCAGCCGAAGCTCCGGCAGCAATGTCCGGAACACCACGCCCCCGGCGAAAATCCCCACGGCGATTTTCGTCAAAATATATGCGACCAACGAAATGATCGAGAGCACCCACCGGGCTGTGGCCGAGTACCGCCGCTCCAAAAACTCCGGCATGGTAAACACCATCGACCGACAATAGAACGGCACCATGACCCAGGCCAGGACCAAAAGACACCAGGCGTGGAGTTCATAATGGGCCATAGCCACCCCGTCCGTACACCCGGAACCGGCCAAGCCGACCAGGTGCTCCGAACCGATATTGGACGAAAAGATCGAGGCGCCCACGATCAGCCAGCCCAGATGCCGACCTGCCAGGAAATAGTCGTCGGCCGTGTCTCGACTTTTGCGGACCGAGTACCAGGTCAGAAGTAGAAGCACCAGAAAATAGCCGGCCAGCACCGCCCAATCGACCGCGCCCAAAACGGATCGGCCCGGAACCGGTCCCGCAGCGGGCGTTGGTTCCTTTGTTGCCGCCGATGCAGCTTCCGGAGCAAGGGGGGTGGTTTCGCCAGCGGTCGGCTTGGCAACCGCCGATCTGTCCCTCTCCGCCGCCGCCCGTCCTACAGGCGCCGGCCCTGGAGCAGCTTTCACGCCGTGCGCCCATCCGAACAGGACTACCGCCGCCCCCACTATTCCGCTGATCCACCGTCGGTGGTTGACGCTCCGCCGATGTGTCTGGTGCATAGGACTACTCCTCTAGGCAAGGTCCCGGAAATCCCTCGAGCGATTTTCCACCGCAGAGAATTGGGCGTGATTATAAACCATCGGCAGCGCGGGGAACAGTAACCCTTCCCTTCCAAGCTGGTTGAAGACGCCCCTGAAACCGGCGGCTATGCGGCCGAAAAAAACAGGCCAGCTTACGGGAAGAGGTCCGGCTGCTGCGAGAGCGGCGGCAGACGGGCGTCTTTGTCCGAAAGGATCGCTTCTTCCGACCTGATGGGCCAGGCGATTCCTAAGGCCGGGTCTCCCCAGAACACGCCCCGTTCATGCTGGGGACTGTAGTAATTGCTCGTCTTGTAATGAACTTCCGTATCCGGTTCTAACACGGCAAACCCGTGGGCAAATCCCTCCGGCACGAAGAGATGACGGCCTTCCGAGGCCGAAAGCACCATCGCTACATGCTGGCCGAAGGTGGTCGAACTGCGCCGCAGATCGACCGCCACATCGAAAATCGCCCCCCGAACCACCCAAATCAACTTCGCCTGCCCAGCCGGCGGAACCTGATAATGCAGCCCCCGCACGACCCCCCGGAACCGAGAAACCGAAACGTTATCCTGGACAAACTCGACGGCCAGTCCCGCTTCGGCAAACCGTCGCTTATGATACGTCTCGCAGAAAAACCCCCGGGCGTCCGTAAACCGCCGGGGCGTAATCAGTTTGATCTCTGGAATCGCCGCAGAACACACTTCCATCCGAATTGCTCCTGCCCAGGCGTGCTAAGGGAACCGAAATCCGTAGGAAGCCACGCTCCCTACGTCCTACCCCACTGGCTGCTCTCTACTCCCCGCCCAAACGTCGCTGCCTTACGCCGAGCGGCTCGGCTGCGGGCTTTCCGCCTTCCGTCCTTTGCTATCGGGCCAGTTTTTGGATGCGTTTTTCAAAGTCGGCCAGGCCCTTCTGGTACGGTTCGATCCATTCCGGCGTAGGATCGACGGGTTCCCGGAATTTCACCAGGACGGCCACGGCGTCGGCCACCTGGAAAGGTTCCGGATCGCCTTGCTGACGACGACGATGGGTTTCCAAGGCGGCCAAAGCGGTAACCGCGGCGCCCAGAGCGGGACCTTCGTCCGAAACAAGCCGCTCTAACCGACGGCCCAGCACCGACGCCAAAATCCGGCACATCAGGTCGCTTCGGGCAATTCCGCCGGAAACGGTAATGCGGGTAATGGTTTGGCCGGCCTCCTCATGCTCCCGAATACCCAGGGCGATCAAGTAGGCAATGGCTTCTAGGCAAGCCCGGAACTTGACGCCTCCTTGGTGTGGTTCTTTGGGCACCCAACGGAAGCAGGGCTTGGAAATACGGCGTGACGGCTCCGGCGCCACGAACGGCAGGACCGACACGCCCTGGCAACCGGGCGGAACCTTCTGGGCCTGATGTTCCAATTTTTCAAACGGCGGCTTTTCGCCAAAGACATGGTGGAGCAGGCCCGCCCCGTTGTTGTAGCACCGCATCCACAGATACGGTCCCCAGTTCAGACGCATCACATCTAAACTGCCCCCTTGCGGCGGCTGTCGGCCTGAAGAGTTGACCACCGCGGAATTGCCCAACACCACCGCGACCTGGCCCGCCTCCACCGCGCCGCCGCCCACCAGGCCCGCCTGTTGATCGTCCGAGGTGGGAAAGACCAACGGCCGATGGTCCAACGAAACGCCTGCTTCCAGGGCCAGGTGCTCGGCCAAAGGCCCGATCGGCTCAAACTGATCTACAATCCGGGGCAATTGGTCCCAGGCCAATTGCCGATACTCCTCTTTGGCCAGGCACTGCAACATCCGGCGCTCCCATTGGCCGGTCCGAAGGTCCATCAGGCCGGTCGAGGCGGCTGAAGAGATGCTGATGACATCGAAATTGCCGGTCATCCAACCGGCGGCCAACGGGCCATGCGGCAAAATCCGCCAGGTCCGCCGCCAATCTGCCTCCGGCAGACAGGCTTCGTCTTTGACCAGATGGCTGAGCGAGTAGCGGATGGCCCACGGGCCGCCGATCAGTTCTCGAACTTTCTTTTGCCCGCCCAGGCGACGAAGACCCCGGCTGTGGTACAGGGCCAAGGTGTGGTCGTTCCAGCAGATGGCCCGGCGGACTTGCACTCGGTCCCGGTCGATCCGGCCTGCAGTGTGATGGGTGGCGGAGATGCCGGCAGCGGCCCAATCGTCCAATCGGCCGATTTCTTTGAGTCGGGCGGCAATGGCCCGAATACTGGCCCGCACCTGACCCTCCAGTTGCATCAGGTTCAGTTCCGACAAGCCCTCTTCGGGCGGATCACCCCGCCACAAGTCCGTCGGCAGCCGTACCGAAGCAACTCCCTCCCCCTGAAGATTAAACGCCAAAAACTTCACCGCCCCCGTACTGAAATCCGCTCCGGTAATAATGGCCGTTTCTGGCACACAACGCAGACTCTGAGCCATACGTTATCCTTTCCTTTTGCGCGCAGAAAGAACCACCCTGCTATGCTCCTTCTTTTGACCGGCTCCGTGATTACCCCCTTTTTAGAGAAACCCCTAGGATTTGACAAGTGCCTGGGAAAAACAGCCCTAATGGCCCATTCTCCAGGGAATTTGACAACGTGGGGAAGAAACGTAGGCTTGAGGAAGAGGTCTTTTAGTAAAAATGCCACTTAAGAGTTAGCTAAGACCCCCCCCTAAGATATGTGTGAGGGTTTTCCCATGAAGCTTTTTACTCTTAGACGATGCCTGAAAGAGGAACAAGCTGCTACCAGCGTTGAATATGCCGTCATGCTGGCGCTGATCTTAATGGTGGTGATCGCCGGAATTGCCGCTTTAGGCGGGGAATCGCATACCCTTTGGGGCTGGATTCAGGAAAGAATCGAGGCGTTCATGTTCTAAAAACTCCAGAGAAGGCTATCCCAAAGGCTGCTATATTTTGTGGCCATTTCTGTTGGCAACACAATATGTAGTATCTTCTGCGGCAGACTCTCCAGAAGGATCGTCCCAGATAATCTCTCTTTTTGACCGGCAGGTCTATTTCCCTTCCTTTTCCCTTGAATATCGTTTTCTCATCCTTGCCGCTTAGCTGGGGGGCAAGGGGGGTGGGGCTTTCCACAGGACCGTCTTCCTGGTAGGAATAGAAGAAGATGTTCCCCCCTGATGTTCCTAACCCGGTGGTTTAATTCCTGCCCCCCGAAATAGCGGTTCTTTCAAGGTTGTCCCATGGCCGAGGTTCCTTCCCAATCGCAGATCACTACAGGCAAACGGATTCTCTTGGTCGATGACGATCCGGAAATCGTGGAAACCATTCGGATTGCTTTGGAAGCCAAGGGGTATCAAGTCTTTGTCGCCCGCGACGGCAACCAAGGATTGGCCTTGGCGGATCGGGAAAATCCCGATCTGATCGTCCTGGATATCATGATGCCCAAACGAAGTGGATTTTTGGTCTTAGAAAGGCTCCGGCGGACCCGTCCGGTGCCGATCCGGGTGATCATGATTACGGCCAACGAAGGAGCCCGGCATAAGGCCTATGCAGAAATGCTAGGGGTGGATGACTATATCCGCAAACCGTTTCCTATGGATCGGCTGTTGGAAAGTGTGCAACGGCTGATCGGCTAATCCGGTCGGGGCTATACCGAGCCTCTCAGCCATTCTTTCCGGACGCCTGGCGGTAGAAAACGTTTCGGTTCTCTTTCCGCCGAAGGGAAACACTCGCCTCTTTCCTGGAGCGGGAGAGGCCGGCCTCGGCAAAACCGAGGTCGGGGGAGGGGGCCTATAATCCCCGGAGGCCCAGATTACAGTCCTTTCCCGGTTTGGACTCTCCTGAACCTCAGCCTCCTCCACCCCGATTTGTGTAGATACCAATGCGGTTGGGGAGAGGGGAGAACATAGGGGCGTTCCCTTTGGCGGAAGCGTTCCGGAAGGGGTACGAAAACAAAAGGAAGCTTGACTTTGGAGGGACAAAAACCGTATAGTCTATCTTTTCGGCGGGGAAGGAAAGTCCGTTGGGGAGCTTACCGGAACAGGTTCCCAACTCTTTTGTAGGGAAAGTCCTAAGCGGATGTTTTGGAGAAGGATATTGGGATGAGAACCGAACGGCGACATGAATTGGAAGAAAATCTGTTAGCCAATTGGGTGGCTTCGGTGTTGGTGAAGATTCGGCCTTATCAGAACGCCATTTTTGGGGGGGTGGTGGTAGTGGTATTGGCGGTGGTGATTTATACCTGGGTAGTCCGGCGGTCCGCTGGGGAAGCGGAGGCGGCTTGGCAGGAAGTGTTAATGAACATGGCCGTCGCCCGGGAAAAACCCTCCGAGCTAGAAAAAACCGCTGAAAACTTCACCGGCAGTGAACCGGGCCAATGGGCCGCCCTATTGGCCGCCGAAGCCTACCTGGCCAATGGCTGCGACGCCCTTTTCCAGAACAAGGCCGAAGCCCGAGAGTATCTGAACCGCTCTCGCGAGCTTTTCCAACGAGTCTTAGACGAGTCCCGCAATGAGATGCTTCGAGAACGGGCTACTTTCGGACTAGCACGGGCCGACGAAGCCGCCGGCGATCTGGAAAAAGCGATCGAAAGTTGGAGTTCGCCCTCGGCCAAAAGCGGGCAGGCGGATCGCGGTTACCAGGGAGTGCTGAACCTCTGGCCCAAAGGCGCCTATGCCGAAGCAGCCAAGGCCCGTCTGGAAGACCTGAAACGTTACAGCACCAAAAAGTTTTACGACGATTTTGTCCGGTGGACGCCCCGACCTCTGCCGCCCGAACCGGGCGACTCTGTCCTGAAAGCCAAAACCGGCCCGGAGCTGACCATCCCCGAAGGTCCCGTCTTTACCCCGGGAGAATTGCCAAACGCTAAAACCTCCGAAAAAACTCCTCCTGCCCAAGAGCAAGGGACCGAGTCGAAAACAGTTCCTTCTCCGCCTCCTCCGTCTTCCCCGCCCGAGCCGCTTCAAAAACAACCCGCCGCGCCGGACCAGAAGACATCGCCTCCCCAATAGGCAACCGTATTCTTGGAGCCGGCTGGAAAAGCGGCGGTTCGAGATAGCGTCCCCACAAAAACAGTAGCCCTACGGCGCCTGATTCCTCCGTAGGGAACAGTCCAAAATCCTCTCTTGGCCGATCGTGGAACGCCGGATGGTTTCCCAAGATTTTTCTGCGCCAGATTTGGGCAACTTCCGGCCCGGCGGGCCGGTGGCGCTTCGAGTGCGGCCCGAAGAGGAGGGGTGGAGGCTCGATGTCTTCCTGACGCATCACTTTGCCGATTATAGCCGGGTCCACATGCGTCGGCTGATCACCGCCGGCGGCGTCCGGGTGGATGGCAAGGGGGCCAAACCTGCCTATCGGCTCCATACGGGCCAGCAGGTCGAACTCGTCCTGCCCGAAATTCCCCGAGAGGCCCCCCATCCGGAACCCATCCCGTTGGACATCCTTTATCAGGACGATTATTTGGCGGTGGTCAACAAACCGGCCGGCATGGTGGTCCATCCGGCCCGGGGGCATTGGAGCGGCACGTTGGTCAGCGCTCTACAGTATCATTTTGGCGGTCGGCTATCGGCAGCCGGTGGGCCGACCAGGCCCGGCATTGTGCATCGGCTGGACCGGGACACCTCGGGGGCGATTCTGGTGGCCAAGACAGATCCGATCCATCAGAAATTGGCCGCCCAATTTGCCAACCGCACCGTCGAAAAGGAATACTTCACCCTAGTAAGTGGGCGCCCGGAGCGAGACCGAGATGTGGTCGTTGAGCCGATCGGGCTGCACCCCACCCAGCGTGAGAAAATGGCCATCCGCCGCCAAGGCCCTGATGTGCGATTGGCCGAGACCTTCTACGAAGTCCTGGAACGGTTCGACGGCTTTGCCGCCATGCGGATCCTGCCCCGCACGGGCCGAACCCATCAAATCCGGGTCCATTTGGCGCATATCGGTTGTCCGGTGCTTTGCGATCGCCAGTACGGAGGCCGAAGCCAAATCACCCTGGCCGACCTGAGCCGAAATCCGGCCGATACCACCGTGCTGTTGGCCCGCCAAGCCCTCCATGCCCGCCGGATCGGTTTTACCCACCCGGTAACCGGCCAGCGTCTCCAGGTCGAAGCGCCGCTTCCGTCCGACATCCAAGCCGTCCTGGACGCCCTGCGACAGTTCCGAAACAGATAACGCTTCAGGTGAATGACGGGTCCACGGATACTGAATGGGAAAAAAGGCCCAAAAAGAAGGCCCATATCAATTGTCATTCCCCCCGTCTCCCCTGGCCGTCGAGAGGCCGGCCTGCGCAGCAGGCCGGGTGAGGGGGGCCATCGTATCATTCCCGCCAGAGCGGCAGTGGAGGAATCTGCTGAATTGTCATTCCCGCGCAAGCGGGAATCCAGGCTTCTTGGTGCTGTCCATTTGTTCCCATTCACCCGGCTAGCCTGACGGCTAGCCGGCCTCTCCCGCCGAGGGAAAGGCAAATATCCACCCCGTCCCGCTAGGGGAACTAGGGGAGGAGCGGCTTTCTTCACTCGGCTGAAAGGGTACCAGAAAAGAGGGAAATGGTATCCATCTGGTTCAGTCGGGCAGGCCGAGGTTGCGGCGGTACGCCTGACGTTGGCGGTCCAAGCCCAGTCGGTGGGTGATCTCTTGCCATTTCTGGGCTGCCGCCTGGAGGGCTTGCTGGGCGGTTTTTTCGCCCTGGACCGCCGCATGAACTGCCGCATCCAACTCGGCCATATACTCCGGCCAGCCGGGTATCCGTAAACCCACCAGCCATTGGCTGCTCGAAAACGTCTGGTGGAGGGCGTCGGCGTATTGCAGGGCGGTTTCTCTGGGCATGGCCGGTTCCACCCAGGCCTGCAAGCGTTTGGGATCTTTTAGCTCGCTTTTTCGGAACACGGTCGTAGCAGGGCAAACAGCCGGGCGGGGTTCGGAACCCTGTTTGCCGACCAACCAAAAGATCAGTTGCAGGGCGGCCTCCGGGTGCTCGGAGCTTGCTCCCACAGCGGCCCACCGGCCTGAGATGCCCAAAAGCGGCGTCCGGAACAGTTCACCTTTGGACGCGGGGAGCCATTTTTGCTCTTCAGGGTGCCAGACGGCCGAGGCGCCCGGAATGGGAACGATGGTGCATTTGATTTCGGGCGATGCGTTTTCCGGTCCAGCCCGGCTCGGCCAGCAAAGCGCCAAGCCGCACTGGCCCCGCCAAAACCGCTCCCGCACCTGGTCTGGATCCGCTTCCCGTAGGTCCGGGGGGGCCAATTTGGCCGTGGCCACTAATTCCTCCAAGGCCCGGACAAACGGCGGCTCGGCGATCCGGGGCCGCATCGACTGCATCTCAAACAACGTGGAATAGTAGTTGGGGTGTTTGGCATAGGAGGCAGCCCGGGCCAGAAACGTCCAGCCCGCCCAGCCCGCTGCCCACGGCTCCAGGGCCGGCGCCCAGGTCGGCTCCTTCGGCGATTCCGCAGCACCCAACCGACTCCGTTCCTTCAACTGCTGGGCCGCCTGGAGATATTCCTCCCAGGTGCGAGGCGGACGGAGTCCAAGCCGATCCAATAAATCCGCCCGACAATAACAGACCAACACCGGCGAACCCAACGGCACCGCATACACGTGCCGTCCCCATCGGCCCTCCTGGTCCCGCACTAGCTCCACCAGATCGGACCAGGCTGCGGAGTGAGGGAGGAATTTTTCTTCGGCAAGGGGTGCAATCTGTCCCGCGTCGGCCAACTGACCCAACTGAGCCGACCGAAAGACTATCACATCGGCTTTTTGCAGTTGCCCTTCGTTGGACGCCGCATGGACTTCCAACGGGGCGCCGATTTCCGCCTGCCATTGGCCTTCGTAGGAGCGGAGCGTGTCGGCCAGCCGGGAGTCCTCCAGCACGGCTACGGTCAACTTTGTCGGTGCAGAAGGCCCCGGTTGCCCTTCTTCTGCTGGTTGGGACCTACAGCCGGTCAAGCAGAACACGCAAAAGGCCAGCCCAAGCAGCCCGGCCCAAATCTCCGGGGGGGAAATCCACGCTGACCGGACGCCGAGCTTTTTAGAAAAAATCCTCTCCGTTCTTGGTTGGCCCTTGTTCGACCCCAGGGGCCGAATTTCCTCTTGCTTTTGCCGAAAGAGTGTTAGAAGATGGGGTAGAAACCGCATGGTAGTTTTCCTTATTTCGTAACATTGTAGCCGAATGCAGTGGGCATATCCTTATCCCTCTCCCCTGGCCGTCGAGAGGGTAGGGTGAGGGGGAAAAGGGAGGGAGACAGTCGCCTTTTGCCCCCCTCATTCGGCTAGCCTGACGGCTAGCCGGCCTCTTCCACAGGCGGCAGAGGCAGCTTTCTTCACTCGGCTGCAATGTTGCCCTTTTTCCTGCTTCCGAAGCCGCGGGAAGAAAGGCCGGGCGAAGGTTGTTTGCGTGTGGAAAAGGCGGACGACGCGGTTCAAGCGGAAACGCCTGTTCCGCCTCGCCATAAGTCTTTTTATACGAAACGAGTTTAATAAAGGTTTTTCTGGAACGCTATGACTCCTGAAGTTTCGTCCCAAGATGGGGTGCTCCATTTGGGGAAAAGTTCTCGATGGGTGCAGGCCGCCGAAGTGGTCGCGGTGTTCGCCGTCTTCTTCCTCCAAGGGGCCTGGCCGGTCCCGGACACCAATGAGCCGCATTACCTCGGCAAGGCCATCCACTATTGGAGCCCCGAATGGATTCGGAAGGACTTTTTCCTGGATTCGCCGGACGCCCACGATGTGTTTTATTTTACCTTTGGCTGGTTGTCGCGGTATTTGCCGCCGGCCCAGTTGGCGTGGGCGGGTCGGCTTTTGACCTGGCTGTGGTTAGCCTGGGCGTGGCGTCGGCTAAGTTGGGCGGTCCTGCCCCGACCTGGCTACGCCGTACTTTCCGCCGCCCTATTGGCGACCCTCCTGGACCGCGCCCACATGGCCGGCGAATGGCTCATCGGCGGTGTGGAAGCCAAAGGGTTTGCCTGGGCAATGGTGCTGATGGGGCTGGAGCGGCTTTTGCGCGGCCGGTGGAACTGGGCCTTGGCCTGCTTCGGTGCGGGCGCCTCCTTCCATGCGCTGGTGGGCGGATGGGGCGGGGTGGCCGCCGGGTTGACGTGGCTTTGGGCAGGAAAAAATCGTCCCAAGCTCCTCTCCCTCTGGCCGGGGATCGTAGGCGGCGGGTTGCTTGCGCTGCCGGGCCTGGTTCCGGTGGTTCGGCTCAACTGGGGCGTCGATCCGGAGATGGTACGTCAAGGCTACCAAATTTATGTAGAAATCCGGTTGCCCCATCATCTGGACTTTCTGGCCTTCCGCCCGGATTTTCGCCTGCGATTTTTGCTTCTGTGCGTAGCCTGCTGGTTGCTGAGCCGATCGGTGCTCCGAACCCAACCCACTCACCAGCTCCCCCAGAACCAACAGGATCCGGCGATGGATATGCTCCGGCGATATTGGTGGGCAAGCTTGGCGATCGTTGGCTGTGGGATTGTGTTTTCGGTGGGACTGCTGCCCTGGCCGGACCTCCGGATCAGTTTGCTCCGGTATTACTGGTTTCGGTTGGCGGATATTATGACGCCGGTGGTTGCTTCCCTGTTTTTGCTCCGATGGGTGGCTGAAAAAACCGCCCTGTTGGCAGGCGAGAACGATACTTCTGTTTCCAGGCGGGCAGGGATGTGCCTGCCTTCTTTTGGTCAATGCTTCTTGCCGCCTTGGTTTCGGAGGGGAAGACCCAAAAGCGCTGTTGCAGCGGCGCCTTGGGCGGCGATGGTGCTGGCCACGGCGGGTACATTCCTGCATCTTGCCGGGTATGTTTGGGTCCGAGTGCAGCCGACGGTCCCCCGGGCCTTTACGGCCCACAAAGACCAATGGAAAAACACGAAGCAGCAGTTGGCCGATTATGTCTCGTGGCGGCGGATGTGCCAGTGGATCCAGGAGCATACGCCGCCGGAAGCCCGATTCCTGACCCCCAGGCAAGAACAAACGTTCAAATGGTACGCCCGCCGCAGCGAAGTGGCTACCTGGAAAGACATCCCCCAGGATGCCCCAGGATTGGTGGAATGGTGGAAACGCATGAACACAATCTATGGCACCGGCAGCAACGAACCAGGCCACCGCTGGGTCGATTCCCTGGCGCAGCTTCCGCCGGAAAAGCTCCGGCAATTGGCCCGGGCGTATCAAGCCCGGTATCTGGTGGTCGAGAGCCGACCTCGGCTTCCGTTCCGATTGGTCTATCGGAACCGTCATTGGGCCGTCTATGAGATGGTTGACCAGGTCGATTGATCAGGCAGGGGAGAGGGGAGAAAAACACGACTACTCCCTTCGGCTGAAGTATTTCTGTTTTCTTTGCGAAATGCCAGAAAAACCGGCAAAGGCGTTTTCCTCGGAGCGTCCTGCTTTGGGACATAGCCTTATTAGGGGATTCGCATCCTCCACAACTGCCCCATAAGGGGCGGCTTGGTCAACCAATCCCAGGGGGATATGCCATACTTGCTTAGGAGGCTCCTCCTACAGCCCCAAGCCCTCTTTAGCCCCTATTTCTGAATACTCCGTGTCCGGCGGCCAAACTGGCCGGAGGTGTGTATGGAACTACAAATGCTTTCGGACGTGGACGCCCTTTTGGCCCATCGGGAGGCGTGGGACGATCTTTGGCATCGTTCCCGGACGGTTTTACCGACGGCCAGGGCGGAACTGGCGGCGCATTGGCTCCACCATTTTGCCCAAGGTCGCCGGTTTACCGCTTTGGCGGTCTCCGACGGAGATCGTCTGGTGGCGGCTTTGCCGTTGGTCCAGCGGCGGATCAAAGGCATATTCCGAGCCGGCGATCTGCCGGCCAATCCCTGGGCTGCCAACGGAGACTTGCTTTTGGACGAATCCGCCGATGTGGCTGAGGTGCTCCAATGCCTTTGCCGGGGACTTCGGCAAACCGGTTGGCCGATGGTGTGGGTCGATCTGGCGCCGGTGCAGACCAGCCGGTGGCGCCGCCTCGTTGACCAATCGCAAAAGGCCGACATGTCTTGCCTGGTCCATCTGCGGTATCCGGTGGGGCTGGTCTATTGGGAAGACTTTGCCGCCTACTGGGCTAGCCGTCCCCACGGGCTCCAAAAGAAAGTCCGAAAGTGCCTCCGTCAATTGGAACAGATCGGCCCCATAGAACTTCGAGTCCTCCCGCTGGTTTCTGGCCAGGAGTGGGAAGAAGCCTTAGACACGGCTTGGCGGATCGAAGACGCCAGTTGGAAAGGCCAAGCTGGCACTTCGGTACTCCGGACTCCAGGCATGAGGGAGTTTTATCTCAAACAGACCCAAATGTTGGCCCAATGGGGATATGCCCGATTGGCGTTTTTAGAGGCGGCAGGGCGACCGATTGCCTTTGCGTTCGGGTGGGAGACCAAGGGAGTCGTGCAGGTCTGGAAGATCAGTTATGATCCGGAGTTTTCCCGGTTTAGCCCTGGGCATCTGTTGTGGTATTTGTGGTTCCAGAAGTTGGCCGAAAGCAACAAACCCGTAACGGTGGATTTCTTGGGACCTTTAACCGATGGTACCAGGCCCTGGGCTGCCGGGAGTTACCCTATCGGACGGTTGATTTTGGCCACCCGTTGGTGGGGCAAGTGCCTGATGGGTGGTTATCGGGCCTATCGGGGATGCCGGGGCACAGCCGCTTGGCCAGATTGGGCGGACGAGTGTACGGCTGCCGAGCCGCATCCTTTGGCTTTGGATGGCGAAGTTATCCATGTTTAGTTTAACCAGACTGTCTATATTGCCAATGGTTCCGTTGAGAGATGAATGCGGGTTGCCCCCTTGACTTTTTTAACATTTCGTGTATCTTTATAAGAGATCGAAGGTTGTGATCTGTCAGTAAACGTGTTTCCGAAATATTGGTATGGCGCTGGCGAACCTGCTTAGCCTGTTGTTATTGGGGCTTCCTGCGGCCGGTCGGCCGTAGGGTTCGCTAGCGTACTATACCGAAAATCCGTAGGCGAATCCGAACCCCAAGGCCGACCAAAGGCTTTGGGGTTTTTTGTTTGGCGCGTGGGCTTCCCCCTCAATCGGGGAAGGACTTGTTGCTGGGAGCATCTTCACGGTGCGACGGAAAAAGAGTGTATCTGGAAAGGGTCCTCCGATGACAGAAACGACAACAGGAACACCAAGGCCGGCAGGCGAGGTTCGCGAGATTCGTATTTTTGACACGACACTACGGGACGGGGAACAATCGCCCGGCTGTAGTATGAACCTGATGGAGAAGTTGGAGGTAGCCCAGGCATTGGCCGACCTCAAGGTGGATATTATTGAGGCGGGCTTTCCGATCGCTTCTCCCGGCGATTTTGAAGCAGTGCGGGAAATTGCGCGGGTGGTGCGGGGGCCGGTCATCTGCGGACTGGCCCGTTGTCGGCCGGAAGACATCGACCGTGCCTGGGAAGCGGTCCGATATGCGGAGCGGCCTCGCATCCACGTCTTTTTGGCCACCAGCCCGATCCATCGGGAACATAAACTCAAAATGACCAAAGAACAGATCGTGGAGCGAGCGGTGGAAGGGGTTCGTCGGGCGCTTGGTTATTGTCCGAATGTCGAATTCTCTCCGGAAGACGCCACCCGCACGGAGATCGACTTCCTTTGCCAAGTCGTCGAAGCCGTGATCGACGCCGGGGCGACAACGGTCAATATCCCAGATACGGTCGGGTACGCCACGCCCCGACAGATGTTTGAGCTGATTTCCAATCTTCGGAACCGGGTTCCGAATATCGACAAGGCGGTCATCAGCGTCCATTGCCACAATGACCTCGGTCTTGCGGTGGCCAACAGCCTGGCCAGCATCGAAGCCGGCGCGGGCCAGGTGGAGTGTACCATCAACGGCCTGGGGGAACGGGCCGGCAATTGCGCCCTGGAAGAAGTCGTCATGGCCCTGCGGACTCGACACGACTACTACCGGGCCTATACGAACATCCACACCCAACGTCTGGTTCCTACCAGTCGGCTTGTCTCCGGCATAACCGGCATGGTGGTGCAGCGGAATAAGGCCATCGTGGGCCAAAACGCCTTTGCCCATGAGGCGGGCATCCATCAAGACGGCATCCTGAAAGAGCGGACCACCTACGAAATCATGCGCCCGGAGGACGTGGGGTTTACCACCACTCAATTAGTGCTGGGTAAACACAGTGGACGGGCCGCTCTGGCCGACCGAGCCAGGGCGCTCGGCTATCGCCTCACTGGCGACCAACTGAACGCCATCTTCGAGGAGTTCAAAATCCTGGCCGACAAAAAGAAGGAAATCTACGACGCCGACATCGCCGCCCTGATCGAGCAGGAAATCGCCCAGGTGCCCGATCGCTGGACCTTCGAGGCCTACCGGGTTTCCACCGGCAGCGGCCAAACTCCGCAGGTTTGGCTTCGACTCCGCCGGGGAGACCAACTCCAGGAAACCGAATTGCACGGCGGCGACGGCCCCATCGACGCCGTGTTCCTGGCCATCGAAAAACTCACCCGCCTGTCGGTCGTGTGCAAAGATTTTCGCGTCCATAGCGTGACCCTCGGCAAAGACGCCCAAGCCGAGGTAACCGTCGAGGTGGAATACCAGGATCAGATTTACCGCGGCCGGGGACTTTCCACCGATAGCGTCGAGGCCAGCGCCCGGGCCTTCCTGAACGCCATCAACCGCATCCTGGCCCTGGCCAATGGATCGAAAACCAAAAGGACTCCCTCCCCAGCCGCCGAACAAAAACAGCCGCCGTCGGACAATGTTTCTTCGTCTGGACCATCCAAGTCATCCTAACGCGAACTGTAAACGGAGTAACATTTCAGCCGCGTACAGTTACCCCGCCTCTCCGGTTGCGCCTGGTACCGCCGACCTACAACCGGTTGCGATCGTATCCTGAGGCTGGCTCCAAGCTATAGTGGTTGAAGTGCCACAACGCAACCGGCTCGGTCTCCCCCTGGTTTGTTCTGGTTTTCCTGGGTAAAAATAGGGAATACACGCCATCCAGCCGCCCGCTGCAACGGAGTGGGGGGCCGGTCCTTCCCAGGCCGAGTGGCGGAAGTGGAAGACGCTCAGGACTTAAAATCCTGTGTGGAGCAATCCACGTGCGGGTTCGAGTCCCGCCTCGGCCAGTAAGTCCTTATGCAGTAAAGAGTTACGACAAGCAAGATCAAGAAAAGCCGGGTAATTCTCAGGGGCCGGAAAGCCAGATTCCGCCTCTTGCGCCCTGGTTCTGACGTTTGCCTTGACGCTTTTCTTGACGCCGCTTTCTTGTGTCCAATCGTTCATTTCTCCCCCCCGAACGGAGGCCCAAACATCCTCTTGGGCCGCCGCCTGGAAATGCTGGTCTGTCGGATCGACGTAATGTCGATAGGCAATCATACTGCTATTGCCAAGCCATTTTGCTACCACTGGTAGGGGGTATCGCTTAACTAGGTCGGTTTCACAAGAGGCCCGCAAGTTATGCCATAACCGAGGCCAAGGTTTTTCCCCTGCCCGCCGGATAATC
>JAKPGL010000215.1 GCA_029550925.1 Planctomycetota bacterium
TTGACGGGATTGGCCAACCGACGGGCCTTCGACGAAGAATTGGCCCGCCGACACGCCGAGTTCCAACGCCATCGGCAAACCTTCTCGGTGGTGATGGTTGACGTGGACTATTTCAAAAGGTTCAACGACACCTACGGCCATCAAACCGGCGACGAAGTGCTCCGGCAGGTGGCAAAAGTTCTCCGGGACCATAGCCGGGGGATGGACCTGGTGGCCCGGTACGGCGGCGAAGAGTTTGCCTTGATCTGTCCCGGCACCGCCGATGTGTTAAAGGAACATGCGGAACGACTCCGACAGGCCGTCGAATCGCTTTTGTTCGAGTTTGAGGGGCAAAAGGTGCAGGTAACGGCCAGTTTTGGTGTGGCCCACGCCATGCCCGCCGAGGGGAAAGAAAAAGTGGTGGAACGAGCGGACATGGCCCTGTACGCCTCCAAACAGGCGGGCAGAAATTGCGTCCATTGGCATGATGGACAGAAGATCCTTCAATACGCCTCGTCGAGGGAGGCGCCCGTAGCGGAAAGAAGCCTTTCTCCAGCCCCGGTAGAAGAGAAAAACACTCCATCGAAAGGTTCTGCGTCCGGCGGTTCCTTTGTGCGGCCTCTTGAGACGAATATCTCTTCGGCCTCCAAACCGGTTCGAGAACGTCCTCCGGAAGAACCCACTCCGGAACATAGGTTCCTGCCCCAGCCGTTGGAATCCTTGCACACGAGGTCGGATTTCTGCGTGATCTTGGGCCGCCGATTGGCCGAGCATCGACGCACCAAACGACCGTTTTCGGTGCTTCTGCTCCAAGTGGACCATTATTTGGACTTGGTGGGGCAACATGGTCTCTCGTCCGCACAACTGACCTTGCGAGCCACCTCCCAATTCTTGCAGGCCGCTGTCCGCCAAATGGATGTGATCGCCCAATACGACAACTCCACGTTCGCCCTACTGTTGCCGGAAACCGAACTGAGCCAAGCGGCCGAGATTGCCGAGCGGCTTCGGCAAGCCGTCTGCCGATGCAAACTCCCGTTAGGCCGTTCCTGGGAAAGGATCACCGTCAGCATTGGAGCAGCGGAGGCGGCGGTGGACGACGACCTCGAACGACTCCTCCAGCGATGCGAAGAGGCTTTAGAGCAGGCCCGTTCTCCGGGCGGCAATCGCGTCTGTCTGCACACCGGCCAGGGGGTGGAAACCGTGGAAACGGCGGTGTAAAAAGCCGATCTCCCAACCACCGGTTCGCCGCCGCCGAATATCCCGGAGGAACCTATTCGGTCGGCTTGGAAAGTTGTTTGAGCAACCGGGCGATTTCCCAATGGACCGGCAAGGTTTGGTCGATCACCAAGACCCCTTTGCCTCGCACCACCAACACCGCAATGGAACCCGAACCGCCGAGATCCTCCCAAGTCTGAGGAGAAACACTTTTACAAATCACCTCTTTCAGTTTTTCCAAACGCCCGTACACCTCCTCTTCGTCCGCCCCGGCGGGCAAAAGCTCCGCCGTCGGATAGACGCGGGGAATCAACAGGTTTTGGGCCCGATCTCGGCTGGTGATCCAAATGCTTTCATGGTAAATGGTCCAACTTAACTCCAAAGGTTCCAAAAGCTGATCCAAAAGGGACCGAAGCGAGACGTTTTTTACACGAATACTGACGGACTTATCCACCGGAACTCCCACAGAGTCCAACTCTTTATGATCCAATGCGATCGGAATCCGATACGCCTCGTGTAAGTAGTGGATGATCTCGTCTAAAGGGGCGTCGGTAAACTCTGCTTCGGCTGGTTTTTCCAAGGCTCTCAGCAGTTCAGTTTCCACCTGGCGGGACCGTTCTAAAAGCCCGGCGACTTTGTCAACAAAAGAAGGCTTTTTCTCGGTCGGCTGCGAATCGCCCGCGGCGGCAGGGGGCGCCGTCGGCGGGCTGAGTCCCAGGCCCATCGGTCCTGATCGGGGACGGTGCGGGCGTCCATTCTCCTCCACCCCATGCGCCCGGACAGCCTCCCGAATATCCTCTAGCAGTTGGATGATTTCCAAATGGATGGACCAGGTCTGCTGAATGACCAAAAATCCCCTACCTCGCACGATCAAGGGCCTGATAGACCCCGCGCCGCCCACATCATCCCAACGGTTCACCGCAACCGTCGAGGTAATGACATCGACCAATTCCTCCAAATCGCTCCACAGGTCTTCCGTGCGGGCGGGAAGAAGATCATCCACATCATAGACCCGCGTGATCAAACGATTCTCGGTTTCCTCCACCGTGGTGATCCAGAGACTTTCATGCCGGATTGTCCAGGTCAAATCCAACCCATCCAACACCTGCTCCAAAATCGCCCGGAAAGAACACGCTTTCTTTTGGATCGTTATGGGGTGGTCCACGTTAACGCCTACGTTTTCACACGCCCTCCGATCCAGAAAGATAGGAATCTTATGCCGCTTCTGCCAATACTCTATCACCTCAGGCAGCGGGGTATCTGAAAACTCGGCTTCGGACAGTTCAGCCAGGGCTTTCAGGATGGCCGCCTCAGCCTGACGGGAGTTCAGAGGAAAGGGGCCTTCCTCTTTGGCCGACGGCGTCGGCAAAGAGGGCGGCGCCGGCGGCGACTCCGGTTTAGGCGACTCCGAAGGCGGAGGTTCTGGTTTTCTCGCCCCGGCCGGAGGTTCTTCTGCGGGGGCTGATTTGCTCTGGCCGGGTGTTGCTTCCGCTGAAAAGTCCGATGGTTTCGGAGCAGCCGGGGCCGATTTCTCCACCGATTCGTCCGCCCCATGGATTCCAAGAACCATCGCCCCCCACACCATCCCCCCGGCCAACAGACTCCAGAAGAACATCGACCGCTTCATGGCGTTGCCTCCTCAACAAAGGGACCAAGAAAAGACCTGTTCCGAACCGATAAGAGCATGAACAGCTCTATAAGACTTCTTGTAGTATATCTATCGAACCGGGGAGATGCAATTCGACTGGCCGCGATTTTTTAGGAAACCCCCAGGCGGTGGAGGATTTCTTCCGCCAGGCTAGGCAAGTCTTTGCCTTCCGTTTCCACTTCAATCGTAGCAGTTTGCCGATAGATCGGCGCTCGTTTGGCCAGGAGCTGGCGGATTTCTTCCAGGCCGCCTTGGGCGGTAAGTTGGGGTCGCCTCGTGCCGGTCGTCGGGTCCGTATTCATACGCTCATAAATCGTTTCCGGCGACGCCTTCAGCCAGACGACCCGGCCGGTCCGTTGCATGGCCTGTCGGGTTTCCGATCGCATCGGCGCACCGCCGCCGGAAGCAATCACCAGCCGCGCCCGGGCCAGCAAATCCTGCATGACCGCCGCCTCCAAGTCTCGAAAAGCCGGTTCGCCGTCCTGGGCGAAGATTTGGGCAATCGTTTTACCGGCGCGGCGTTCGATCTCTACGTCGGCGTCGATCCACTCCCAGCCGAGCCGATCCGCCAATAGCCGGGCCAGCGAGGTCTTTCCCGTCGCCCGATAACCAATCAAAACAATCGGTTGCTCATTCATCGGCGGCGCCTTCCCAAAGAACACTCCATTCCACGTCGGTAGGGCGTAGGCCCTGCCTACGCCGGGCTTGTGGGGATAATCGGCCGCGTCGGCTACGGGATCCGGCCGAGGCGCGGGGCCTTGGCCCTACTCAGTATTTCACGGCGGCGATGGCCCGGCGAACCACGTCCCGCATCAGTTCCACCGGCGGCTCCTGACCGGTGAACAACTTGAACTGCAAGGCCGCCTGACGGACAAACATCTCTAGCCCCGTGACCACCTTGCAATTCTGCGCCCGGGCGTCTTTGATAAACAGCGTGTTTTCCGGATTGTACACCGCGTCGAAGACGACCATCGACGGCTTCATGTGCCGGCGCTCAAACGGCGTTTCATCCACGTTCGGGTGCATCCCGATCGGCGTGGCGTTGACCAGGATGTCGGCCGGCACCGTATGCCGAACCGCCCACTCGGCGTATCGGCACTGGAATTGCTCTGCCAATTGTCGGGCCTTTTCCGCAATGCCGTCGGTAACGACCACAGCGGCCCCGCGGCGTAACAGTCCATAGGCGATCGCTTTGCCCACCCCGCCGGACCCTAGGATCAGGGCGGTCTTGCCCCGCAGCGGCGATTCCGTATTGGGCGGGATGCCCATGGCCTCTTCCAGGCTTTCCATGGCCGCCCGGTAATCCGTGTTGTACCCGATCCGCTCGGCGCCCTCGAAAATCACCGTATTGCAGGCGCCGATGCCTCGCACCGCGCCGTCGGCCTGGGTGAGTTTGGGCACGATCGCCTCTTTGTGCGGGATGGTTACGCTCAGGCCCTTGATGTCCAACGGTTGGCAATCTTCCAGAAAATGGTGCAGATACTCTCTAGGGACCCGGAACGGTGCATACACCTTGTTGAGCTTCAGGTGTTTGAAAGCGGCGTTATGGATCAACGGACTCAGACTATGACCCACCGGATCGGCGACCACGCCGTACACTTCCGTCTGTTCGTTCAGTTCGTCGTACCGATAGATTTCCTTCATCTGTTGGAAGGTCAGTTGTCCGGGGGCCAAGGCGCGTTCGTGATGAAACGTGGCGTAGGTAAACGGCGCCCCGTATTTGCCGGCCAAGATTCGCGTCGGAACGCCGATCTCGCCCATGCAAATGCCGATCGTCGGAATCTTGCTCTGCCGGATCAACTGCAACATGCGGACGTTATCGTGCGGATGGTTGGCCATCGTAGAAATCTTGACAATATCCGCATCCAACGAGGCCAAATGCCGGTGCAACGCCTCCAGGTCGTCCGGCGTTTTATGAAAATCATGGTAACTGACGATCCGGCGGGTCGAACCAAACCGCGGAATCTGGGCGGCGATGTCCTCTTCCAGATCAATGTATTCGACCCCCTCGGCAATGGCGGTCCGCAGCAGAAGCAATCGTTTTTCTTCCCCTTTGTTCCATTTGCCGCCGTCCCGCTCCCGCCGACAGGCAATCACCACCGGACAGGGCCGATCCGTCAAGAGCCGTCTGAGGTTCACCTCCCCGTTGATGTAGTCTAACCGCAGCTCGACCAACTGGGCGCCTTGTTCGACCAGGTGCCGATGCTCGGCCATCATAAACCGGTGCCGACCCCGACCAATACTGACGCAAATCATTTCCTATTCTCCACCGATGCCGGTTGCTTTACCTTCTTTCTTTGAATATACCCTCCCAGCCCCCCAACAGCAAAGACTTCCCAGGCGCTATGTTCTCTTAAACTGCCGGTCCAGTTCCTGGCGGGTAAGTACGATGGCCGTGGGCCGACCGTGCGGGCAATGATGCGCCTGTGTCGCCGCATGTCGCCGGGCCAAAAGCGCCTCGATCTCTTCGGGCCGGAGCGGATCGCCCGCCTTGACCGCCGCCCGGCACGCTAAGGTGTGCAATAGCTCATCCACTAACTCCTGCTGGTCCGGCGCACGACCGCTCTGAAGCAACTTCTCCACCACCGCACTGACCACCTCCGCCGGTCGAACCCTACCGCCTATCTCCGGACAACCTAACACCACCACCGTCCCGCCGCCGAACGGCTCCAAAACCAACCCCAACCGTTCCAACACCGGACGATGCTCCAAAACAATCGCCGCCTCCGAGGGACTTAAATCTACTGGTTCCGGCGTTAACAACCGCTGCGACTCCAACCGGCCCTGCCGAAACCGCTCCCGAAGCTCCTCGTACAGGATGCTCTCGTGCAGGGCGTGCTGGTCAAAAATCATCACGCCTTCTTCGGTCTCGGCCACCAGATACCGATGGTGCATCTGGACGGCGGTTGGTCGGCGGACCGGCGGCGATGGCGTCTGAAGCGCCGGCTGCCGACCCTCTGGCTGCGAAGGCCCGCTCTCGAAACGATCGACGCCTGCCGGAGAGGATCGCTGGTCTGGCGTGCCGAGTTCCATCGGCCCTGACGGCGCCCTAGTCGTTTCCGCACGCGAAAAAACGGCGTCGGAAGAAATCATCCCCGTTGGCGACGGCCCCCCGGTCGGAAACGCCGAGGCGGCGTCGTCCGTTTCCCAGGGCGGCGCATCGGCCTCTCCTGCTACTCCCGCTCCTACCGGTCCCACCGCCTGCTGGGCGATCTGCCCCTTGGCCCAGGCCGCCACCTGCAACCGATGTTCCGCCGCCTTTTGGGCGTCCATCACACCGGAGGGGTCCGCCGTCGTCTGCACCCGGGCGGTCATGTCCGTACTTAAAAACTTTGCCCGCAACGCCGACAACACCTGGCTATACACCCGCCCGCTATCCTGGAACCGCACCTCCAGCTTCGTCGGATGCACATTCACATCGACTGTTTCCGGCGACACCTGCAAAAACAAAAACGCCGCGGGAAATCGTCCCACCGTCAGCAGACCCCGATACGCCTCCCCCAGGGCATGTTGCAACGACCGGTCGCGGATATATCGACCGTTGAGGAAAAGATACTGAAGGCGGTTATTCGGTCGGCTGTAGTTCGGATGGCTCACGTAGCCGACAAGTTCCAGCCCTGGTTCCCGACTTTCCACATAGAGGAGGGCGTCGGCCAAGTCCCGGCCGCAACATCGGGCGATCCGCTCCAGTCGATCCCCGTCTGCCGGCAGCTCCAAAAGCACCCGCTCGCCATGCTGAAGCGTAAAATGCACCTCCGGTGCTGCCAGGGCGATCCGCACCAGGGCCTCGGTAACATGACCCAACTCGGTCTGCACGCTGCGCAAAAACTTCCGCCGCACCGGCGTGTTGAAAAACAGATTCCGGACTTCGACGATCGTCCCCACCGGACAGCCGCAGGGTGCGACCGGACCGACCTGCCCGCCGTGGACTTCGATCATGGCGCCATGCTCGGCCTGGGGCGTTCGGCTCCGGAGAGTAAGTTGACTTACCGAAGCAATCGACGCCAGCGCCTCGCCCCGAAAGCCAAGCGTCTGGATGCAAAACAGATCGTCTTCTTCGGCGATTTTGCTGGTGGCGTGCGGGGCGACGGCCAGTTCCAACTCCTCGGCCGGTATGCCGCAGCCGTTATCCGCCACCCGCACCAGGTCCAACCCGCCCCGCTCCACCGATACGTCGATCCGGCTGGCCCCGGCGTCCAAGGAGTTTTCGACCAACTCCTTGACCACACTGGCCGGACGCTCTACCACCTCCCCGGCAGCAATTTTATTGACCAACGTCGGCGGTAATCGACGAATCGGCATCGAACAGCTCGCTCCCTCTCCGGTAGAAAAATCCTTTCTTTCACTCTTCCCTGGGCAACCCCCTTCAAAAAAATAATCCGGCCGGGTAAAACCGAGAAGTAAACTCCCGGATTCGCTTTTCGGCAAGTTTCACATAATCAGGGTCGATTTCATAGCCGACATAATGTCGGTTGGTTTTCACGGCGGCAATCGCCGTCTGCCCACTCCCCATAAATGGATCCAAAACCACCTCCCCCTCAAAGGTGTATAGTTGAATCAGCCGATACGGAAGTTCTACCGGAAACGGAGCCGGATGGCCCACCTTAGAGGCAGGCTCTGCTGGAAATGTCCACACACTTTTCGTAAGCTCTAAAAACTCCTCTTTTGTAATAGTGCTCTTTCTAGGAGGACCACCCCGAGAAAACATCCCTTTGGAAAAGATCAAAATGTATTCATGAATGTCGCGCAAGGTAGGATTTTTAGCCGAACACCAACTCCCCCAGGCTGTGGAGGGACTTCCGCTGGCTGCTTTGTTCCAAATGACCTCCCCCCGCATTAGGAAACCTAGTGTTTGCATATCTTCGATAATAAATGCGTGAAGGGGGATATAAGGTTTTCGGCCAAGATTAGCTACGTTAATGGCGGCCCGGCCACCAGGCACTAAAACCCGCCAGACCTCCGCCCAGACTCGTTTTAAAAACGCCCTATATTCTTCTAGCGTCAAATTGTCATCATATTCTTTGCCGACATTGTAGGGGGGCGAAGTTACCATAAGGTGAATACTACAATCTGGCAATTCTTCCATCCATTCACTCGTCTTGCAAAAAACTTTATCCAAAAACTGCGAGGGAATGGGGTTTTCTATATATCGAGTAATTACTTCTTTCGGTAATCCCTCATATAGCCTGGCCGAGTAAAACGCCGTGGAATCGTGATTGATCCGGCCTGGGGAGCCAAACCGGCTAGTTTTTGTCCCCGATCTACCCTGCCGCCGACGCATGTTATGCACTCCTCTGTAAAAACAGCACTCGAATACCCTTCCCTGCCCGAATATAGATTTCCCAAGTAGACCGTGAACCGGTCTCTGGGGTTGAAATGTGCTGCACCAGCCGAATGTCTTCCTCACAAAGGAGAAACTCCCGCTGTAATTCTAGCGATTGCTCTTCCGCCCATTCTGGCCGTTCAAAGACAGCATATAGTCCGAACACCTCCCGTTCATACCGCAACCGAAGTTCTTGATCTTCAGCAAACCCAATGGTTACTTCTCGAATGGATAAACATTTACCGTACATTTATTCCTCCTGCCAGAGTTCTACCCATCTTTGAAACGGTCGATACTCTATCGGCATTTTCTTCCATTCGATAGAAATAGACTTTGTCAGAGGGTGTTGAACCAATCTTGCCAAGGCTTCCCTGGTAATTTCTGTCCCTCTTGGATTTGTCGCTGGTTTGGGAAGTTTGATGTAATTAGAGGGACCCATTTCCTCAAAGACTTGCCGCTGGGCTTCCATTGGAATGTAATAAAACCCTCCCGTATTATCCCATTGGATTTGAATCAAAATAAGATCACATCGAGGAGAAAAAACCCTAACAAATTCTTCGGCCTTTATACCATTTACAGTCCATATCAATTTAACCCCTGCCAAGGTCTTCCCTTTAATGGTCTTAATAGATATAGGACTTTCGAATAAATATACATCTACTTCAGGTTCAGTAATATTAGGTGTCTTTATATTATCCTCCCCAAACTTGTGCATAAGTAACGCCACTATGATCTTCTCCCGAAGAGTCCCTACTTCCATCCCAACTTTACCTGCTCTGGAACTTTCCAACTCCGCAATTTGAAACAAATATGGTAACCGTCTTTGAATTTTCTTGATTAATTCTCTATCCTCAAAGATTTCTATTACTCGGCTGGCCATACTCTTTCTCCTAGTATACGATATAGAACTATATTTCTACTATTCCAATTAATATTACAACTGGAGTTTTGCAAATTTGGGATTTCCCCCGATCTTGTACACTACCGACCATCAAAAATCACGGGATTTTTGAGGGACCTGTTCAGTGTACGAACACCTGAACAAGCCCATTTTGCAAAACTCCAGTTCCAAGAAAAATCTCCGGCTATTCTGCTACCCAACGACGCTTAACGGCGGACCAACCGGAACGAAAGCACCGGCCGGCCAAGCGGACCGAAATCCCCCTCGATCCGGATCGTAGCCGGGCCATCAAAGCCTGCTGCGGGAACCGTTACCTGCAACTGCCGGTCTAATCGGTCGCCAGGTCGCAGCAGCTCCTCGGCGGAAAACTTCGCCGTCCAACCCTCCGGAACTTTCACCGTAAATCTCCCTTTGGCCTCCTCACGGCCGAAATGATAGAGATATATGGGGACGGTAACTTCAGCGGCGTCGGCTGCCAGCCGATAGGCCGACTGCTTCAAATCCAGTTGATTGGCCGGCCAGGTGGCCTGGAGCACGATGGGGCATGGCTGGCCGGGCCGAAGCGGTAAAGGCTTCGGCGGCGCAATGCGTTCCAGTTTGTCGGCCTCCTCGACAGGCAAAAGCACAAACACCGGAGACGGGCTGAGCACGATCTCGGAGGCAACCTCCTTGGGCCGACCCAGGTAATCATAACCGGCAAGCGGTTTTTGGGGCAGTTTAAGGGTTTCCGGTCCATTGGCCCAGGCCACCAGCACCGTTTTTGGCTGGCCGTCCGGGAGTGCCCGAAATAGGTAAGCTTGGAGGTTGTCATTCTTTAGTCGGCCCAGGGGGCGGGCGTCGGCCAGCCATCGGCCCACTGCCGCCAAAGCCACATACGCCGGCCGAGGCGTCAAATCCGGTCGGATGATCCCAAACTGAGTTTTCCTTTCCACATAATGCGGCAAAAGAAAGTAAAAGGTGGCTACTGTGCCTTCATGCAGCGAGCCTGCATAGACTTTAATCAGCCGACGGGCCTGCTCCAAAAGGTCCCGATCGCTCAGTTCTTTTCGAGCCGGGTCCCCGGTCCAGGGCAACGGCATGGCACACTCCGTAACCCAGAGGGGTCGGCCCGCCGCCACCGCCCGAAAGTCCCCATACAATCGGGGATACTGATCAAATGGTCGGTAATGATGGAAATTGAACGTCTCAAAATAAGGCCAGACCTCGTTGGCCGCCACATCGGCCTGGTGGGCCGGATTGTCCGAGGCAAATACGTTCCAACAGACGATCGCTTCGGGATTGCCGGCTTTAACGCCCCAATAAGCCGCCTTTTGGTAGGACGCCATTTCCGCCCCGGTATGGCCGCCAAAGACCGTAATATCCGCTTCATTCCACGGTTCAAAGGCCAGGACTTTCCCTTTCCATCGACTGGCCGCATGACGTAAAAACCGATAGGCATCCCGCAGATCGGGCGGGAACCTTTTGGTGGCCTGGCTGGCCCACTGGGGCGTTGCATGAAACACCTGAAGCACCTTCAACCCAGCCGCCGCCTGCGCCTCGGCTGCCGCATCATACCGGCTGTGTTCGGCGAACTTGCCCGGTTGGGGCTCCACCCCCGGCCAAGAAAGCCGATCCCGCACCCAGTTGACCCCCGCCAACGCACATAAACTGGCCACCTCCGGCATCTTCTCCGGCGGATAAAACCAACTCATGGCCACATCCAAAGCAATCGGCGAACTCTCCGGCGTTGGGGCCTGTAACGGGGCAATTACCCCCAGAGAGATCCAATCCGGCTGGCCCTCAGTGCGCAAGCGATAAAATCCCACCGGCAACTTACCTAAATCGGCCGCTGGTTCTTTCAGGTCCAACTGCCGGACGACCTGATCCTCGGCATCCAGAAGCGTCCATTTGCCGGGTGTCGGCATCGAAACCCGCACCACCTCCCCCTCCAGAAAGATATTGCCCGGATGGTGCGCTAGCGGCCGAGGAATGTGCCGGGACAAGCCCGCCTGAGCCGAGCCTGACGCCGCTTCTCCCGCCTCCGTCGGCTGGGTCCAAAGAATAAACCCCAACAGGAATATCCCTCTTACCCAACGAGAAAGCCGTATTTGCTGCATAAATTCTCCTCGTTACAACCCATATTCTTTAATTTTTCGGTAGAGGGTGCGTTCGCCGATGCCGAGGGTGCGGGCGGCTTCTTCGCGGTTGCCGCCGCAGGCGCGCAAGGTCTCGGCAATGAAGAGCTTTTCGATTTCCTCCAGGGGTTTTCCGACCAGGGCGGCCAGGGAGGCGGAAGCAGATGGTTCTGCGACGGCGGCAGGCGACCCGCTCAACTCTTCGGGCAGGTCGTCCAGGTCCAATACGCCGTCGTAATCCACGACCACCATGCTTTCGATGGCGTTTCGCAGTTGGCGGACATTGCCGGGCCAGGAGAAGGTCAAAAGCCGTCGCCTGGCCGCCGGCGAAACCCCCCGAATCTGTTTGCCATGCTGCTTGCAAAATTGCTTCAAAAAATACTCAATCAAAGCCGGGATGTCTTCCGCTCGTTCCCGGAGCGGCGGAAGCCGAATCGTTACTACTTTAAGCCGATGATAGAGGTCCGGCCGAAACGTGCCCCCTTCAATCTGCTCTTCCAGGTTGCGGTTGGTGGCTGATAGGATACGAACGTTCACCTTAATCGGCTGGTTGGACCCCACCCGGGTGATCTCGCCGTTTTCCAGCACCCGCAACAGTTTGATCTGGGTGGCCAGGGGCATATCGCCCACCTCGTCCAGGAACAGGGTGCCGCCGTGGGCGTACTCGAACTTGCCGACCCGGTCGCTTACCGCATCGGTAAAGGCCCCTTTGACATGGCCGAAAAGCTCGCTTTCCAGGATATGCTCGCTCAGGGCGGCGCAGTTGAGGGCGACAAATGGTTTGTTTTTTCTGGGGCTGTTTTGGTGGATGGCCTGGGCGACCAGCTCTTTGCCGGCGCCGGTTTCGCCGTGGATCAGCACGGTGGCGTTCGTCGGGGCGATGCGTTTGAGTTTTTCGATCACCTCGCGCATCTGTCGGCTGTTGCCGATCACGCCTTCAAAACCGAACCGCTCGTCCAGGCGGCGTTGCAATTCGACGTTGGTTCGGCGCAGGCGGACCGTCTCGGCGGCCCGATGGACCAAGGCGCGAAGCTCCTCCTTGTTGGGCGGCTTGGTCAGGTAGTAAAAGGCCCCCTCCTTCATAGCCGTTACGGCCGACTCGATGGAGCCGTAGCCGGTCAGCAGGATCACTTCGCAATCGGGCTGTTCGGCCTTGGCCCGGCGGAGGATCTCCAGGCCATCGACATCGTGCATTTTCAGGTCGGTGATGATCACGTCGAAGAACTTCTCTTCGATCCACCGGACCCCTTCGGCGCCGGAGGCGGCCGCCTGGCACCGGAACCCGGCCCGCTCCAGATGTTCGACCAAAACCTCGGCGTGCGCCGGTTCGTCGTCAATGACCAAAACTTCCGGCAGTAAAGGAGGTTCTGCGGAAGAAGGTTCTGAATTGGCTGAGGAAAGTTTGTCTGGACTCATATTGTCGATCATACCGAAAGCCCCGGCTGCGGCAAAGTCCCCGCCGCTGCGGGCCCCCCCCACCTCATGGGATAGAGGCATTGTCTGTCAAATGGGACGGCGGTCGGGCGGCGCTGCTGGTTTGCCCAACAGCGTATGCGCCGCGGGCGCCCACAATTTTCCTAGGAGCGGAGGGGGAGGTCGAAAGGAAAGTCTAACTCTTTATAATAAAAAGTCTTGGGATGTCTCTCTCCATTTGTCCAAAGGACCTCGTATGGACGCCCATGAGACGCCGATGACGGTTACCCGGTTTACGGCGATGAAGTCGGCCGGGCAAAAGATCACCATGCTGACGGCCTATGACTACACGATGGCCCGTCTTCTGGACGAAGCCGGAGTGGACGGTCTGTTGGTGGGCGATAGCCTGGCGATGGTCGTCCAAGGCCATCCGACCACCTTGCCGGCCACGATGGAACAGATGCTTTACCACGCCGAGATGGTGGGCCGGGCCGTACGCCGAGCCTTGGTCGTGGTGGATATGCCCTTTATGAGCTACCAACTAGGCGTCCGAGACGCCCTGGCCAATGCAGGGCGAATTTTGAAACAAACACGCTGCCAAGCGGTCAAACTCGAAGGCGGGGCGGACCAGGCGGAGATCGTGGCCGCCTTGGTCCGAGCGGGCATCCCGGTCATGGCCCACCTGGGGCTGCGCCCGCAAAGCGTCCATCAATCCGGCGGCTACAGCGTCCAACGAAACCGCCAACAACTACTCCAAGATAGCCAGGCCGTCCAACAAGCCGGGGCTTTTTCTATCCTGCTAGAATGCATCCCGGCCGACCTGGCCGCCGAAATCACGGCTTCCGTACAGGTTCCGACGATTGGTATTGGGGCGGGCAGCGGTTGCGACGGCCAAATCCAGGTGATCCACGACGTGGTCGGGCTGACCTTGGGCCGATTGCCCCGCCATGCCAAAACCTACGCCGACCTGAAAACGGCTATCCAGCAGGCTGTGGCCCAGTATTGCCAGGAAGTCCGGCAGGGCCTGTTCCCCTCGGCGGAGCATAGTTTCCGATAATATCCTGCTGTGGAGAGTGCTCAAACCGGTAGAAATCCCTTTTCCGATGGCTAAGGTAACCTTTGAGGGGGGGACAAAGTCTCGGGATTTGCTCCCCCTTTTTTAGGGGATAGTTTAAGCACCTAGAAGCGAAAACCCGCAGCACCCCTATAATTTGGTGCTCAAGCCCCCCATAAATAATGGATGGAGGCGATTCGAGAATCTCTTCTATTCCCCCTGGTTTTGGAAGATGGAGCGCTTTTTCGCCTGGAGCGGGCGTCTTCTCGCACCCATCGGGCAGCCGGAAAAATTATTTTTTTCTATCTCTTTATTTTGTAGATAGTTAGGGCGCTCCAAAAACTCGGGAAAAATGCCGAGTCCGCCTCCTCTTTCTTGGAAAAAATCGCTACAATAGTGTCTTGTCCCATTTCCGGAGGAAGATACCTCCGAGTCTTCCGAATGGTTCGAGGGCGGGCAGTGTTAGGCGGGGGCGATTGGCGGTGGAAGAGGTAACGAAAATCCCTCTGGCAAACGGTTTGGACACCCAACCTCAGAACCATCGAGGATGGGAGTTGCCCTATTTTCTTGTTGGGCCGGAAAATCCCTTGGTCGAACCAGCGGTCCGAGCGATATTGGAAGGTAAACCAGTTCACTATTTTCCGGTGGTATTTTATGGGCCGACCGGCGTGGGAAAGACCCACCTTGCCTACGGACTGGCCGAGGCATGGAAACGCACAGGCAATCCAGGCCCTGTGGTTTTGGAGACGGCCATCGACTTTCATCGGCAATTGGCCGACGCCCTGGAATCCCAAGCCTTGGTAGAGTTTTTAGAACGGCGTCAGCGGGCAAAATTATGGATTTTAGAAGACCTAGAAACCATTGCCGGCAAAAGCTTTACCCAGCTCCAATGCGTGCAACTGCTGGACCAATTGCAGCTTCAAGGAACCCCTCTGGTGCTAACGTGCCGCGTTTTACCGGGCTGTATTCCCGGGCTGGAGGCTCGACTGCAATCTCGGTTGATGCGGGGTTTGCTGGTCAACCTAGCTCTCCCTTCGGTTCAAACTCGCCGGCGTTTTCTCGAAGAATTGGTCCAAAACCGCCAGATTCGATGTGCGCCCGAGGCGATTTCGCTTTTGGCGGCTCGAGTCCAGGGACCTTTGGTCCGAGTGCGCAAAGCGTTGATGGAGTTGGCCTATCTAAGCGGCGACCGACAAAGCGTCCACGTCCAAAAAGTGCAGACCTATTTGGAACAACATCACGATGTTGTAGGAAAAATACGGAAAATTGCGGAACTTACCGCTCAGCAGTTTTCGGTCCGGCTTCGGGATGTTCGAGGTCCCAGCAGAAAAAAACAAGTGGTCTATGCTCGGGGGGCGGCCGTCTATTTAGCCCGACAACTGCTAGGACTCAGCTTCCAACAGATTGGCGCATTTTTCGGCAACCGGGACCATACCACCATCCTGCACAGTTACCAAAAAACAAAAAAACTTTTAGCCGACGATCCCGCAGTACGTCATGTAGTAGAAACCCTCTACGAAAAGTTGCACCATGAGGGACTTTCCAAAACCACAGAAACGCCGCGGTCGGAGGCCCTTGTGCGTCCGAAACCGAAAAGATTAAAAACGTGATTGGGGAAAAGTTGTTGGCAGTAGAGAAAAAACTGTTTCTACAATTACCCCAAAAGACCCATTTCCTAGGAAACACATCGCCGAGAACAACATGGTTCCTCCGTTCTCGACAATTCCCCAACATATTTTTGACAGGTTATCCACATTGCTCACGTTCCGTAACTTTCTATAGATAAATAACTTACAAAGACAAAACTCTTTCATTGACAAGACAAAAAGAGACATCATAAATATAAGAGGATTTATAACTTAAAAGATGAAGTAACCCTGTAGCCGAATAAAGTAGTCGCCTGTTTTTTGAAAAACCTCCATTGGGGAGAACCTCCATTTAGGTGAAGCCCCCGGTGGACGGTTTCCCCCTTTTGGGGAAAACACCCAAGAGTATTACTGCCTCGCAAACGGAAATCCAGGCGCCACTCTCTGGCCAGCCGCAGGCTGGCCGGCCTTTCCCGCCAAGGGAGAGGTGATCTCGGATCGGGAACTTACGTGGGGATGATACGAGGATTCGTCCACTCGGGTGAACTGTTACGAAATATGCTCTACAATATCGGCTCTCAGGGGGATTGGATGAACAGCAGGAGTTGAGCGTCTTTTTACGGTCCTTTCAAGGAGAAAAAGGCAACACTATGAAGATCAGCTACGAACGGGAAAAGTTTTTGGAGGCGTTTCACCATGCGGCCAGTGTGGTTCCGTCTCGAAGTCCTAAACCGGTCCTGAAGAACGTCCGGTTGGATGTGAGTCGCGAGGGAGGGACCATGATGGGCACCGATCTGGAGATCGGCGTCCGAGTGGAATTGAGCGGCTTGGAGATCGAAGAGCCTGGCAGCGTTCTATTGCCCGCCGGCCAAATGATGGATATTCTTCGAGAAAGTAAGGATGAAAAACTTTCTTTAGAGAAAGATCGCAGCGGGGTGGTGGTTCGGGGCCAGCGGAGCCTATTTCGTCTTCCCGGCGAGGATGTGGAAAGTTTCCCTCCGGTCCGCACATTCCAAGAAGAGAAGTATCATGAGATTTCTACGTCTCTTTTCCGACAGATGATCCGGCGGACCGTTTTCGCCACCGACATGGAAAATCCGCGGTATGCTTTGGGTGGGGTGCATTGGGAGCTTACGGAGGATCGGGCGATTGCCGTGGCTACGGATGGACGCCGATTAGCGAAAGAAGAAGGCCCAGCCCGTTCTGTAGGAGGTCATACAACGGGCGAAGCCTCTTCGATTATTTCTGTGCGGGCCGTGCAATTGATGGAACGTATCTTTACCGACTCCGAAGAAAACCTCCAAATCGCCTTTCGAGAGAACGACGTCTTGGTCCGAAGTCCTCGGATCACCATCTATAGTCTTTTGGTAGAAGGCCGATTTCCGCGATGGCGGGAGGTGTTTCCGAAAACCCCCCATCCGGTTCAAGTGGAGTTGGCGGCTGAGCCGTTTTATCAGGCGGTCCGAGAAGCCGCCATTATGACTTCTCAGGAACATCGGGGAATTCGACTCACCTTCGGAGAAGGGAAAGTGGTCTTGACCGCCCAGGAGTCCGATTTGGGCGAATCCCGGATCGAACTGCCGATTTCCTATGAAGGCCCGGAAATGCCCGTGGCCTTAAACCACCGTTTCTTGATCGACTTTCTCCGGGTGCTGGATCAGGAGACCACCTTTACGATGGCAATGAAAGATTCGGAAAGTCCGGTGCTTTTCCGGACTCAGAATAACTATGAATATATCGTCATGCCGTTGGCTTTGCAGGGTTCCTAAGCAGCGATGGTTCAGAATCCTCGGCATATTTCGGAAGTGCTGACCGAGTTGATGGTGCGCCATGGTTATACGCGCCAACAATGGAGCGCCGCTCTGGAGGAGGCGTGGAAACAAGCCGTGGGACCTACTTTTGCCTCGATGACTCAGGTCGGTCGAATCTGCCGGGGCGTGTTGGAAGTGGTGGTAGGGCATTCTACGCTCGTACAGGAATTGAGCTTTCGAAAGGCAGACCTTTTGCAGATGCTAGGTCGTCTTCTGCCCGATCAACCTATTCGCGACCTTCGCTTTCGGTTGGGACGGATTGGGTAAGAGAATACAATGGTTCTCTTATAGCCAAAGGCATTTTTTTCCAAGGAGGGTTTGCTCTTTTGGGGATAAGGAAAGATCGTCGTATTGCAGGCGCATCCGAGGGGCGCCCATTTGGTATCTTCCGAGACGCCGAGGTCCGGCGTTGCCGCACCGCCGGGAATCCAGAGTTTCCGCTTTTAGGAAGGGCTGAACAAGGTCTGGATTCCTGCTCCTGGCGCGGCGGCAGCGGTGGGCCGCCGACTGCGCGGGAAGAACAGGGCGATCTGTTCGGCTGAAATGTTACTATCTTTCTTTTTTATACAGGAACGGGTTTGTCGTACTACCCATATTTCCTGCGGATAGGATAATTTATGTCCACAGAAAATTTGAAAGACGCCTCCACGTATGATGTGTCGCAGATGCGGCATTTAAGCGATCTGGAGCACGTTCGGGAGCGGACCGGCATGTATATCGGCAACCGCGACGTGCGAGGTCTGCACCATTTGGTGACCGAAGTGGTGGATAACTCCATCGACGAAGTGATGGCCGGTTACGCCAAGCTCATTCAAGTAACGATCAATCCCGACGGCTCCGTCACGGTGGCCGACGACGGCCGGGGGATTCCCGTGGACCATGATCCGAGCATTGGGAAATCCGCTTTGGAAGGCGTGATGACCATGCTGAAATACGGCGGCAAATTCGGGGGAACCGCCTATAAAACTTCCGGCGGATTGCATGGTATGGGCGTCAAGGCGGTCAATTTCCTTTCCGAATGGTGCGAAGTAGAAGTCCGCCGCGGCGGCTACGTCTATCAACAGGAATACGAGCGCGGCAAACCTACCGGCCCGGTCCGAAAGATCGGCGTCGCCCAAGGGACCGGCACCAAAACCACTTTCAAACCCGATTACCAAGTCTTCGGCGACTTGAAATTCGACTACAACATCCTCTACCGGCGCCTTCAAGAACTGGCCTTCCTTAACCGGGGCGTCAAAATTGTCCTTCAAGACCTCCGCACCGGCGAAGGAGAAACGTTTCAATATGCCAACGGATTGATCGAGTTCGTCCAATACTTAAATCGGGCCACCGAACCGGTCCATCCCGACGTCATTTATATCCACCATCGCGACGAAGAAAGCGGCGTGGAAGTAGAAGTGGCTTTCCAGTATTGCAGCGAATACACCGAAAACGTCCATTGCTATGCGAACAATATCAATACGATCGACGGCGGCACGCACCTGACCGGCTTCCGAAGCGCACTGACCCGCACCTTGCAATCCTACGGGAAGAAGGAAAACATCTTCAAGGACCTGGTCCCCACCGGCGAGGACCTCCGCGAGGGGTTGACCGCCGTGATTTCCGTCCGGCTGCCCAATCCCCAATTCGAGGCCCAAACGAAAAGTAAACTCAACAATCCGGAAATCGAGGGGATGGTTCAGTCAGTGGTCGGCGAATATCTGAGCCAATATCTGGAGGAGCACCCGAAGATCGCTCGCCAGATCGTGGCCAAGGCGATGTTGGCGGCGGAAGCCCGCGAGGCGGCACGAAAAGCGAAGGCCCTTTTGCGGGAACGCAAAGGGGCGCTGTCCGGCGGCAGCTTGCCGGGAAAGCTGCGAGATTGCACCAGCCGAGAAGTGGATAAATGTGAACTCTACCTGGTGGAAGGCGATTCCGCCGGCGGAAGCGCCGAAGGCGGTCGTATCCGAGAGTTCCAGGCCATTCTGCCTCTGCGAGGCAAGATCATCAATGCCTATAAATCCCGCGAAGACAAAGTGCTGGCGAATGAAGAAATCCGCAGCATTATTTCGGCCGTCGGTTCGGGGATCGGGGAAGAGTTTGATCTGCAAAAGCGCCGCTACGGCAAGATCATCATCATGACCGACGCCGACGTGGACGGGTCGCATATTCGGACGCTATTGCTCACCTTTTTCTACCGGCAGATGTACGACTTGGTCAAAGCGGGTTATGTCTATGTGGCCCAGCCGCCGCTCTTTCGGGTCCGACGGAAAAAGGAGGTCTATTACGTCCAGACCGAAGAGGAGATGAAGGCACAACTGTTGGAAGCCGGTCTGGCCGACGCCATCTTTGAACCCGGCGACGGTCGCACCATCGCCGGGAAAGAAATGGAGCACCTGTGCCGAACTCTGGCCGCCTTGGAAGAATCGCTCATCGCTTTGGAACGCCGCGGAATTAGTTTACGGGACCATGCGGCTCGTCGGGACCCGGAAACCGGTCGTTTGCCGGTCTATCATGTCTTTATCGATGGAAAGGAATATTGGTTCACCACCCGGGCGCAATTGGAAGATTTCCTGGCCCAGGAGGAAATCGAAACGGGTGAAGAGCTGGAAGTAGCCGACGAGCAGCAGACCGAAGAATCGCCTCCACAGACGGACCAATCGCACTGTTCGGAGTCGCCGGACAAAAAGCGCGGCGAAGTCCATATTGTAGAGCTTCACGAGGTCCGGTCGATCAACAATCAGTTGGCGGAATTGCGGGCGATGGGGTTCGACATTGATGCGTTGATTCCGCAAGAACGGACCGGCTTGGAAGAACCTCGGTATAAACTGCGGCGTGGAGACGCCGTGGTCGGCCTGGATGATCTTCGAGGGTTGTTGGCGGCGGTTCGGGCCGCCGGCGAAAAGGGGCTCCAGATCACCCGTTTCAAAGGGTTAGGGGAAATGAATGCCGAAGAATTGCGTCAAACGACGCTGGACCCGGCCAATCGGACCCTCCTGAAGGTAACCCTGGAAGATGCCGGCGAGGCGGACACCCTGTTTCGCGTCCTGATGGGCGATAAGGTCGAGCCGCGCCGCGAGTTTATCGAAAAGCACGCCCTGGAGGTCCGAAACCTGGATATTTAGCCGGCCATTCCTTGCATCGAGCCGGTTGCAGTGTCGTCTCGCACCGACAACCGTTTGAGATAGCATCATGCGGCTAGCTTCCAGCTATAGAGTGGTTGAAGTCCCCCAATGCAACCGGTTCCCCTTGCATCACCTTGAGTGCGTCCTTATCGCCAAAGCGGCGGCCCCAGAGTTTCGCCGCTCAGGCTGCTAGCATTGCCAGCAGTGCTAGCACTGGTCCAGGGGCCCGCGGCTGATATGGTCTTTCGAGAAAGTCCGTCCTTTAGGAATTAGGGGTAAATCCTAGTTGACAAAATGGCGTTCCTGGGAAAGGATAAAAGGCTAGAAGGAGCCATGAAACGGCCGATTGCCGATCGTTGCTGCTCCGGATGGAGAAAGTCCTCATTTTTAGGAGGCTTAAGAAGCAGGAAGTTTTTGGGGGGTCTTTCCTTGGGCAATCGGCCGGAGCGCAGGCTGTAGGAGACGCCGCTTATGTCCGGTTCGATCTATTTTGTGCAGGAGTGTCCGATCTGCGGTCGGAAACTGAACATTCGGATTCAATATCTCGGTCGGCAGGTTGTCTGTCAGCATTGCCGAGGGCAATTTCTCGCTCAGGACCCAACCAATGTCGGCCCCCATTCCCACTGGGAAGACGTTCTGCGCCGGGCCCAGGAACTTTTGGAAAACACCCAGCAGAGCGAGCCGGAGAACCGTTTTCGCCACCCGCGATGACACAAGGACACCTTTTACTTTTTATCTTTTCTGAACGATCCGGGCCAGGTCGTCGAAAAACTCCGGATACGTCTTGACGGTGCAGCCGGGATTGAGGATCACCACTCCCGGCGTAACCAGACCCACTAGCGCCAGGCTCATGGCCATCCGATGGTCGTTGTAGGTCTCGATTTCTGCGCCGTGCAAGGGGCGGGGGAGGATCCGCAGGCCATCGGGCAGTTCTTCCACGCTGGCCCCGAGTTTGCGGAGTTCCGTAGCGAGGGCGGCGATCCGGTCGGTTTCTTTGTGGCGCATGTGGGCTACGCCGCGGATGCAGGTTGGCCCTTCGACCGTCAGGGCAACGGCGGCCAACGTCGGCACGGTATCGCTGATCGCATTCATATCTACGTCGATGCCTTTTTGCGCCCGGCCGGAGACGGTGATCCCGTGGGGTCCATATTCCACCTGGCACCCCATTCGTTCGAGGCACTGGCAGAAGGCCACATCTCCCTGGAGGCTGTCTCGACCGAGGCCTTCGACCGTAACCCGTCCGCCGGTAATGGCCGCCGCTCCGAAGAAATAGCTTGCCGCCGAGGCGTCCGGTTCGATGGAATAGGTGCAGGGTTGGTACCCGGCGGCCTGGACCAGGAATCGTCCCGGCTGGGGTTCTTGGACCTTGGCGCCAAAGCTCCGCATGACGGCGAGGGTCATATCCACATAGGGCCGGGAAACAAGCGGTCCCCGAACCACGAGGTCAACATCCTGTTGGGCACAAGGGGCGGCCATCAAAAGGGCGCTTAAGAATTGGCTAGAGATGTCGCCGGCCGCTTCCGCCCGTCCGCCTCGCAGACCCTGGGCGCGGACCACAACCGGCGGGCAACCGTTGTTTTGTTCGCTGCGGGCGTCGGCGCCCAGTTGGCCCAGGGCTTCCAGCAGATCACGAATCGGGCGCTCCCGCATCCGCGGAACCCCATCCAGCCGATACACTCCCCGGCCCAAACAGACCATCGCCGTCAAAAACCGCATCGTCGTGCCGCTGTTGGCCGTGTAAAGATCGGCTTGTTGCGCCGGTATCCGTCCTCCCTGGCCTTGGACTACCAAACGTCGGCCTTTGTCTTCCGCCTGGACGGGAACGCCGAGCCGACGCAAAGAGTCGATCATCACCTCGGTATCTTCGCTGGCCAGGGCGCCTTCCAGACAGGACTCCCCTTGGGCCAACGCACTGCACACAAGCGCCCGGTTGGTAATGCTTTTCGATCCGGGCGGACGGATCGTTCCTCGAACAGGTCCGCTTGGCTGAATAGGCAGTTTATCCATCATGCACGCCGTTCCTTTTGAAAAGGAGGGGGGGACCTTATGGGAGAAAGGTTACGGGTGTTTCACATCCTGGTTTTCCGACGAACCGGCGAACTTCCAAAGCCAACGGTCGCTTCGGAAGTAGATGGCGCCGTCGGCCAAAGCGGGCGTGGCCAAGATGCCTTGGTCCAACCGGCAGGTGTGGACGATCCGACCGATCTTTTCTTTTTCGGCGCCCGGTTCGGGTAACTCCACGACCTGCACCAGGCCGCCGTGGCTTACCGCATAAAGATAGTTTCCGGAAATGACCGGCGTTGCCCACACGGGGCCTTGAAGTCGCAATTGCCAGAGCAAGCGCCCGTCCGCTAAATTGCCGCACAGAAGGATGCCCGGATCACGGATGGTATATATTTTACCATCGGAACCCTTGCCATCGAGCACCGCAGGACTCGGCGCCCCGCAGACCAGACGGTTTTGGCGCCAAAGCACGTCTATCTGCCGCCGCTGGCCGTCCCACCGCACACACTGCATCCCGCCGCCCGGAAGTAGGATCCGCTCTCCTACCACCGCCGAAGAGGCCATCGAATGGCAGCCGACCTCGCACCGCCAGGCTTCCTGTCCGGTCTGGGGGTCCAGGGCCGTCAGTGCAGACCGGGAGTGCATCAAAATCCACCACTCTTTCCCGTTCGGCGGCGCATAAAGCACCGGCGAAGCCCACATGGACGTTGCCGGTCGGGAAGTGTGCCAGAGGGTCGTCCCATCGCTCAATCGAAAAGCGGCGGCAAAGGAATCGCCGAAGGTCTCGCATTGGACGACCACCATGTTTCCCGCCAGCAGCGGCGACGAGGCCATCCCCACATCGTTTCGCGTGAGCGGATGCTCATAGCCCAGGCCCCGCAACCATCGGAGGTTCCCCTGCAGATCGAAACACACCAGATCGTTCGAGGAATAGAGGGCGACTACATAGACGCCGTCGCTTGCCGGCGTCGGGGCGGCCACGGCGGCAAATGGATTGCACACCGTACTGCCAGCGGCCCAAAACAGGCGATGCCACAGCAATTGGCCGGTCTGGGCATCGAAGCAGAGAACATGGAGCCGATCCTGCCGCGGCCCGCTGGAAGCACTTACGATCACCCGATTGCCGACGATAATCGGGCTGCTGGGCCCCCGACCGGGCAAGGCGACTCGCCACGCCAAGTTTTTTTCCGGCCCGAAGTCCACCGGGGCGGGTCGGCCCCGAAAGACCGGATTGCCGCCGGGACCGCGAAACTGCGGCCAAGGCCCAACCCTTGAGCCGGAATCCTCTGCTCGGCCCGCCGAAGTGTCTTTTGCTGGCGTCGGGGCGCTCTGCGCAGCAAGCGAGCCGTTTCCGGACGGAAGAGTCCCCCCCGGCTGCTCAGACATAGAGGTATATTCCAACCGGTCGGAAGCACTCGTAGGGGATTGCCCCGAGGGAGGTGTTGGGGATTTTTCCTCGCCGGCGGGAGGTTCGTCCGGCAAAATGGCCGTCCCCAGGGAATCGCAGATGCGGAGCTGAAACTGCCAAAAACGCGCCCAATCCTGGGGGATATTGTTTTGGCAGACCTTGAGCAGGAGGCGGTTTTTCCCCGCCCGCAGACGCACCGGCGCGACATACTGGTCGATCTGAGAGCCGGAATGATACATCTCATGGGCGACCAGCAGTCGGCCATTGACCCATAATTTGACGGCGTTCGGCGAACCGATCCGAATCTGTACCTCCCGTTCGCTCCGAAGGAAAAACTCCGCAGCCGCATAGCCGACCACATCCTTTTCCTCCACCAGGGCCTTATTGAGATCGACCAGCCCGTAGTCGTCGTCGCTTTGATGGTCGATCCATCGGACCGACCCATGCTTGCCGGGATAACTGGCCTGGGGGTTCCACTCGGTTTCCGGCGGATAGACGGCGGCAAAGCCGCGCCCGTCGGCGTTGTCGAACGGGCCGATGAGCTTCCAATGACGCAGGAAACCAAAATGCCGAGCCAAATCGACCGGGCGGCCCAATTGCCGAAGGGCCTTGGCAATGGAGTCGATCTGGTCGAGGTCTCTGGCCGACGAAAGCGCCCGTTGGTAATCAGCCGCGGCCTTTTCGGTCTGGCCGTCTTCCTGGAGCTTTTGGGCTGTCTGGACCAGCCGTTCGACGGCCTCCCGCCGGATGTCCAAGCTGGGATCGTCCAAGGCGTTCGCCAGCAGCAGTGGTTTTGCATCTGGCCGAAGTTCCAGAAGCCATTGATAGACCAAAAACCTCGCTCGAGGGGCGTATCGGCGGTCTTGATAAACCTGAAGCAATGTCTCCCAGGAGATCGGCTTTTTGGCGGCGGATTTCCCCGGTCCCTCTTTTTGCTCCCAAATCGCCTGCGCCGCCAGCAACAACCAATTACTGGCCAACGGGTGGTCCGGTTGGATATGGGCCAGGATCGTCGGCAAATCCGCCGGCGCGGCGTTTTGCACTACAAAGGCCCAGGCCTCCTGGGCGGCTTGATGGCCTTGGGCTTGTGTTCCTACGGCGGCCAAGGCGTTGAGCCAGCTTTCCAGAGATCGGGACTCCGCCGGCGACCAGGCAGACGCTGTCCTTCCCAAGCAGGCAAAGATCAGTAAGATGAAAAAGAAGAGGCTGGTGATGGAATGTTGCCGGGAGGTTTTCATCCCAATTGCTCCTAAAAAGTTGAAAATGTTGGGAATGGAAGGCCGGGCGGCACCCGAGAGAGGACCAAAACAATTTTCCCCAAACGTCCGAAAGGTGTTATGCTCCGTAACTCTTCAGCCGAGTAAAGTAGGTTTCTGTTTTTTTAGGGAGAATCCCCCAGATTGTCATTCCCGCGCAAGTTCTCCATCCAGGCTTCTATGAGGCGGCTCCGTTGTTATTCCTCCCAAGTAGAGGCTACAAGAAGCCTAGATTGGGCGCTTGCACGGCAGCGGCAAAGTACTGCATTCGGCTAAAATGTTACTAAAAAATGGGATTCCTGCTTACATAGGAATGCCTTCGCCATTCGGCTGAAGTGTTACAATACGACTGCGGACAAAAGACGTTACTTTTGGAAGTTTCCAAGAGGTTTAGTTTACCGAATTTGTTTCTTTTTTGCCAACCTGGACCAATGGTCGAAGGGGGGCGACATTTCCGTCGAGGGAAACAGCCCAGACCTTTCTTGAACCGACGTTTTTTACCGCAGACAGCGCAGAGAGAAAAGACGTCAAAAGCCGGCGATTTTTCAGACAGTTGATTCATAAGGACAAGAGGGAACAGGTACGATTTGCGAAAGAGACTGCCATGTTCCGTTTTCTTCATGCGGCGGATTTGCATTTGGATAGTCCCCTGCGGGGTCTGGATCGGTATGAGGGTGCGCCGGTGGAAGTGTTTCGTCGGGCGGGCCGGGGCGCCCTGGAAAACCTGGTGCAGCTTGCCCTGGAGCAGGAAGTGCAGTTTGTCCTTTTAGCCGGGGATGTGTTCGACGGCGACTGGCCTGACGTGAATACCGGATTGTTCTTCGTCTCCCAGATGGCCAAGCTTCGGAAAAAGGGGATTCCGG
>JAKPGL010000029.1 GCA_029550925.1 Planctomycetota bacterium
CAAAGAAGAACCCAAACGCGAACCGCCTCCGCCGCCGCCCTCGCCTCCCCCCCCGCCACCCTTCGATCATGCGAAATACGCCTTCTTGACCGCGGTTACCGAAGTCGCCGGCCGGCCTCAAGTCTGGGTCCACGTCCGCACCAAAGGAGAAACCTACTACCTCCAGGAAGGCGATCCGCTCCAGATCGGCTCCATCAAGGGCGTGGTCGGTCCGATTGATCTGGATAGCCGCTCCATGCATATTCTCGTCAATGGCCGCACCTATCAGGTCCGGCACGGCCAATGCCTTTACGAGGCCGTCAACGGCGGCGCTGCGGCAAATACCGTTAGCGCCGGCGGATAACCCAACGCTCCGGAACCAAGCTTATCGGCGCGGCGGCTGAAGGGTGCGACGCCGTTCCGTTTGCCGCCGCAGCGGGTCTTCGGGACTACTGGAGAGCATCCGTTCCAATTGTTGCAGCACAGCGGGGTCATTGGTGGTGGCCAAAAGGCCCTTGGCTGTTGCCCGTACTTGAGCATCCGGGTCTTCGCAGAGCCAAAAAAGCCAGGCCGTCGCCTCTACCCCGGCCATCGCCGGCAGACGGCGCACCAGGTCCAACCGCACCTGCGGGTTGGGATCGCACAATTGCTGGGCCAACTGCCTAGTGACTTGTCCAAACCCTCGCCGGGCCAATTCTGCCTGAAAGGGCCTTTGCGCCTTCCCAGAAGCCGCCGCCAAAAGCTCCAACAACGCCCCGACGGACTTCTCCTTCAGGTCCTCCCCTTTATCCCATGCAGCGTCGGGCGGGATTCCTTCCCCAGAAATTCCTGTTCGGTTTTCCCTACCGCCAGAAATCTCCGGATGGTCCGAAGGCCGACCCTTGGGGAGCCTCATCCCATCGGTGGGCCTCGAAGACCCCGAAGAGAGTTCGGCCCCTGGTTCTCCTGGGGCGTTGGGCGTGCGCACCGGCTGGTTCATCCGAGGCACTTTTCCTTCGGACCGATTCTGATCGGTTGGATTCGGTATGCTACCGGCCATCTTCGGAAAGGCGTCGGCTTGGATCGGCCCCAGAATCCGCAGCCCACCCGTTGGTTGGGAGGAAGGAAACTTCCGGGCCTCTGCCTCTGCTGCCTGAGCAATCACCAGAGAGTCGGCGGAAACCCCGTCCGCGCCAACAGACAAGTCCGAAGAAAGTCCCTCGACGGGCAAGCCGCCCCCGGCCAGATGAAATCCCTGCCCCGGATCGACCAGTTCGGTTCCCGGAGCCAGACTTCCCAATGGACGGCCAGAAACCATAGGGGAAGCAGATAGAGCAACACTCCCGGAAGAAGCGGCCGTTTGATCCAGATACGCCAAAACCCGTTCACACGATCGGACCATCTCCACCCGTTCGGGGCTTCCTTCGGGCGGATACCAACTCAGGATCCACTCGGCCAACTGCCGGGCAGTATGTCGGGAATGGGAGGGAAGGTCTTCTTTGCGGCGCTCCAGCGTTGTCGCAAGCAGGGATAAACTTTCCGAAACCTGATGCCAACCCTGATTTTCCCACTGTTGCTGGAGGTTGAACAGCTCCTTTTGGGCGGCCTCCGCCACTTCCGGACGGGAATCGCACAACCCCTGAATTAAGATCGGAATCCCGGTGGGTATCCAGCTAGCCATTTGGCGGAGAAGCAGGGTGGCTTCTTCTGGTGGGAGGTTGGGCAATTGACGTTCCCAGCGGGAAAGAGTCCATTTTGTCCAATCCACCCAAATTGCCAAAAAAGAAATCCCGGTTACTCCCAGCAACATCCCCCCCAGTACCCAAGGGCGGAGCAAAAAAAATCCTCCCCTCCCGACGGACTTTCCCTCTGGCGTAGCCTCTTTTTGTGGGATTTTCTGGGAGGCCCCCTTAGATACTAAAGGTTTTTTCGGAAATGGCCGGGAAGGAAAAGGCATGGAGGAATCCCTCTGGAGAGGGGAGCATTTGTAGGGCAGTTGCCCAGATCGGTCCCTCGGAACATGTTGGGTGAAACCGGCCCGAATAGGACGAGGGTTCTCTTAGGAAGGAAAATTTACTCTGGCCGACTCCGGCCAAAGGATTCTCCAGAAAACAGGGACCGACTGCAAGAGGAAGTTAGCCTTTACGGACGGTTTCAGAAGGATCGAAAAGCAACAGGTACCCCTTTGTGGACAGCGTGGCAAACCAGCCGGGGGGTATGTTTTATTCCTGTTGGGACATCTGACTGCGATAGAGGGCCACCTGGGCTTGGCGGGCCAGGAACATGGCTTGTTCGGCCTCGGCCAATCGGCCTGCCTTTTGGCAGATCAGACTCAGCGCCACATAACTGAACGGGTCCTCGGGTTCCAATTGGCAGACCTGGCGCCCATGTTCGACTGCTTCGTCATATCGGCCCAGTTTTCCATAAAAAACGCTCAGGGCTGCATGGGCCAGGGCATACTGAGGGTCTTGCTGAAGAAGCTGCTGGAGTTTTGCCACAGCCGCTTCGATTTGGCCTGTTTGTTCTAGTTGGATTGCCTCGTCGTACACTTCGACGTTAGTTGGCATGATAGAAAGTCTCCAAAAATTGGGAAATCTATAGAGGTTAGGGAAATTCTAAAAACCTGGCCGGTTCTTCAGGCCCCTCAACCAGACCCCGAACCATCAGCATTTTGGGTAACTTCTTTCTAGTCTAAAGGGAAACCAGAAAGGTTGCCAGTCCCTGGAATGGACCTGCGGCAGATTTTTTGTGGTACTCTTTTCACAAAATTTGGTTCTGCCTGGGAATCAGCCTTATGAGAAGAGAAACATCAAGGACCGTGGCCAAACGTTATTTTGGGAAAACCCGGCTAAACAGGATCAATCCCCCCGGAGAGCATATCCGATACAACTTGTAGGCTCGGTCCTGAGTGCGAACAGGACGTGCTCACGGCCAGTCCGATGGCCGTCAAGGCGTTTCGCCCGGGTATTCCTTTTTGCCAGCAAAGGTCCTTTCCCGTGAGTTCTCTCCATTTAAGTTCTATCAGTCCAGAGGCCCAGATTGGACAAGGAGTGAAAATCGGCCCGTTTTGCGTAATTGAGTCGGATGTGGTCGTCGGCGATCGGTGCCGATTGGAAAGCCGCGTAGTCCTCCGCAATGGGACCCGGTTGGGGCCGGATAACCAGATTTTTGAAGGAGCGGTTCTCGGCGGGCCTCCCCAACATGTCCACATGCCCGAAAACCCCGGTCTGGTCATTATCGGGGCCGGTAATGTGATCCGAGAACATGTAACCATCCATCGACCGCTTCACGCCTCTGGTACGACTCGTATCGGAGACAACAATCTCCTGATGGTCAACGCCCACATCGCCCATGACTGCCAATTGGGATCAAATATGATCATCGCCAACAATACGATGTTGGCCGGGCATGTCGAAGCGGCGGATCGGGCCTACATTTCCGGAGGCGTTGCCGTCCATCAATTTTGCCGAGTGGGCGCTTACGCCATGCTGGGCGGCCAAGCCCATGTGGTGCAAGACGTACCACCCTATGTCACGGTGGATGGTCTGAGTAGTTGTATTGTGGGGATCAACGTGGTGGGCCTACGGCGTGCAGGCTTCTCCTCCGAAGATATCCTCCAGATCAAAAAGGCCTATCGGGTCATTTACCGAAGCGAGTTGAAGTGGCAGGAGATCTTGGATATCCTGCGTACCGAATTCGCCCAAGGCCCCGCTGCTCTATTCTACTCGTTCCTTGCCGCCACCAAACGCGGGATCGTTTCTGAACGCCGTCCGCCGGGTCGGGTGAGTCTGAAACTTCTGCGCCCTGAATCCGACCAGGAAGTGGAGATCATTCCTATCGAAGAACTTCCCCATCGGCAGGCAGCCGCCGGCTAAATAGATTCACGCGAAAAGAACCATCGCCTGCCGCTGCGTCGATAGATAGACGAAGGCCGACGGCTGGGGGATTGTCGTCGATTACTCAACCGGAGGCAGTTCGGCCAAGGCGGCGTCGATCCGCTCCTGGGGATACTCATAGTCGTCCAACTGCCCGGTCAAGTATTTTTCATAGGAGCCTAGATCGCACACACCGTGGCCGCTCAGGTTGAACAAGATGCATTTTTCTTGGCCTGTTTCTCGGCAACGGAGGGCCTCCAGCACCGCCGCCCGGATGGCATGGCTGGTTTCCGGAGCGGGGATGATTCCCTCTGTAGCCGCAAACAGCCGGGCCGCCTCGAAACACTCCCGCTGATGCAAGGCCAGGATTTCCACCCAGCCAAGCTTCACCGCCAAACTGACCATCGGCGCCATGCCATGATAGCGAAGCCCGCCGGCATGAATGCCCGGCGGCACAAAGCTATGGCCGAGCGTGTGCATTTTCAGCAGCGGCGTCTGCCCCGCCGTATCGCCGAAATCATACCGATACTGGCCTCGCGTCAGCGTGGGGCAAGCCCGAGGTTCGACCGCGACCAATCGGATCGGTCGGCCTGCCACCTTATGACGGATAAACGGAAACGCCAACCCGGCGAAGTTGCTCCCGCCGCCGACGCAACCGATAATCACGTCGGGAAAATCTCCCCAAAGCTCCATCTGCTTCTCGGCCTCCAGGCCGATGACGGTCTGATGGAGCATCACATGGTTCAGCACGCTTCCCAATGCATAGCGGCATTCGGGATTACAGACGGCCGATTCGACCGCTTCGCTGATGGCGATTCCCAGGCTGCCCGGACACTGGGGATCGGCGGCAAGGATGTGTCGGCCCGATTGGGTCTCCGAGGAAGGACTCGGCACCACCCGGGCGCCCCACAATTGCATCATGGTCCGACGGTACGGTTTCTGCTCATAGCTGACCCGGACCATATAGACGGTGCACTCCAGGTCGAAAAGCCGACAGGCCAGGGCCAACGAGCTGCCCCACTGGCCCGCCCCGGTTTCGGTGGTCAATTGCCGGATGCCCTCGACTTTGTTGTAATAAGCCTGGGCCACGGCGGTGTTGGGTTTATGGCTGCCAGGCGGACTGACGCTTTCGTCCTTAAAATAGATGCGGGCAGGCGTCTTCAACTCCTTTTCTAAATTTCGGGCCCGCACGAGCGGCGTCGGCCGCCAAAGGCCCAAGGCGTCTCGAACCGCATCCGGAATCTCAATCCAACGTTCCTTCGAGACCTCCTGAGCGATCAGACCTCGAGGAAAGATCGGTTCCAACTCTTCGGGCCGAAGCGTCTCCTTCGTAACCGGATGGATCGGCGGCGGCAACGGCTCCGGCAAATCCGCCTGAAGATTATACCAGCGTTGAGGTATTTCACTCTGCCCTAAATAAATCCGCCGAGTTAAAAATGCTTTGTCGCCGCTCATACCTACCACTCACTAAAAAACCGGTTTCATCTTTTCGTCCGACCTCTCCCTAGGGGCAGATCGGTATCCCGGCCTTCCCATGGCAATTTTCTTCTCTCCATTCCCAACGAAGCATAACGGATGGAACGCCCCTTTTCCCGTTCGCCAGGAGGACGGCTTGCCTTCTGGAAAAACCGCCGCCCCGGCGTACGAACTTGTTAGCATACTTTGCCGCTTGCCGATTGTCGATCCAACCCTCCCAAATTTGGAATATTTCCAGAAAAGCTAAATAGTCCATTTGTAACTGGATCGGGAGCTTTCGCGGGGGGTGATGGACAGGTTACTCCACTTGGCTGCAATGTTACGAAATCAATAACTCGTCTCCTCGAACCGGCCCCTTTGTTCCCGGTTTCATAGTCAGGCATAGCATACCCCATTAGAGGGGCGTTAAAAGTAACATTCCGGCTGAAAAAGTCCCTTTGGTCCGTAAAGTTTTCCCTATCGGGTTCTTTTTTAGAATACCACGAAAAATGACGATGTTAATTTATACCAAATAGACAATATAGAAAAAATACGCAAATTAAATAGAGAGATTTTGGGAAACCAATCACTGAGAAAGCTACTCCGTGTCCAACCCATCTCCTGAGTTTGTGAATCCCTATTTCTGTGAACCATCGCCCCCCTCTACAAAGGGAATGGAGGAAGAAGATTTTCTGCGCCGATTGGAAACCCTGCAGGATTCCTTCCGGCAGGTAACCGGCTGGGACGTGAAATGGCATGTCCGGTCCAAAGAAATCCCGTCCAACGGAGAAGAACCCTCCGCAGAGGGAGAGGAGATTACCGAGGGGATTTCCTTTTCTTTGAAACCCGGGGCTGGCCGCTGTAAGGGTTCGGGAAAAGACTCCGATCCGCTGCTTTCTTCGCGCGGCCGTAGTCCCCAGACCCAGGAGGCCGTGCTCCAGTTGGCCGAGGGAGTAGCGGACCTTTTGGGCGAAATCCATCGGCTTCAGCAGACCCTTTGGCAGCGGGAGGCGGAGTTGGCCACCGGAGTGCCGGTGGTCGCCGATTTTTCGGATAGGAAGACCTTAGCCCCGCGTTTGCAAGCCATCCTCCGAGCCGGGGTAGAGGCCGTCGGAGCAGACGCCGCTGGGGTGTATCTATTGGACGAGGCGACCACGTGTTTGAAACTTCGCTGCGTCTGGGGGCTGCCGATCCAGAAACTGGCGGCGCCGCCTCGACCGCTCCGGGGCGCCCTGGCCGACCTGGAGGCCCTTTTGGGCCATGCAGTAGTCCTGGACGATCTGGCCCGAATGCCATCTTGGCAGTCGCCGGAGAAAGAATTCGGGGCGGCCGTCTGTACGCCTATTTCCACGGAGACCACCCTGCTGGGCACCCTGTGGGTCTTCTCCAAACAGCCCAGAGACTTTACCTCTCAGCAAACTAACATTCTGGAAGTGATCGCCGGCCGGATCGCCGCAGAGTTGGAACGAGAAGTCCTCTTGGCCGAGACGGCGGCCCTAAAGCCCTGGAAAGACCATCTGTACCAGCTCCAGCAATGGCACGAAGAACAGGCCGATTGGAGTGCGTCTTGCGGCGAGGGCTGGGAGATCGGCCTCTGGCAGGAATCAGGGCCGGCAGGCTGGGGAGAGTTTTTTCAGCGTTTTGCCTGGGGAGATGAAGGCACGGCGCTGGTCCTGGGGCGAGTGCACGAGCAAGGTCTTCGGGCCGTGTTGGAGGCGGTTCGGATACGGTCGGTCGTGCAGGCCCATGCCGAACATGTTCAGCAGCCCCATCGACTGCTCCACCAAGTAGATGAGACATTATGGACCAGTTCGGCGGGCGAGTGCCAGGCAGCGGTCTGGGTGGGCAGACTGGGCCGGACCAACTCCACGCCGTCGGACCAGATGCAACTGCAATACGCCGCAGCCGGCCGGATGAGCTTGGTCTTGGTAACATGCGAGGGATGGAAATCTCTGAGCGAACCGTCGCCTCCGCTAGCAGCTCGGCCCAAGCCGTCTGCGGCGTCAACCGGCCCGTTGGGCAAACCGCTAGAGTCCGACAGGGAAATTCCGCAATATAAAAACCGACGCCATCGGCTCCGCCGGGGAGAAACGCTCGTCATTTTTCCCGCCGTTGAAGCAAGAGCGGAAGCAACGGCTATACGGGGCGGCCGGGGGGACGATCGGCTGCGGCAGATGGAAGCCCAATTGGCCGAGCACCTCCGAGGGCGTCTGGACAAACCAGCACCACAGTTGGCCGAACTGGCCCAAAAATTCCTCGAAAGGCAGGATATCGGCCTGCTTCCTCAAAGCCTCCTTGTGCTGAAAGCTCGATAGCATTTCAGCCGAATGGCGGTTCCTCTTCGTGTCATCCCCGTGCAATCGCCCGATCCTGGGAAAATAGGCAGGAGTCTGGGGACGTGGTCTGGCCCTAACGTCTGCATCGTCCGGCCTTGAAGGTTTCGGCGTTTGCGTGGACGGCGAGTAGGGGATTTTCGGCGCCGCCTGTTTCGGCGGGTTTAGCCTTCCTCCGTTGGTTGCTGTTCGGAGGGGCCTGGGGTTTTTCGCAGCAGCCGGGGCATTTCCAATACCGCCCGCATCAGGTCGATCGTCAGATACCAAAAGAGAAAGAGCACATAAACAACTAAGGGCATTGCCGCGGCCACGCCAAGATGGAGAAAACCATCCCGAACGACAAAATAGGCTTCGAGCTTTTTGCTTACCAAAAGAACCAAGGCGTACAGGAGTTCTATCGTTCCCTGAAGGACGCCTAGCCCAAATAGGACCGGGGTCAATTTCACCAGTAGTTTCCCCAAGAAGGTCCAGAGGCCGAGGGCTTCTTCGCCGGCTCGGGTTTCGGGAGAGATGGTAATTTGCACGGTTTCTGGAGCGACGGCGATCAGGGCGGCCAATTCCACCACGATGAAAAGTTCCAGCGCTCCAAGAATCATGAGATAGTGATTCTCTTGGACGGCATAGACCACCAGGCTGAGTACGCCCGCCACCCCCAGGGCCAACAATAACAACGCCACGCAATCCAAAAAGGCGGTCGAACAGACCCGACCAGGAGAGTTTTTGTTCAATCTCTCCAAGGCGGGCAAAAATCGGCCCGCTGTGTATTGCAGCACCACCAGGGCGATCACCCCAGCCGCTCCCCAGCCCAAAAAAGAAACTTGCTTGGCGTCAATGCTTTGGGCCAACGTAACCATCAAGAAAAGGGCGGCGGCGGCGTAAAGGGTGTAATACCCGAGCACAGAAAAGGCTTGGCAGGTCGTCTCGATCAATACGGCGGGGAAAGAACGACGAAAGAGATCGAGGATCAGGTCGAACAGATGTACTGATATGCCCTCTCTGGCCCGATAAAACGCCGCCAGCGAATTTTCAAATCCACGTCCTGGGCCTGCCGGGACGCCCGGCGCGGACACAACCACCGGCGTCGGAGCGGCGGGAAAAACCGGAGGCTCCGTGGGCGTAGGTGCGGGGGCGGGGGTGGCGGGTTCCGCTTCTGGGACGGCCGCTGCCTGCGGCGGCGGAGATTCCGCCTCGAAAAGTCCTTTCACCCGCCGGGCGGCGACCCAACTGTCCATCCCTTCGCGCCAGACCAGATCGTCGGGCTGGAGTTGGCCTGCCTCGGCCAGGGCCTTCAATTCCGCCGCCGATACAGGTCCGAAACGTTTGTTCTCTTGAGCATAAAACCATTCCACGGGACTCATAAGGGAACCTTTGCTCCATAGATCACAAAGCGGCTAGTCCTTGGTAGGGGGGGCCAACAACCGGTTGGAAATTGCCCTCGAAAAAAGCAGCCCAACGGGCAAGGCGACTCTTTTCTTTTGACCTCCGGGAGGATACATTGCAGGAGAGAATATGATCCCTTCTAATGTACTTCATAAACCTGCGTGCGTCATCCCCCCGAATCCTGAATAAGGAGGGGGGCCCCCCCGAAATCCCTTTTCCCTAGGAGATTTTGCCATGACCGGCAAAAAACCAACCCGACGGCAATTCTTGAAGCAAGCGGCCGGTGCCGCGGCGGTCGGCTCTGGCGGCGCCGCTCTGCTCCACCGTGTTAGGGCAGAAAGAGGGGGCCAGGTTTGGGCGGCCTCGGCCGGCACCCCCCAAACCCCGTGTACCCGGCTTTTCCCGCATCTGGCCGTCTTCCACGGCCCGGTCAATGTGGGCGTCCTTTTAGACGGCCAGGGCAAGGCCCTGCTGATCGACTGCGGCGACGGCCGGGTGGAGGAAGTTCTACCTTCTCTCGGCGTCCAGGCGGTGGATACGATCCTTTGCACCCACCATCATCGGGACCAGGCCTGCGGCGCCGCCCGGTTCACCCAGAAAGGCGCTAAACTTTTCGTCCCCGCTGCCGAACGCCCTTATTTTGAAAAACCCGAAACCTACTGGCAGGACCTGAAACACCGATGGAACTATTATATCTTCCATCCGCATCGGCTCATGTTGGTCGAAGGGTTGCCGGTGGCTGGCGAGTGCAAAGAAGATCAACAGATCGCCTGGGGACCGGCCCGCATCCGGGCGCTGGCCACCCCCGGCCATACCGACGGCGCCGTCAGTTTTCTCGTCGAAGTCGATGGCCGACGCGTAATCTTCTGCGGCGACCTGATCTACGACCACGGTCAAGTCTGGGAGCTTTACAGCTTGCAAAAGGGGTTTCGCCGAGGCAAACGCCAGATCAGCGATTACCACGGCTTCATGGGCGCCCAGTGGGAGCTCAAAGACAGTCTGGATCGGCTGCGCAAAGCCAAGCCGGACTTGCTCATCCCCTCGCACGGCCGAATCATGGAGAAGCCGTCCGAAGCCATCGACGCCCTTACAGCCCGGATGGACGCCTGCTACGACAAATACGTCGCCATATCGGCCCTGCGGCATTATTTCCCGGAGCTATTTGAGGAGTTTAAGGGGCGTCCGGGGCACATGCCGCTTCGGCCTGGGTTGCCTGTGCCGGACTGTCTTCGGCACATTGGCACCACATGGATTTTGGTTTCCCAGCAGAAGAAGGCGGCGCTGGTGATGGATTGCGGCGGCCCCGGGATCGTAAAAACCCTTCAGCAGATGCAGCAGAAAGGCGAACTTGGTCCCATCGAAGGCCTGTGGATCACCCACTACCACAACGATCATGTGGGCGGGGTGGCCGAGTTCCAAAAAACCTTCGATTGCCCGTGCATTACCGATGAACATCTGGCCGCCGTGCTTACGCAGCCGATCGGTTGGCGGTTACCCTGCATCTCGCCGGACGTGATCCGGGTGCATCGGCCCACCAAGCACGGCGAGTCGTGGACCTGGCGTGAATTCAAACTGACGGCGTTTTTCTTTCCGGGTCAGACGCTTTACCATTCCGCTCTGCTGGTCGAACAGGGCGACTTGAAGATGTTCTTTGTGGGCGATTCGCACACGCCGGCCGGTATCGACGACTACTGTGCGCAGAACCGCAACTGGCTCGGCCAGGACGTGGGCTTTGACCGGTGTCTGGCCTTGGTGGAGCAGTTGCAGCCCACGCACATGTTCAATTGCCATGTCGATGTGGCGTTTAGTTTCCGGACGGAAGACATCCGGTTCATGCGGGCCAACCTGGCCGAGCGCGAAAAGCTGTTCGGTCAGCTTATGCCCTGGGACCATCCGAACTACGGGATGGACGAGTCCTGGGTGCGGGCGTTCCCGTATGAACAGAAGACCAAATCGGGTCAGGGGGCGGCGCTGGAGGTGGTGTTGACCAATCATTCAGCCCATGCCCAGCGGGCGGCGGTCCGGGCCGTGTTGCCCACCGCTTGGGGCGGCGGAGCGACCGACTGGGCCGAGGCGGAAATCCCGGCCAAAACCGAACACGGCGTCCGACTGCGGATACCGATCCCCGCTTCGGCCCAGGCAGGCCGATATGTCCTGCCGATCGACGTTCGCTTCGGCCCTTGGGACCTGCCGCAACTGGCCGAGACGGTCCTGCAAGTCGAGTAGGCAACGCCGTGCGCGCTCGGCCAAGAATAAGGTAGAATTGCTGGACCGGTCGGTTGGCGATGGCTTAGGGTCTGCGCCTGTTTTGAGGAACGGGAATTGCCATGTCGGAGTCGAAAGGGGGGAGGGCGATCGGCGGCGAGAGGTTAGGCGTGCGGAAGTTCTCCGGCGATTGGCGCGGCTACGCGGTGGGCTTGGGGCTTGCGCTGGGCATGTTGGTCCTCTATCATGCCAACGGGGATTTTCTGCCCGGCAATGATGCGACGGCCAACCTCTACCTTCCGGTCAACCTGTTGCGGGGGCGTGGGTTGAGTTTTCAACCGGCAGAGACGCCGCAGATGTTCCTCTGGCGGATAGAGCCGCCGGCGGCCAAGCAACCGGAGAAATCAGCTCGGGCCGTGAGCCGACGCACCGTGCGACTGACCCACTGGGACCGGCCCGTGGACGAAAAAAGCTGGCAATGGCTCCAAAAGGTCCATTCGATCCCCTGGACCGAACCGCCCACCTGGCGGCAATTGCAGCAAGCGGGCTGGCTCCAATTGGCAGGTCCGGAGTATTATCTGGTGCCGTCGAAAGACCCGGATCGGTTTGGGTACGTCAACCAATATGGACCAGGAGCGGGGCTGACGGCCCTGCCGGTACTGGCCCTGGTGGACTGGTGGACAGGCGATCTGGAACAACGCCCGGCCGCCCTCTGGTACGGCGGAAAGTTCGCGGCGAGTCTTTGCACGGCCTTGTCCGTGGGTTTGGTGTATCTCACGCTGTGCCGGATGACTAAACCGCTGGCCGCCTTCCTGATCGCTTTTGTTTATGGGACGGGCACGTGTGTGTGGAGCATGTCAAGCCAAACCCTCTGGCAAAGCGGCCCGAACGTCCTCTTTTTGGCCTTGGCCGTGTATTGCCTTGTGCATACTTCCCTCTACCGGCCCACGAGAACCCGCCGAGAGTGGGCGTGGACGGCGGCAGCAGGACTTTCGGCCGGTTGGGCCGTCGTCTGCCGACCCACTTCCGCGCTGGTAGCGGCCGCTGTGGCGGGGGCTTTATTGGTCCGGGCTTTGCTGATCTGGCGGATCGAACATCTGCGTAAAGCGGGTTCGGCGGGGGACGCAGCAGGCCCGTCAGCGGCGTCCCAGGCGTGCGGCGGGCAATCGCCGTCTCCCCAAGCCGGTCCCGGCAAAACCGCCTTCGCCCTGGGCGCTTTGGGGGCGTTTGTGCTGGGGTTGTTGCCGCCGGCCGCATTTTTGGCCGGGTATAACACCTATTACCTTGGCGCTCCCTGGCGGTTTGGCCAGGTGGAAGCGGGCCGACGCATCGCCCAGGATCAACTAGGCGACGCAGCCGCTTGGTCCGGCAACTTCTTGGAAGGGCTTTATGGACAGTTGATCAGCCCGGCGCGGGGGCTGCTGGTCTATTCGCCCATTCTTGGGTTTTCCATCTGGGGGATGGCCTTGGCCTGCCGAAAACGCCGTTACCGGTTGCTTCGGCCTTTGGCGGCGGCGGTGCTGCTACTGCTTCTGGTCCAGTCGAAATGGTTCAACTGGCACGGCGGTTGGTCGTTTGGCTATCGGCTGATGGTAGATGCCATGCCGCTTGCGGCCGTGTGTGCGGCGCCGACCGTCCGATGGATGCGGCGGTATTGGTCGTTGGCGGCGCTGGCGGGGGTGTTGGCGGCCTGGTCAATAGGAGTGCAAATTCTCGGGGCGTTTGCCTATGATGTGGTCAGTTGGAACTGTCGGGAGGGGTTAGTTGTTCGGCTGCCAGATGGCCGGGCTGTGCCAGTGGCCGATAAAGAGGAGGCGGCGGCTTTGGCCCGGCAAACCGGCGGCGCGGTCCAAACGGTGCTGATGGATGTGGATCGTCGGCCCTGGCACGGTAGGCTTTGGTCGGTGCGGGATAACCCGATCCAGTATTATCTGACGCATTTCTGGGAGGCCCGCCAACGCAAACACCAACTCATCCAGTCGGTGCTCCAGTCGCCTTGAACCGGCAGGTACGGCTCCCGGTGGTCTTTCCATGTTGGGCAGGCGCTAAGTTTGCCCTACGTGTTCCGGCCGGATGGAGGCGGAGCGTCCGCAGGTTGACAGAGCGGTTTGCCTTTTCGCACAAAGATCACCATCCCCGGCGTTGGAGAGCGGAGCCGCTGGAAATGGGTTTCCAAGAGTTTCTGTGTGGTGGGCCAGTGTTTGGCCAGGAAGGGGTCTGGTTTGGCCAGGGAAGAGGCTCGCAGGACCACAAACGAGACCGGATACGGTCCTCGGCCTTCCAGATACGCCTGGACGGCCGAATACGGGGCAAATTGCAGGACCGTGGTAGGTCGATCTGTGAAGAACTGAATGCCGGTATCCTCGGCCAATACGCCGTCGCCCACCGGGTCGATCTGGTTTAGGAACTGGGCTACCTGAGCGGTTCGGCTTCCAGCCGGGATACGCAGTGGCACCTCCCAGGGCCGATCGGCCAGCCATTGCCAGGCCAAAAGCCCTAACAACACGCCGCCCAACACGAACTGCTTTTTGCTGGGCGGTGTTTCCGGAAGGTTGGCGGTGGCTTCCGCATTAGGCATTGGCAGAAAAGGCGGTTTTTCCAGGGCCACTGCAGCGGCCCGGCCAGCCAGCACAGCCAACGCAGGAACCGCGGAGATCAAATAATACGTACCTGCCCCGCACAATTTCGCAACCGCCACATTAAAAAGGCCCACCGCTCCACAGTAGCATGCCAACAGGCTAGCGAATCGGCTTTCTGCCCGGCCGGGCCACAATCCCAGCAGAGCCAGCCATAACAGCCAGCCCAAATATATGATCATTTTTATAGGCAAAGCCACGTAGTAAGCGGCGATTTGCTGCCATGTCAATCCGGTGGTATCCAACTGCTGCGTGGTGTGGGTTAGGCCGCCCCCGTATTGAGCGGCATCCGGGCCGGGAAGCATGATCAGATAATAATACAACCCCGCTACCATCAGCAGACTGGCGATGAATTGGAACCCAATGGGCCGGAGCGTCTGGAGCACCGTCTGCCATTGCCTCCGTAAGACCAGCATCGCTAAGAACAGTCCAATGGCCATTGGCAGACAGACGGCCTGGAACTTGACGGCTACGGCGGCGGCCAAACTGAGGCCCGCTCCAAGCGCCCACAGCCAACCGGTCCGCCCCGGTTCCATCGCCCGATAAAAGCACCACAAACTCGCCAAACTCCACAGTCCCAACGGCACATCCAGCCGAACTACGCTAGCATGCCCCAAAAACTGCGCATGCGACAAAAGCACCGCCAAAGCAAAACAGCCCGGCCAAGGGCCGTACATTCGCCGGCTGATCCACCAGACCAACACATACAAGGGCCAAGAAAAGACCAGCACATGGACCAGTCGGCTTGGCCAAAGTCGGCCAGGCCAAAGGGCCTGGGTCGGTGCGGCAACGGCCATCACCAGCGGCGGACTGGTAATGAATACCTCTTCGCGTTCGATATGTTCTAGACCTCTCAAATAGGGCAGCCCAGTCCGGGCAATCGACTTGGCAATCTGCAGATAATTCGCTTCGTCGTAGTCGATCTCCCGGTCGATGGAACCTATCAAAAAGACCCCGGCCAAGACCAAAAGCGCAATCCCCGCCAAGTCCGGCCAGCCCCAGCGGAGTGGTTCCGGTAGGAGATGGACTTCGGCGTCCCGTGTTTCCTCCGACGCCCCAGAAGCATTAGGTCTAAGATTGGTTTCGGATGAAAAGAGTTTCGCCATGTCGGCCTCTTTTACGGAGAAAAGAGCGAGCCGGGGAAAAAAGCTCTATCCAAATGTAGCATGGAGGAGGCCGACAAGGAGAAAAACGCCCCCCTTTCCTGTGGGGGACTGAAATGATAGCAACTTGGCAAGCCTTCCGAGTCCGGCCGAAATGACGCCGGGTTAGCTGGGCTTTTTCCTCGGCTTGTAAAGATCGGTGGCCACGCCGAAATAGACTTCCGCCGCCGCGGAAAGCGTCTCGCACAAGGTGGGATGCGGGTGGATGGTTTCGGCCAGGTCTTCCAGATGGCAGGCCAATTCGACCGCCAAAGCGGCCTCACCGATCAGGTCCCCGGCGCCGGCGCCTACCACGGCGCAGCCGAGCACCCGCTCCGATTCTGGATCGACGATCCATTTGGTCAGACCTTCGGTGCGGTCCATGCTCAGGGCCCGACCGCTGGCCGCCCAGGGAAACACAGCCGTTTCGATGCGGCGATGTTGCGCTTTGGCCTCAGTTTCGGTCAGGCCGACCCAGGCGATCTCCGGATCGGTGAAGACCACGGCCGGGATAGCCCGGGGATTGAACTCTATGGCCTGGCCAGCAATGGCCTGGACCGCCGCTTTGCCTTCTCGGGCTGCTTTGTGGGCCAGCATAGGTTGCCCGGCTACGTCGCCGATGGCATAGATTGACGGTTCTGCAGTCCGCCGCTGGGCGTCCACCTGGATGAAACCCTGCTCATTGATCTGGACCTTAGTACGTTCCAGGCCGAGGTTTTCTGTATTTGGCCGACGGCCTACGGCAACTAAGACCCGATCAAACGATTGCGTCTGGGACTTGTCGCCGTCGGCCGATTGGAGAAGGGCTTCGAGACGTTTGCCTTTGCCCTTTTCGGCCAAACTGGCTATCTGGGTCCGAAGATGAACGGCCTCGAAGAGCTTTTCGAGTCGTTTTTGCAGCGGTCGAACCAAGTCCCGATCCACGCCCGGCAGCAGCCCATCGGTCATTTCCACCACCGTAACCCGACTTCCCAAGGCGGCGTAAATCGTCCCCATTTCCAGACCGATATACCCCCCGCCTATGACCAGAAGGGTTTCAGGTATCTCTTCCATCTGGAGGGCGGCGGTGGAATCCCAAAGCCGATCGCTTTCGATCTGGAGGGCCTTGGGGATCGCCGGTCGGGAACCGGTCGCCACGATACAATGGTCGAATCGCAGCCGATCCGCAGTCGGCCCGCCCTCGGCGACCGGCTCCAGGTGGAGGGTGTAGGCGTCCAGAAAGCTGGCCCGGGCCTGCACCAGTTCTACTTTGCGCCGGGAGGCGATCTGTCGGAGACCGCCGGAAAGGGTTGCGAGGATTTTTTCTTTTTGCCCACGGAGGGCGGCCAGGTCGATTGCAGGTTTGGCAAACCGGACGCCCCAGGCCGCCAGGTGCTCGGCCTCGGCCAGCACCTTGGCCACATGCAGCAGCGCTTTCGACGGGATACAGCCCCGCAACAGGCAGGTGCCGCCTAATCGGGAGTCCTGTTCGATCAGAGTGACTTTCATTCCCAGATCAGCGGCCAGGAAGGCGGCGGCATAACCGCCCGGCCCGCCGCCAAGAACAGCCAATTGGGTTTCCACAGACGCCGCTCCTTTCTACCAAAGTCTTCGCGGATGGGACTTTTTCGGAGTGTTCGTTCGAGCCTTTTTGATCTATTGTACCACCGGCTACAATAGGGCCCCTTCGTCGGAAGGGGGCGGGGCGGGCGGCGCCTCGGGCATCGCCGGCCGATGGATGAGCCACAACAGGGCGGCCAGCAGGGCAGCCAAGGCCAATATGCCCGCCAAGACAGGATACAAAATTTCGTCTTTTTGAATCTGTCCGGCCAAGGCCGGTCCCAGGCTTCCTATACCGAATCCCAGCGTGAAACTGACCCCATAGGCCAACCCTCGGCGTCGGCCCACGACGTACTTGGCCACCGCACTGTTATAGAGCGGCTGATGGGCGAAAAACAAGACGGCAAAAAGTCCCGCCGCCGCCAATCTGGCCGGGCCTTGCGCAAACCCCATCCACACCACACACGGCGTAGCCAACGCAAAGGCCAAGGCGATCAGCGGTTCCAGCGTCTTGGGCCGACCGATCCGACCGGCCGTGTATTGCCCCAAAATCCCCAAGACCAAGACAAACCCTGTTTGGTAGGTCCGCATACTGGCCCGGCTCACACCCGCCAGGGCCAGGCCGGTTTCATCCAGATACCGCGGCAGAAAAGTGGTGATCGCGGCATAGACCATGCCGGCCAAGCTGGTCATGGCCGATAGAATCCAAAAGCTCCACCAGAAATCTTCTTCCCGGGGCTGAGCCGACGCCGACGCCGTCTGGGAAGCAGCCCCCCCGGGCGAGTCGGTTCGAGAGCCGTCGGGCGACTGTCCGGATGGTTCTTCCCGCGGCAGTGCTAAAGAAAGCCCCCAGGCCAACAACCACCCCAGCAGTCCCAAAATCAAGTAGTAGCCCCGCCAACCAACGCCCAAATCGAACACCAAGGCGGCCAAAAATGGTCCGGCGGCAATCCCCGCAGAACCCAAAATGCCATGATACCCCAAGGCCAGGGGCCGAGTATCCGGCTGGGTATGCTGGGCGATCCATCCGACCCCGGCCGGATGGTAAATGCCGGCAAAGACGCCCAACAGAAACATGGCCAAAAACATCCCGGCCAGTCCCGGAGAAAACCAGGCCAGCAGGGAGGAACAGGCGCATCCTCCCACATAGACCAACAACAGCCGTCGAGCACCCCATCGGTCTGCCATCCAACCGGCCGCCAAGGCAAACAGACCGAACGGCAATCGTAAACAGGAACCGATCAGGCCGGTCGTCTCCTTGCCCACCCCGAATTCCTGTCCCACCAATTGCTCCACGCTGGCAAAAGAGTGTTCGTAAATATGGACCAATCCGTGGCAACAGGAAACCAGAAGCACCAGGCGAAATGTAGCGGGAGACATCAGTACGGTATAAGTCGGTTTCAAGGACGTGTACGGAAAACAGGAAGAATCGTTTCTGGAAGACGATTTCCGGTTGCCGAAGGGTTATCCGGCATGGGTACGTTGGACCAGTTGTTCTAGGAGCGTTTGGGCTTTCCCGGTGTCGATGGTCAGGGCGGCCTGCTGGACGCCTTCGACCAAACTGGCCGCCGCACCAACACACCAAAGCGCCGCAGCCGCATTGGCCAGCACGATATCTCTTGGCCCGCCGTGCTGGCCGGCCAAGATCTGCCGAATTACCCGGGCGCTCTCCGCCGGCCCCTCCACCTGGAGTTCCTCTCGGTGGACGATCGGCAGGCCGAAATCGGCGGGCGTCCAGCAGTATTCTCGTATCCCCTCAGCGGTAATTTCGCTCACCCAGGTAGGGCCGGAAAGACTCACTTCGTCCAACCCCTCTGTCCCATGGACTACCAGAGTCCGCCGTGTCCCCAGCAGGGCAACCGCCTCGGCCAACAGGGGACGAAGCTCCGGTCGGCCTACGCCGATCAATTGGTACCCGGCGCCGGCTGGGTTGGCCAATGGGCCGAGCAGATTGAAGATCGTCGGATGGGGCAATTGCCGACGCACCGGGGCCACATGGTGCATGGCCCGATGGCAAAGCGGTGCAAAACAAAAACAAACGCCCAATTCCTCCAGACAGGCTTCCACGCAGGCCAGGTCCGCTTCGATGTTCACTCCCAGGGCGGCCAGGACATCGGCCGACCCGGATCGGCTAGTGGCCCGGCGATTGCCGTGCTTGGCCGTCGGCGTCCCTGCTGCCGCTACGACCAGGGCCGCTGCCGTGCTGATGTTAAACGTGCCGGAGGCGTCCCCGCCGGTTCCCACCACATCCACCAACACCGAATGCCGATGCCGAATGGGCGTCATGTGGCGGCGCATGGCCAGGGCGGCACCGGCTAGCTCGGCGCATGTTTCTCCTTTGCGATGGAGGGCCGTAAGCAGCCGGGCCATTTCCGGCTCGGCCAGATGGCCTTCCATCATCAGGCCAATCAAGGCGGCCATTTCCTCCATAGAGAAAGGTTGGCCTGATTCCGCCTGTTCAATGGCCCAAGTTATACCGACTGTCGGTTGGTCCATTACAAAGCCCCCCCTTTTAGGAGGGATATATCTAAAAAGGCAAAAAAATGGCTGGTATTGGGCGGCACTTCTGAGCCTTCGACGCCATCTAAAAAGGGGTACCTCGTCGAGCGGCCGCCTTGGCTCGGAAACCGAGCGATTCCCAAGGAACTTCCCGATTCTATCCAGAACCGCCCCAAAAGAGTAGGCGGACGGGAAAGAGCAGAAAGAAACGCAGGATTTCCAAAAAGCAGGAAGTTTACATCTTTAGCAGGGCATCTATCCACCCGAAATGGCGTAAAAAGGTTTTGAGGTTCCCGGAGGCCGTGTTCTACGCCGGTCGCCTAGTAGTCGGACAAGCCGAGAGGAATTACACTTAAAAGAATAAGAGGTATCAGGTCATCTCCAAGCTGGGGCGGACTTGGGGGGAGTGTCTGTGTATGTCGCCGCTGATTAGTAAATCGTCGGCCCGTCGTCATGCGATGGTCGATCCGGACGTGCATCTGATGCTCCGGGTCCGGGATGGCGACGCCGAGGCGTTTACCGAGTTAATGCGTCGGTATCAGGGCCGAGTGCTTTTGGTCTTGGAGCATCTGGTTGGCAGTCGGGATTGGGCCGAGGATTTAACGCAGGAGGTCTTTTTGCGGGTCTATCGCGCCCGGAAGACGTACACGGCGGATGCGAAGTTTGTTACTTGGCTATTCACGATTACCAATCATGTGGCCTCGAACGCCCTGCGGACCAAGGCCCGTCGGCGGGAGGTGCGGTTGCGTGGGGCGGCCAACAGTTCCGGCAGCGGCCGACCGTTGGAACGGTTCTTGCAGTGTTCCAGCGGTCAAATCCCCGCCCGCCAGTTAGATAAAACAGAAATGCGCGACATCGTCCGTCTGGCTATGGAAACGCTCAACGAACGCCAGCGCATGGCCGTGCTGCTCAACAAGTTCGAAGGCATGTCGTACGCCGATATCGCCCAGGCGATGGAGATGACCCCGCAAGCGGTCAAATCGCTGCTTTCGCGTGCTCGGCTGAATCTGCGGCAGATGCTCATTCCCTATCTGGAGACTGGCCGACCGCCCGAAGCGCCGCCCTCGGTGGGTGCGGAAGAACTCGCTTCGTAAGGTTTTTGGTGGAACAGGTTCCTCGCCGCTCTGGCGACGCCCCCTGCGGAAAAAGGAAGACCCCAACTCCATCATGGATGCTCCGCAGCCGCCCAAAATCACCGATGAAGATCTCATCGCCTATCTGGACGGCGAGCTGGAGGACGCTGCTTGTCGGTGGATCGAAAAATTGCTGATGACCGATCCGGCGATCCGCCGACGACTCCAAGAACTGGAGCGGACCTGGGAACTGCTGGAAAAGTTGGATGAACCGGTCGCCGACGATCGGCTTACACGTTCCACGTTGGAAATGGTAGCCGTAGAGGCCGCCCGGGAAGTCCAAGAGACTTCTCCTCTACAGGGCCGGCGATTCTGGGTTCGCTGGCTATTGGTTCTGGGCAGCCTGCTTGCAGCGGCGGGGTTGGGTGTTGCTGTCGGTTGGTTCCTGACCGACGATCCGGATCGCCAACTCCTGGAAGACCTGCCGCTTTTGGAAAATCTGGACTGCTACCGGCAGATCGACGATTTCCAGTTCCTCAAGGGCCTTCAGGAGCGGATGCTTTTTCAGGAGGACCAATCCGATGAGGGATAAACTGCCTGAAGGAGGCAGGGACCGGCTCTTTGAGGAACCTAGGGCGTCCACGTCGAGGTGGGCAATGGCGGACCGCCCAGAGACAACCAAAACAAAGCGCTGGCGGCAGAAAGGAATTGGGCTTTTTTGGGGGGTGTGGATCGCAGCGGCGTTTGGTTGGGCCTGTTTGGCAGGGTGTATGGACTGGGGATGGGCCGATCGGCTAGCCCAGCGGCGGGTCAAAGTGGCCTCGATGAGCCGACTCCAAAAGGCCCACCTCCTCCAGGCACAAATGCGGTTGCAAGCCCTCCCGCCAGCGGAACAAGAGCGTCTCCGGCGTCTGAATCGGCAGATCGATCAGGATCCCCAGGCCGCCGATCTCCGGCAGACGGCCCAACGCTATTACGCCTGGCTAAAGACCCTTCCCATGTATCGGCGGGCGGAGTTGCAGGAGACGCCTCCCCAGCAGCGTTTAGACGCGATTCAGCGGGCCTTAGAGGAGGAGTCGGCCCAATCGGTGCGTCGGCCTCGGCCCCAGGACGCCGAAGCCCTGTGGCGGTGGATGCAGCAGTACGCCCAGCAACATGAAGCGGAGGTATTGGCCGCTCTCCCGCCGGACCGACAACAGGAATGGCAATCCGACCCCGAACACCGCCGCCGATTGGCCATGAGCCTGTTGTGGATGCACGGGCCTTCGACCTCTTGGAAAATCCCCCGTCCTAACCAAAACGACCTGGAAGAATTGTATCGGGGACTTTCGACGCAAACTCGGCAACGTCTCCAGGCCATGCCGCCAGAGGGACAATGGAAACGCATTGCCAGTTGGGCCAGGTATCTGGTCCATTATCAGACGGACCGAGCCACCGGCTGGGTCCCGCCCGAAGTCAGTGAGGCCGAACTGCTCCACTTTTTCGAGTATGAACTCTCGCCGGAACAGACCGACGCCCTGTTGGCCCTGCCGGCGGATCAAATGCTTCAGGAACTCCGCCGGCTCTATTTTCGGGTGAAGATTCCCGGATGGGAGGACCAGACGCCCGAAGAAACTGCCCTTCCCCTGGGGCCGTAAAAAGTGCTATCTTTGAACAAACTTCTTACACCTTAAGGCCATTTTTTCGAGTCTATTCCATATTGTTGACGAAGGACGGCAGGTGCATCGGCACGACGTTTCCGAACAGGTCCAATCAGCCCAGTCGCCTCCAGAGGCAGACTCGGACCGTCCCCGCAAACGCCCGGGACCGATGAAACGACTTTATCGGTGGGTGCTTCACTGGGCGGAAACGCCGTACGGCACGCCCGCCTTGTTTGGGCTGGCCTTTGCCGAAAGCTCTTTCTTTCCCATTCCGCCTGATGTCTTGCAGATTGCCCTTTCGGTCTCCAAACCGCGCCGATCGTTTTACTATGCTTTGGTGAGCGGCGTCGGTTCGGTCCTGGGCGGCATAGCGGGCTGGGTGATTGGGTTTGCCTTCTGGTCCGCGGTCAGCGGTTTTTTCTATAACTATGTGCCCGGCTGCACGCCGGAAAACTTCCAACGGGTCCAAACCCTTTACGAGCAAAACGCCTTCTGGGCCATCCTGGGCGCCGCCTTTACGCCCATCCCCTATAAAGTGTTTACCATCGCCGCCGGCGTCTTCAGCATTGCTCTGCCGGTTTTGATCACGGCTTCTTTTTTGGGTCGGTTTGGCCGATTCTTCTTGGTCGCCTCGGCCATTTACTTCCTTGGTCCCGGCATCCAACGGCTGCTAGACAGATACTTTGAATGGGTAACGTTGGCCCTGTTTGTCCTGCTGGTAGGCGGCTTCCTGGCGATCAAGTATCTCCTCTGAATGCGTTAAGGGATGCGGACCACCAACACGTCGTCGAACCAAGCGACGTCATCGGTACTTTTTTGCCCTTGGGCGGACAAAAGCACCAGCAACTTGCCCACCCCTTCGGGCACTTCGACCACAGTAAATAGCTCGGTCCAGGCAGAACCGGACTGGTCGGCCGGATAGGCCAGCGCATCCTGGTCTTCTCGTGTCCAGCGGCTTTCGGGCGTCTGCCAGCGGATACGGAGATGGACCTGACCTTGGCCGGTACGTCGGCAACGGGCTTGCACGGCGTAACGTTGGCCAGGCTGGACCACAATGGCCTGCAGGAGGCAGCCGTTGGCCACCCCGGCCAGTTTGACCGAGCCTGGCCCGCCGGCCCCGGTCTGCCGATCCCAAAGGAAGGTTCCTTTGGACCCATCGGCCTGCCATGCGGACCAGCCGACCGGTGGTCCCCCTTCCTTCCAGACCAACGGCTGCCCCCCCAGGGTGAGCTTTTCGGCGCCGAAATCGCCGTTTTGCAGGAGATTGGGGACCTGCCCGGCCGATTGCAGCCTGGCTAATTCGGTACGGGCAAAGCCGATCGGGTCTCTGGCAAACGCCAGGGCGGCGTCACAGCCGGGTAGGGCCTCCGGCCAAGTTTTGGGGTTAATCCTGGGATTAGGCGTCGGCCACCAACGGAACTTTTCGCCATAGATCCACACATATTCATCGGCTATTTCCAGAGCGTCCCGTACATTGATCCGGAGGCGATCCACCCGGCTGCCGCCCCGGCCGTCGATATACCAGGGCGAACTGGGCGGATTCCAATAGGCGTCCAGATAGATGCCGAAGCCCACCTGCACCTGGGCACGGTACTTGGCCCGGTTCTCCGGCGAGATCAACTCTTGACACCGGCCCTTGATGGCGACGGCCGCTTCAAGAAAATCGCGTCGGCTGTTATACCGGTAGGCCGACTCGCAACCATCCACAAAGGTCATGCTGGCCGGGGCCGCATCCAACCAGCCGTCCAAAAACGCCGGCAAAAGACCATAACCACTCGAGGCCAATGCTTGCCGAGGATCGGGATGGCCGGTCGCGTGCATGTTGACGCTGAGCAGGAAATAGCAAAATAGGGTCATGTCGGGGTATTCGGCGGCGAGGGCCTCCATGACTTGTCGGCCTCGTTGGCGGGCCTTGGCCCAATACTGATCAAAAGTGTGCTTTGCCGACTCCGGCTGTTGGCTGTACTGAAACTGGGCATACGGTGGTGTGTAAGGTTCCGGATCAAAAAGCAGGCCTCGGCAACCGGCCTGTTTGGCCGAACGGGCCGCTATCCGCCAATGTTCCACAATCGCCTGCCAACCGGCTTCGTCGAACCAATCCACATTGCCCGGATTGGCGCCGACCAGGATGAAATTGTCCTTTAGTCGCAGCGGCCGACAGACGCGAAGCTCTTCGATCGCCCCAGCAAACCACTCCGGTTTCCACGACTCGGCACAAAACAGCGCAGCCATGGGACATGGTTTGCCGTCGTCCCGCTGGCCTACCAGATTCAATACGGCGCCGTTAAAAGGCCGACGTTCCATCTGAGCTAGATTTTCACGGAATTGTTTTGCGTCCGGCTGGTCCCAGCCGGTGGTTATCAGCTTCTTGGGCCGACGCCAATCCTGCCGCTCTGCCTCCGCCGCCAAAACCGCCTGGGCCAACGCCAGCGCCAACACCGCCCAACTTACAACACTACCAAAGATTAGACAAAAGAGTTTTTTCATGAAAAAAGCTCCTGGCAAGGGAACATTTCAGGGGAAGGGAGGACCATCTCCTCCCTGCGCAACCAGGGAACCGGTCCTGGTTATTTTCCCCCGGGGAGGTATCCGGTCGTGGAATCGAAGTAACGACGGCGGCGATCTGCGGCGGCGGGAGGGGCCTCGGTCTGTTGGCTTTGCAGGTCGGCCAGGTTGGCCTGGCAATATCGGCAGCCCCCCACTTCCAGATGCATTCGCATGGCGGCGGCCATGTCCGGGTCCACTGCCCCGAGCAAAAAACTGCCCCAGGTTTCCCGGCTGGGGCAACTGATCCGATGCCGACGCCAAATGTCGCTGACCGAATGCATGCCGCTATCCCGCCGGGCGTGAATCTGGGCCAATTTCTCCACCAGCGCCGGCTGCTCACGCAACAGCAGTTCGATCCGGGCCATCTCGTCGGCCGGCAACGCCTCGTCCAAAAACGCTTCCAGTTCCGCTTCGGAAAGCATCGGCGGATCGCCCCAGGCAATAAAGGACGGAAACTACCTCGCTTGATCCGATTTGTTTAGAATAATTCCCCAGACAGGCGGTTGGCAAGTGCCGGTAGTAGCCCGGAGGGGCATTCTGACCTGTCGAGTCCGTAACGTCGTCTAACCAAACGGCGGTCTGTAACTTAGGCTGTCCAGCCTGAGCGGTCCGTAACTTAGGCTGTCCAGCCTGAGTCGCTGTCTAAACAGACGGCGGTACAAACAAACGGGGCGGTACGCTGGGAGACGCACTCATGAAAGCCATGGTTTTAGAAAAGGTCGATTCGATTCGGAACTCGCCGCTTCAGATGCGGGAACTCCCGACGCCACAACCGCCGGAAGGGCATGTGCGGGTTCGGGTTCGAGCTTGTGCGATTTGCCGGACCGATCTCCATGTCATCGAAGGCGAGCTGCCCGAGGCAAAGCTGCCGTTGGTCCCAGGCCACCAAGTAGTAGGGGTTGTGGATGCGTTGGGGCCGAATTGCCGACGGTTTCGCCCCGGCGATCGGGTGGGCATTGCCTGGCTTCGGCAGACCTGCGGGCAGTGCGAATTTTGCCGGGCGGGCAAGGAAAATCTTTGCGAGGCGGCCCGGTTTACCGGCTATCATGCCGACGGCGGCTATGCAGAGTATGCCTTGGTGCGGGAAGATTTTGCCTATCGGATTCCGGAGACCTTTACCGACGAGGAGGCGGCGCCGCTCCTGTGTGCGGGGATTATCGGCTATCGGGCCTTTCGGCGGGCGCAAGTGCCGGAGGGGGGCCGTCTGGCCCTATATGGGTTTGGTTCGTCGGCCCATGTGGTCTTGCAACTGGCCCAGGCTCGGGGGTGTGAGGTGTTTGTGGTAAGCCGGGGTGAAAAACACCGCCAATTGGCCCGGCAGATGGGGGCCGATTGGGTGGGCGAGTCGGCCGAGCAGATCCCCACGAAGGTCCATAGTGCGATTATTTTCGCACCAGCGGGGGAGATCGTCCCCCCCGCTTTGGAGATGATCCAAAAGGGAGGCACCCTGGCTTTGGCTGGTATCTACATGACCCCCATCCCCCAAATGGACTACCAACGGTATGTCTTCTATGAACGGGACATCCGATCGGTTACCTCCAACACCCGACAAGATGGGGAGGAACTATTGGCCGAGGCGGCCCGGATTCCGATCCGGCCTCATACGACCGTGTATGCTTTTGCTGAGGCGAACCGGGCCTTACAAGACCTGAAAGCCGACCAGATCGCCGGGACAGGAGTCCTGAGGATGGAGAGCTAGGCCTCCATGACCCTTCAAAATAGTTATTTGATATTACCCTAAAAGGCTTGCCCCCCCGTAGAATCAGCCCCCACCGATCCGCCGAGAGGGTAAAACCTGGTATCAGCGAGGCAGGCAATCCTACCGGCCATCCCCCACCGATGCTGTTTTTGGCGAGGCGAGGTAACCTCTTTCTGGAGCAAGGCTTTTTTCTTCGGGGAATAACAGGACGCATCGGGAAACGAATGAAAATTAGGTTTTAGAGCAAGAGGCCCTCGGCTAGAAGTCGGTTTGTTTGGATGGGTTTTACCAGAAGAGACGGTCGTTTTGCCGGTTTTGTTGTTTTTTGAGTCGATCAAACCCAAAATCGACGAGACCTTCAAATTGGCAGACCTCCCGTTAGCAGGCCTGCTTTCATTCATTCGGAAAACGTGGATAGGACTCGGTTTGGAACGGCGGCGCGGGCAACTTTTGCCATTCGATGGGAGGGCCTCGCTTGACAGCCCAAAGAAGGATACAATAGATTTTTTAGACTGAGCGGCGTTCTCGAAAAAGGATTGCACCAAGGGTTTGCACCTTCGAGAATTTGGATTACAATAGTTATTTTCTTCTGCTTTCCTTCGGTCTCTATCCTGGCCATGCAGCCAGGGGGCAGTATCTGATTCGGACGGCAGGGCAGAGGCGGCCGGTGGAAAGAGTGGGCGGCGATGAAACGAGTGGAAACAAAAAGATCGGAAGACGCTTTCTGGAGCAAGTCTTTAGCGGCATGTGAAGGTCTTAGACGACGGGAGGTTATCATGCACAGTGCGCAGTTGAAGCGGTTTTTAGGAGTGAGCTTTTTGGCGATGTTGGTGTTGGCCGTGTATGTGGGCGTTTTCACGGCCTCGGTCCTCAAACCCACCCCCGCACAAGCAGAAGAGGAAACCGAAGGGGCCGCTTCCGCGGCCGCGGAAAACCAAGCGGGGGGCGAAGCGGAAAGCAGTGCAAAATCAGAGAGCATGTTGGTCTGGCTTTACAAGTCATTGGGGCTCCGGTATGTAATTGTTTTTCTGTTCATTACGTTTAACCTGGTGGCCCTGTTTGTGATGAACATATTGGCCGTTCGCCGGGAGGCTATCATTCCGCCGGCCCTATTGCAGATGTTTGAGGCCCATTTGAACGAAAAGCGATATCAGGAAGCCTACGAGTTGGTCAAAGCCGACGAGTCCTTCTTGGGCCGGGTGTTGGCCGCCGGAATGCAGCAACTATCCAGCGGCTACGATGCGGCGGTGGCCGCCATGCAGGAAGCCGGCGAAGAAGAAAACATGAAATTGGAGCACCGCCTTGGGTATGTAGCCCTGATCGGACAGATCAGCCCGATGTTCGGTCTGCTCGGCACGGTCGATGGGATGATCGTCGCCTTCAATAAGATTGCCCAGAGTACCACGACGCCAAAACCTTCGGAATTGGCCCAAGGTATCGGTATGGCTCTGGTCACCACGCTGGTGGGGCTGATTATTGCGATTCCTTCGATCGTCTATTACCAATTTGTGCGGAATCGGCTGAATCGGCTGGTAAGCGAGGTGGGAGTCATCAGCGGAGAATTGATGAAGCGGTTTGCCACCGTAGGCACAGGCGCCAAAAAGGCGTAATCGCGAAGGAGAAAAACGAAGGCGAAGGGAACAGCGGGCCGGAAGGCCGACGAAAAAAGCTCGTCGTTGTATCACACCCCAGCCTTTTCGGCTTCGTCAGGTTCCTCTACGAGCCGGGTAGGATTGGGGATGGAATTTGGTAAAGGGTCCTAACGGCGGGAAAAGGCAACCTGCGGTGCGGGGCCTTTCGCCGCGGCGTGGTTTGGAACGAGGAAAACCTAATCCAGCAACCTGATCGCCAACGATTTCGTGCGAGGATAACCATGAAGATTTTTAAGCATCATGTGGAAAGCGAAACCTGCAATCCGGACATGACGCCGATGATCGACGTAACGTTTCAGTTGATCATCTTCTTCATGCTCACGCTGAACTTTGTTACCGAAGACCAGAGCGAGCGGATCAAGCTGCCCGAAAGCGAATTGGCCAAGCCGCCCGAAAGCCCGTGGGAATCGCCCATCATTTTGCAACTGACGGACACCAAGCCGCCCACGGTGATCGTCGGCGGCGACGAAGTCGCACTTCGATCCGTCAAAGTCGTGCTGGAGCGGGAAAAGGCGCGACTCCGGGAGATGAATAAAAGCGTAGGCAAGGCCACCGTCATTATCCGGGCGGATCGCCAGGCCCATACCGGCACTGTTCAGCGACTGATCAAAGAGTGTCAAGATTTGGGATTCGAACGCTTTGTCCTCCGAGCAAGGGAACGATATTCCGGCGTTGCGCAAAGGACCTAAGCTATGCAACTCGGCGCCCGAGACGAAACCGGTTTCCAACGGATCGAGCTGAACATGACGCCGATGATCGACGTCTGTTTCCAGCTTTTGATCTTCTTCATGCTCACGTTGAAGGTCTTCGCCACCGAAGGGGATTTCCACATCAAAATGCCCATCGCCGCCCCTTCGGAAGGTAAGCCCGAAGACATGCCCAACCCGCCGATTACCGTGCGTCTGAAAGCCGACGATCGGGGCCGGCTCGCAAGCATCCAGATGGTCGAAAAAACTCTGAAATCTTTCCAGGAACTCCGCGAAGAAATCAAATCCATCTGTGCCGGCAAGGACCCCACGACCTTAGAAGTCGAATTGGACTGCGATTATGTCCTGCGGTATGAATACGTCATGGAAGCGATTACGCATATTTCCGGCTATGTAACGCCGGATGGGACCATTGCGAAACTCATCGAAAAGATCAAGTTCAAGCCTGCCCGCGGCGGCCCGGTGGAATAAACCGGTTTCTTCGCTCTCTTGTCGTTTCCTTTCGGAGGTTCATCGCTGCTGGATAAAGGGGGGCTATTTCTCCTCGGGGCCGATGTACGGCTGAAGTTCTACGAAGTTTAGCAGGATTTCCTGCCCGGCTTGGCCGCCGGCCTTTTGGCTGTCCGGCCCATCGCTAATGATAAGTCGGCCGCTTGCGCCCTGCGCCCGAAACACCCGCCAGTGATACGTCATCCAGAACGGCTTTTCACTGGTAAACGGGCCGACCGGCTCAAAACTTCGGAAGGGCCAATCGAACCGATTCGTTTCGCCCGGCGCCGGTTGCACTCCCTCCAGATGGATCGACAGGCCGGTAGGTATTTTTTGGCTTCGGCCAGCCACCAGGTCCTGATAATCGGCGGAGATCATTTTCAGGCAGTAGAGTCGGCCCGGCTGGAGGTTTTGGATTGTTTGGCTGATTCGGTTCGGCCCCTTACTGCTGCGGCGGAAAATGAGGAAGTTATTGCCCACCGGTTCCGACGGCGGCCATCGGCCTTCCAACGCCCCCAGTCCCCGGTACGACCCGGTCCGAATGCCGCCCATCTCCGCCGCCTGGACCTCCCAGTGCTGCACTCCATCCGCAAAGTCAGGGTTTCGTAGATGCACCAGTTCATAGGGATCGGCGCCCAGCCGGTCCCGTCGGCCTTCGATCCCATAGTGTCGAAGCAGTCGGCCCATCCAGCGCAAGGTCTCCGGATCGGCATAATTCGACCGGTACGGCTGCACCCCATACAGCCCGAATAGGGCCGGGTGGGCGGCCAAATGCTGCATCTGCATCTCCAGATGCACTTTGAAATCCACGCTCGGCAGGGTGTTGGTCATGCAATAGGGAAGCGACGAAAACATCGGGCAGACGATCGTTCGCCGCACCAGGCCGGGCAAGTGTTTTTCCCACCGGATCAATCGGCCCGCCATCCGACGCTCGATTTCCGCCTGGTCAAGCTGGGCGTTGGGTTTTTCCGGCAGATAGATTTCCAGGGAAAACGGCCAGCCGGCTTCCAGCACCGCCTCGAAAAAGGCCCGCCGACCCGGCCGATCCGGGTCCACCGTTACAAACGGAATCCAGAGCCGACCTCGAAACTTCTGGTCTCCGGCCAGTCGGCGCACCGCCTCGGCAAACAGGCTATATTCGGCGTCGCTGTATCGGCCGGTAAACTCGTCGATCTGCATTCCATCGGCAAGCGGGTGGCTGTAGCCGGGCGACTGTTGCCAGTGAGCCAAAAGCAATTCTACCGTGCGAGGATGGCCCTGCGGCGGGTCCGGCACGCCGACAGGCAGCACCCACTTTCGGCCCAAGGCCCGCCACCGCGTCGTCTCCTGCTCATACACCCGGATACCCTCGATCATGTTGCAGGCCGGGAAATACACCTTCTCCAGCAAGTCCCAGGTCTGCACGCCGAACGGCACGATCTGCGTGCCGGTCTGATACACATTGTAAAACAGCACCGGCACTGCCCGGACGATGAGCTCCGTCGGTTGGCCTTCGATTCGGAGCCGATGTCGGCCTGCCGGCAAAAACCGCATCGTCTCCACGGGCGCATGGTCAGCCTGGTTTTGCAGGATCGGTTCCTCGGCGTCGTCGAGTCGTACTTTGGCCGACCCGGCCAATTGGAACCAGCACCAGCCATCCCGCGGATTCATGAACGGGATTTCCGGTTGGCCGAGCATCTGGCGCCGGCGGGCGTTGGCCAGTTCGCTGACCAAATTGTTGAGCACCTCGATTTTGTACGCATCGCCGGGCAGCACAGTGATCAGGGCAGAAGCGGCATAAACAGGCCGGCCTGCCTGGTCCTGCAACACCGCCCGAAGATCATAGGCCCCCCAGGGGAACTCATACGGGATATTCGCCAAATCCAGCACAGCCGACTGCGGGCTGGGCCAAATCGCCGACCAAACTGTCTGCCCTGTACTGCGGGCTACCAGGGAAAGTTCCAGCTTCGTCTGCTGCAACTGCCTGGGTTTGGCCTCCAGCCAAATCCGCACCGGGCGTAAACCCGCCCGTTCCACCCGGGGCGCAGCCTGCCACGGATCATCGACCACCAGTCGAACTGGCCTTGTCGGTGCTTCCTGAAGCTCCTCTTGCACCCGGCTCAGAATCTTTTGCAGGAGCGAAGGTTCTTCCGCCGCCCCGGCTAAAAGGACTTCATAAGTTCCGAAGCCAAACGAAGCGATCAGCCCAAAGATCGTCCAACGGTTGGGAAACATGGCGCCCTCCTTTTTTAGAGAGTGGTGCTGGCTGTATTGCTACTTTCACGGTAGTATAATGGAAAATATTCGGAATCCGCAATTTATTCCTTCGGACTGCGGAATTGCCGTCCGCGTTTCCCTCCCCTTTTTCCCCACAGGGGAAGGAAACGCATAGCGTTATTCCGTTCGGGGAAGGGCTGCACAATGTTCTCGGCTTCTAGAGGTTTTTCTTGGTCCTTTTTTCCACAAGGAGAACGAACGATGCGATGGGTGATGGGTAGCTTGATGTGGATGGCGATGGGCGGTCTGTTATGGGCTGCGGAGTCGGCAGGCCAACAAGAACCTCCCACCAAGGTGAAGTTCGTCATGCATCGGGTGGGCAACTACAGGAGCGAAGCCTGCGCAGTGGGCGACTTCAATGGCGACGGTAAACTGGACATCATCGCCGGACCGTATCTGTATCTGGCCCCCGATTGGAAAGCCGTCAAGGTGCGCGAAATCTTCTCCGACGTCAACGACGAAGGTAAAGGCTATTGCCATGACTTCATGAACCTGGCTATCGACGTGGATGGCGACGGCCGACTGGATGTGGTCTCCTGCACCTGGCACGAAAAACGTTGCACCTGGTATCGGAACGTCGGCGTCGATGGGAAGCTATGGCCGGAAGCGGTGATCGAAGAAAACGGCAACTTCGAGTGCGGCGATCTGGGGGACATCGACGGCGACGGCAAACCGATGGAAATCCTGCCCCATGTCCAGCGAACCGTCTGGTACGACCTGGTCAAAGGGCCGGACGGCAAGCAGGGGTATGTGGTTCGGCTGGTGTCGGAGGATAAACTCAATTTCGGCGGCGGGGTGGGCGACCTGAACGGCGACGGTCGGCCTGACATTATCCGGCCCGACGCCTGGTACGAGGCCCCGGCCGATCCAAGAAAAGGCGAGTGGAAGAAACATCCGCTGGCCCTAGGCGGTCTGGACGGCAAAGTGGAACACACCCCGCAAATCCTCGTCTATGATGTCAACGGTGATGGACTGAACGACATCGTCACCAGCTCCGCCCACCGGTACGGCATCTTCTGGTACGAGCAGGTCCGCCAGGACGGCAACATCTCCTGGAAACAGCATGTGATCGACAAAAGCTGGAGCCAGGCCCATAGCCTCACCCTGGCCGACCTGGACGGCGACGGCGACCTGGACCTGGCGACCGGCAAACGCTTTTTCGCCCATAACGGCGGCGACCCCGGCGCGCTTGAGCCGCTGTGCGTCTATTGGTACGAGCTGAAACGCGAAAAAGGCAAAGAACCGGAGTGGGTCCGTCATGCCATTTCCGTGGGCCAGGGCATCGGCTCCGGCATGAATATCCCGGTGGTCGATCTGGACGGCGACGGCGACCTGGACGTGGTGGTAACCGGCAAATGGGGCGGCCCGGTCTGGTTTGAAAATAAACTCAAATAATAAAACCTTGGAGCTTGGGTTGTTTGCCCCGGAACCAGCAGGCTAGTCTCTCCGGCGGTGGAGAAGAGGGGCTAGGGGAGAGGGTGCGTCCGCTGCTGGGGAGAAATCGCAAGCATCGGTGAAGTGCTGGGGGCCCCGGTCATACCGTGGGCCCCTTATTTTATTCCCAAACCCCGGTTGAGTCTGGAGAGTTCGGAATATCCGTCTCCCCTTTGCCTATCGGCGGCGAAACGCTGGGAGGGGCAGACAACAAATCCAGCGCTTCCGAAGGCATGGGCAAAGGGGAACTCGTCCAGAAATTCGGCGCCGGAATGGCGGGATGGACCGGCTGTTTCGTCTCCTCCGCGGCGACTCCGGAAGAGCTGGTTCCTGCTGGTCGATACGGATGGTCATCAAGGAAATAGTCCACCCATCGGCCCTGATACTCGATCAAAACAGTCCGGCATGGAATGCCTTGCTGCTGGATTTCCAGCACGATGTCGGCCGCCCGCCATTGGGGGGCAATCAGGATGACATCTACCGGATGGTCCTTCAGATAGTCCCGGAACCGGATCAACTGGCCTGTGCCGGGAACATAAGTGCCTGCTTTTTGGATGTCCGAATCCACGACCAGGGGGAACCGCTGGGCGTCCAGGCCGCACTGATTGATCAGCGCGGCGGCCTTGCCCGTGCCGCCCCAAATAGCCACCCGAACTCCGCTTCGGACGAGGGCTTCCAATTGGCGAGCCAACGCCTGACGCCGCCCTTCGGCCTGTTGGGCGAAACGAAGGGCTTCTTCGGCCAATTGAACCTGGCGGGCCTGGACAGGAAGCAAGGCCAAGGCAAAGACTACCTCGCCGCCGTAGCCTTTTTCCAGCAGTTCGATCTTGGCCCCGGCCCGTTCCAACATCCGTCGTAAGGAAAGGGTAGTAAAATGAGAATTGTGTTCGTAGAAAAAGTCGGTCGTTCGGCCGGTTTCGAGGGCCTGGTCGATGCAGGGCATTTCGACAAAAAGTCGCGTTGGCCGACGGGTCCAACTGACCGCCAGAGCAATCGCTTGCAGGAACTGGAGCGGATCGACCAGATGCTCCAGTACATGGCGGGCCACGAGCAAATGGGGCCGACATTCCGCCAAATGCCGCTCCGGTACAAAAAGCTCCACCCGGGCCTCAATCCGGCCGTCGTCGGTCTGAATGGCGGCGTTCGGATCAAAACCGATGTAGCGCCCCTCCGGACGAGCACCAGCCAAGGCGCTCAGTAAATGCCCATCCCCACAGCCGATCTCTACCACCGTGGGCCGAGCCGGTAATATCCCCAACAGCAATTCCCGCACATACTCCAGATGCTTCCGCCACAAGGGACCTTGATTGAACATCCGATTGGGATGCTTGCTATAGGGAACCTGGCTATAGTCGAACTCGGTATTATAAACATGCCCACAGTCCACACAGCGGACAAACCGCAGCCGATACCGAGGAAGGTTTTGGGCTTCGTCGGCGGACTGGGGGAAAGCCAGGGTGGCTAACGGCTGGGCGCCGGCGTCCCAAAACGGCGCCGCCACTCCATGGCCGCAGGCCGGGCATCGCCCCGGCAGCATCATGGATTCCAACGTCTGGCCTGGGATATAGTGCATGGCTGCCGCAGCCTTCTGTACTGGGGTAACCTTTTAGCCGAATGCAGTAACTTGTCATTCCCGCGTAAGTGGGAATCCAGGGTCTTGTGAGGCGGCTACTTGGTTATTCCTCCCAAGGAGTGGCTGCAAGAAGCCTAGATTCCCGCTAGAGCGGCAGTGACAATCCTGGGCAAATTTCGCCCTAAAATAAATCTCCTTTGCATTCGGCTAAAATGTTACGTACTGGGAGGTTTGGGGATCGTGGATCCGGCTTCCCCCCAGGAAAGATGTATTTTTCCCCCCCGAAATGGTTTTACGGGAAAAACGTAAGAGGGACACGGGAATCCTAGGTCTTATCGGGTATATGATTAAAACGGAATAAGCAAAATATGCAGAGGATTTAGCAGGCTATTCATTAAACGCAAACTTCCTATTTTACGTATATGTTGCAAACAACCCATTTCCTGCGTGCTTCTCAGATTTTCCATTCCACAAGCAAAGTAAATTTCACCTAACTCCCTTTTGCTAGACGATTTAATTCTAGATTAGAGATAACAGACAAGGGGGAACCTACGCGCGTGGGCTTGGAAGAATGCCATGGGTACCATTCAAACTACAGTCGGCCTGATTACCGGCATCGACATCAAAGGGCTGGTCGATCAGCTCATCGAGATTTCCGCCCGGCCCAAGACGATGCTCGAAGAGCGGAACAAGACGCTCCAAGAGCAGCAGACCGCCCTGGGTACGTTGGCCGGGTTGCTTTATTCGGTAAAGATGGCGGCCACGAATCTGGCCAAAACCGAAACCTATCAGCAGAGTCAGGTTACCTCCAGCAATTCAGACATCTTGGCGGCCACCAAAACCGGCACTCCCGCCCTGGGCCTCTATGAATTGACGCCCATCCGAATGGCCCAAAGCCATAAGCTGATTAGTTCCGCGTTCCGATCGACCGAAGAGGCGTTAGGAATCGAAGGGACCATGACGATCCGGTTCGGGGACCACGTCCAGCGGGGGCTTTCACTCAGTCTTGTGAACGGCGGCGAGGGCATCCAACGCGGCAAACTCCGCATCGTCGATCGCAGCGGCGCTTGGGCCGACATCGATCTATCCACCGCACAGACCATCGACGATGTGCTGGACGCCATCAACAGCAATACCAGCGTCAATGTACTGGCCAGCGTCCGGGACGGCCGAATCCGCCTGGAAGACCAAACCGGTCAGACGGTATCCAATCTGAAGGT
>JAKPGL010000059.1 GCA_029550925.1 Planctomycetota bacterium
AACTGTTGGCAAATACGTACAATCGACGACGAACCTCCTTCCGCAAACTATTGCTGGTCATCCCTGACCTCCTTAAACTATGGGACGGTTGGAACTCTAAGCGGAAGGAGGCTTTATTTTTGGCTCCTTGTCAAGAGCAACTCTGGGTAAACTCCAGTTTATTTTTGGTTGGAACAACGTATTCTAAATGAGTTCCCCGTAACGAGGCAAAACATTCGCGGCTGTTTGGGGGAAAGCATTAAGGTCAGGGGGAGCTATTTCGGGATCGCCCCCAGCAACCCAAACAAGGAGTAGCATTGCATGAGCGGCAAAGAACCGATCGGGATAGGTATTCATGGAGCGGCGGGTCGGATGGGTCGGCGTTTGGTGGCCTTGGCCGTCGAGGACCCCCAACTGCGTCTGGCGGCTGCCCTGGAAGCGCCGAAACATCCACAGTTGGGGATGGATGCGGGCCGGGTGGCGGGGCTAGAGCCGATCGGCGTGGTGCTGTCGGCCGAGCTGGGGTCGGCCAAGCCGCAGGTGCTTATCGACTTTTCTACGCCGGAAGCCTCCAGCCGGGTGATCCATACATGCATCGATAGGCGGATCGCCTTGGTTTTTGCTACCACGGGGCTATCGACGGAGCAGATGGCCCGGCTTCGAGAGGCCGCCCAGCAGATTCCGGTCTTGCAAGCGCCGAACATGAGTCTTTCGGTCAATCTGGGGATGAAGCTGGTGGAACTGGCCGCCCAGGCGCTCAAGGACCACGACGCCGATGTGGAGATCATCGAACGGCATCATCGGTTCAAGGAGGATTCGCCCAGCGGCACGGCGTTGGCCTTTGGTCGGCTGATTGCTGAGAGGATGGGACAGACGCAGCACGTACACGGTCGGCAAGGTCGGCCTGGACGAAGGCGGCATGAAGAGATCGGCTATCATGCGGTCCGGGTAGGCGACGATCCGGGACAGCATACGATCGTCTTCGGCATGTTGGGCGAAGTGGTAGAGATCACGGTGCGGGCCAGCAGCCGAGATTGTTACGCCCGAGGGGCCTTGGCCGCCGCCAAATTCCTGGCCGGCAAACCCCCCGGCTGGTACTCCATGCGAGAAGTGCTCGGATTGTAGCGATTCTTTTTTGGGGCCTTCTCTTGGCTGGTTCTATTCGAGATGTGTTCGGATTGTTAGTGTCCCGGCAACAACGGGAAGAAACCGAATGGATGCTGGCATAATCCCTTTCGGTAAGGTATTCTGGGATAAAACCTCTTTTTTGAGGTTTTCCAAGTGTAAGCAATGGGTTTCCCAAGGGCACTTACAAAGAAAGGCCACACCGATGCAGTACGTTCGCGGAACAAACTGGCTGGTTGGGATGGTGGTTCTGGCATTGGGGCTTGGAGCGTGGCAGGAAACCCAATCGGCCGAAGGGCCGAGACATCGGAAACTCTCCGCCGTGCCGTTTACCCAGGTCAAGGTGCAGGACATTTTCTGGGCGCCCCGGATCGAAACCAATCGGAAGGTTTCGCTGCCGCACAATTTCACCTGGTGTGACCAGACGGGCCGGATTTCCAATTTTGCCAAGGCGGCCAAACTGACGCCCGGTCAATTTGAGGGCATCTATTTCAACGATTCCGATGTCTATAAGGTGCTGGAGGGCGCCTCGTACAGTCTGGCTGATCTGCGGCAGGCGGAGTTAGAGAAAAAGGTCGATGAGGTGATCGCTCTGATTGCGGCGGCCCAGCAACCGGACGGCTATCTGAACACCTATTACACCCTTCAAGAGCCGAACAAACGCTGGACCAACCTGCCGGTGATGCATGAGCTTTATTGTGCGGGACATTTGTTCGAGGCGGCGGCCGCCCACTACCGGGCCACCGGTAAGAAGACGCTTTTGGATGTGGCCGTCCGGTTGGCCGACCATATTGACGGCATTTTCGGCCCCGAGAAACGCCATGGCGTACCCGGCCACGAAGAGATCGAACTGGCCCTGGTGAAACTCTACGAAGTAACCGGCCAGGAGAAGTATTTGAAATTGGCCGAGTTCTTCCTGGATATCCGGGGCGACGAAAAGAAACGCCAAGGCGGAGACAAGCTCTACGGGCACATGTTGCAGGATCACAAGCCGATCCGTCAGATGGACGAGGTGGTCGGTCATGCGGTGCGCATGATGTACTTGCTGTGCGGGGTGGCCGATGTCGCCGCCTACACCGGCGACGAGGGCTTCTTGCAGGCCCTGGATCGGCTGTGGAAAGATGTAACTTTATATAAGCTGTACATTACCGGCGGCATCGGCGCCCGCCATGCCGGCGAAGCCTTCGGCGACCGATACGAACTGCCCAATCCAAGCGCTTACTGCGAAACCTGCGCCGGAATTGGGCTGGCGCTATGGGCGCATCGGATGGCCCTGCTGCACGGAGAGGCCCAATACGCCGATGTGCTGGAACGGGTCCTCTACAATGGATTCTTGTCCGGCGTATCGCTCCAGGGGGATAAGTTCTTCTATGTCAATCCGCTGGAATCGGCGGGCAACCACCATCGGCAACCGTTCTACCCCTGTGCCTGCTGCCCGACCAATGTAGTGCGGGTGTTGCCGTCGCTGCCGGGGTATCTCTATGCGGTGGGCCAGCAGGATTTGTACGTGAATCTTTATGTGGCCAGCCGGGCAGAGATACCGATCGGCGGCGGGAAACTAGTCGTCGAGCAACAGACCCGGTACCCCTGGGAGGGCAAAGTAGCCCTTATCCTCAGCCCGGAAAAAGAGATGGAACTAACGGTCCATTGCCGGCTGCCCGGCTGGACCGAAGGCCGACCGGTCCGGGTCCAAGTGGCCGGCCAACCGGTCGAAAAACCCCAAGTGCAAAAAGGCTATCTGGTCTTCCGCCGCAGTTGGAAGCCGGGCGACCGGATCGAGCTGGACTTCCCGATGGAGGTGGATCGGATCGAAGCGCATCCATTGGTCGAGGCGGATCGGGGCCGGGTGGCCATCCAGCGGGGGCCGATCGTCTATTGCTTCGAGGCGGTCGATAACGGCGGCCGGGTCCGAAACATCCAACTGGCCCGAGACCCACAGTTCCAGACCGAATGGAAACCGGACCTATTGGGCGGCGTGGTGGTCATCTCGGCCAAGACGCGGGACGGACGCACCGCGCAGGCCATCCCCTACTACGCCTGGGACCATCGGGAACCGGGCGAAATGATCGTCTGGGTGCGTCAAGACGGCAAAACCAAAAACCCCAAAACGGATGATCCGAGTTGGCAGGGTCGGCTGTATCGGCCGTTGGACCCGGACACGCTGGGCCCCTCCGAACCGCTTACTCTTATGGAAATGGCCGAGCCGTCCGTCTCGTTTGTTGGGGTGGGAGTGCTCTCGGCCCTGAACGACGGCCTGGAACCGAAAAACTCCTGCGACCACGACATCCCCCGATTTACCTGGTGGAACCACCTGGGTACCAAAGAATGGGTGCAGTACGATTGGCCGGAGGTGCAGACGCTGCGGGCCGTCCAAGTCTATTGGTTCGACGACGAACCGGTCAAACGCCATTGCCGAACGCCCCAGTCGTGGCGGCTTTTGTACAAAGACGGCCAAGAGTGGAAACCGGTCCTTACCAAAGACCCTTACGGCACGGAGCCGAACAAATACCACCGGGTGCAGTTTGAACCGGTGCGGACCACGGCCCTTCGGATCGAAGTGCAACTGAAACCCAACTGGTCCGGCGGCATTTTGGAATGGAAAGTGGAATAGCAGGAAGGGGAAGTAGCAAAACAGGGGCCGAAAGGAACCGGCCAAGATAGGACCTATGTCGATGGATTTTGAAAAGCGGCTTCAGAAGGCGATCGAGCGGGGCCGACGGCTGGGCGACCTGCGTGCGCAAGAAGAACTCCGGCGGCGAATGACCGAGGAAGAACTTCGGCGGTTGCACGGCCAGTACCGAATTACGCTCAACGAACATATCGAACAATGTTTGCGGAACCTGGCCGGGCAATTGCCCGGTTTTCAGCTCGAACCGCTTGTTTCGGATCGCGGTTGGGGGGCCGCGGTCGGTCGGGATGATTTTATCCGAACCTCCAGCGGCAGCCGGGAAAACCGCTTCAGCCGACTGGAAATCTTCGTTACCCCCTGGACCCCAGCGGCGATTCTGGAACTGAAAGCCAAAGCGATCGTCCAAGACAAAGAGCTTTTCTATCGGTCCTATGGCCAACCGTTGGCCGAGGTCGATATGGAAAGCTTCCTTCAGCGGGTGGATCAGTGGGTGCTGGAGTTTGCCGAGGCCTACGCTGCCCGACCCCGACAGTAGCCTTCCAGACAATGGGGCTAAGAATTCCCTCTGGGGAACGAATACCCTCTTGAGAGGTTTTTTCTTTTTGGGCAATCGGGAGGACAGATCATGGCGGCTCGTGAAGCGAACACGGGGAATCCGGCGGCATTTTTCACCCATCCAGCATCGCAACCCCCCAGTATTTTGGCCTTTTTGGGGGGGTGGATAAAAAAGGCCCCTTTCTTCAAGCGGCATACTTATCCCCATTTCAGGTGGATATGGGGAGGGTTATGGATCGGGTTCTGCCTGTTGGAAGGGATTGGCCCGGCCTTGGCGGCCTCAGAAGCGATGCCGCCGGTGGTCCAATGGATTCCGGAGGACGCCCTTTTGGTGCTGGAGGTCCCGAATCCTCGGGAGGTGCTCGACATTGTGCTTGCTCCGGAAATCCTTCAACAGATTCAGCAATTGCCTGCCTGGAAGAATTTTGCCGCCGCACCGAATTATCGGGAGCTTCAGCAGGGGGTGCAATTTTTGGAAAAAAGCCTCCAGATCGACTGGGTGGCCGGGGTGAAAAAATTCCTCGGCGGCGGCCTGACGATTTCCGTCCATCCGAAGGAGGCCTTGCTACTAGCCGTCGATTGTGAAGACCCAGAAATGCTCCAGCAACTCCATGAACTCCTCCGGGGTTTTGCCAGCATCGAGGCGGCCAAGCAGAAACAGGCCAACCGGGTCAAATCCACCGAATATCGAGGCCAGACCTGCTGGAGTTTCGGACCGCAGGAGGCCCATTGCTTGATCGGGCGCCGGTTGCTGTTGACCAATAAACCGGACCTGCTCAAGCAGGTGCTGGATCGGCGCGCGGACGCCAAACTGGGCCGCTTGGCCGATTCCCCCTATTACCAGACGGCCCGCCGGGCGACGGCTGAGCCTTGCTCCGCCCGCTTGTACGCCCATCTAAAAGCCCTCCCGGGTGTGCCTCAATTGCAGAAGGTCTTGCAGACTTCTTCGGAGCCTTTGCCAGCGTTGCTCTTTACCGGAGTGGTAGAATCGCTCCGTCGATCCACCTGGTTGGCCTTGAGCCTGCGGATCGAAGGGAATCAGGCGGTGTTGCAGGCGGCTATGGACGGCAAACCTAGCGAAGAAAGCCTGGCGAAGTTTGCGATTGCCTCCGACCCAGGCCAAGGGGCTTTGCCGCCGGTAGAAACACCACGGGTTTTGGCGTCGGTGAGTTTCTATCGGGACCTGCACGGCTTCTATGCGGCCAAAGACAAACTGTTCCCGGAGCGGACCGGGGGACTGATCTTCTTTGAGAATATGATGGGGATCTTTTTCACTGGTCGGGATTTAACGGAAGAGGTGTTCGGCCAGTTAGGGCCGGAAGTTCGGCTGGTCGTAGCAGCTCAGGACTATGACCCGGCCATCGGTACGCCGCAGATCCAACTGCCTGCTTTTGCTGTCATTTTCCGCATGAAAGAGCCGGACAAGTTCTTCGAAATCGTTGAAGAGGCCTGGCAGAAGGCTCTGGGACTAGTGAATTTTACCCGCGGCCAGCAGGCCCTGCCTGGATTGATCATGGATAAGGGGATACACGGCCAGACGAAATATACGGTGGCCTATTTCTCGGCCAAAGACGAGAAGGATCGCAAGGCGTTGGACGTGCGGTTCAACTTTCGGCCCACGTTGGCCCGCACCGGTCCTTACGCCATCATCAGTTCCACAGAGCAACTGGCTTGCGACCTGATCGACGCCTTGCAGAAGGAGCTGAAACAATCGCCGACCGGCCAGACCCTACCCTTGTCCGGCGTGCATTCCGTAGCGGTAGTGCGCAGCAGCCAAATCGCTTCTCTCCTGCGTACCAACCGCGAAGCCTTGGTCCGCCAAAATATGGTCGAAAAAGGCAATAGCCGATCGGCCGCCGAAAACGAAATCGACATGCTCATTACGATCCTTGGCGTAGTGGAAAACCTCAAACTCCAGATCGCCTCCAAAAGCGACGGCGCCCAGGCTACTTTGGAAGCCAAAGTCCAATTGCCGTAAGTTACTCCACGAGAGAAACTGCTCCCACCGACAGGACCGCCGTCTGTCAGACGATAACGGGGCGGGTGTACCCCCAAAGCCGCTTCCCGGCGAAACGTGGTTCGGAAGCCCGAAGCATTTCCATTGCGATGAGGAGCCTTTCATGGCCCAAACGTCTTCTTCTCCGTCGCCGCTCCAGGATGCCTGGCAACTGTTTGATCCGGCCGAGGGGTGGAACCTAAAATGGGCCGGGCATCTTTTACGCCGGGTCGGTTTCGGTCCCACCTGGCCAGAACTCCAAAAGGCCCTTTCGCAAGGACCGCAAAAGACCGTCGATTCCCTATTCCAGCCCGTTCCCGAGGCGGAGGCATTCAACGCCCAGATGGACCAGTGGGACTCCTCGGCCACCACGCTCCCAGCCCTGCGGGCCTGGCAGCTTCGGCGCATGCTGGAAACGCCTCAGCCGCTGGTGGAAAAGATGACCCTTTTCTGGCAGAGTCATCTGGCCTTGGGTAATGTGCGTAATGTGCCGCCGCCGTTGATCCGGGACTATCTTCGGACGATTCGGCGTCATGCCCTGGGCCGATTGGACCAGCTTTTGCAGGCCGTAGTGCTTCAGCCGGCCATGCTCCTTTCCCACGGCGCAGAGGCCAATCGGAAGGCCCGGCCCAGCGAACACTTCGCCCATGTGCTCCTGGAACATTTTACCGTTGGGCCGGGCGCTTTTACAGAAAAAGATGTTCAAGAGACGGCCAGGGCCCTGACCGGCCGCTTTGTACTCCGGGACGAATTGCGATTCATCGAGCGGGAGTACGACGACGGGCCGAAAACCCTTTTCGGCCAAACTGGTCCCATCGGGGCGGAGGAACTTTTCTCCCTGCTTGCCCGGCAGCCGGCCACGGCCAAAGCAATCGCCCGTAAACTCTACCGATTCTTTATTTCCGAGGCGGAAGAGCCGGCCGAGGCGTTGCTGCAACCCCTGGCCGAGCGATTGATCCAGGGGCAGACGATCGGCCAAGTGGTGGAAACAATGGTTCGGTCCAAGTGTTTTTTTTCCCCAGCGGCGTATCGTCGTCGGGTGAAAGGCCCGGTGGAATGGGCCTTGGGGCTGCTGCGGCCCATGGAGACCCTTGTGCCCACAGAACCGTTAGGCCATGCTCTGGTGGAACTAGGCCAAGCTCTGGGCGAACCGCCTACCCCGGCCGGTTGGTCCGACGGCGCTCATTGGATCACCCCGGCCCTGCTTTTGCTCCGGGGCAAATGGGCCCAGCAGTTTTGGGCCTCCGGCAGCCCGTTCGGCCAGAAGCTCGACCCGGTCGGCCTGGCCCAGCGCCATGGCGCCAGTGCTCCATCCGCCCAGGCCGAGTTCCTACTCCAGCTTTACCTCCAAGGGGATATGCCAGCCGAAATGCGAAACAAATTGCTCCGGGAGAGCCAGTCGGCCGGTCGTCAGACCAGCGCCGACGCCCTCCGCCGCTTATGCCAAACCTTGGCGTTGCTCCCGGAGTTCCAGTTGGTTTGAGCCGCCCACGTTAGAGGGCGTTTGGGGGGTATGGATAAATAGGCAAAAAACCTGGGGACTACCGTCCCCGGCTAAGAGAAACCAATCCATAAAGGACCTGGTTATGCGTCCAAACCACTCTCCTTCAACCGCTCCGTGGCATACCCGAAATGGTTCGGTCCAGGCCGCCCCGGTGGACCGACGGCGGTTTTTAATCCAATTGGGCGGCGGTTTGGCCGCGGCGATGGTCGGCCCGACCGGACGGGTTTGGCCCAATACCTCCGAAACGGCTTCGACGCCGCGGACTGACCCGGACAAGCAGGACCGGGTGCTGGTGGTCTTGCAAATGACCGGCGGCAACGACGGCTTGAATACGGTCGCACCGTATGAGGATGATGTGTATGGCCGGAGTCGGCCCACGTTGCGGCTTCGGCCCAGCGAGGTGCATCGGCTGGCCGACGGACTGGGGCTGCACCCAGAAATGAAAGAGGCGGCCCGGCTGTTTCACGAAGGCCGACTTGCCCTTGTCCAGGGAGTGGGCTATCCGAACTCCGACCGGAACCATCCCGAGGCCATGCGCGATTGGCAAACCGGTCGGGTACCGGGCGTCCATACGCCCACCGGTTGGCTGGGCCGAGCCGCTGACCTGCTCCTGCAACAAAATCCCTTCTCTCTGCCAGCCGTCTTCGTGGGCCGAATCGAAATCCCCTTTACCCTCCGGGCGCAGACGGCGGTGGTCCCCAGCCTGGCTCAATACCCGGATGTCCCCCTACCGATCAAGAACCTTGAAAAGCTGGGGCTGCCAATGGCCGCTACCGCCGCCGATACCCCCCTGGAAGACTTTGCCAGCCGAAGCTGCCGCCAGGCGATCCAAATGGCAGAAAAACTCCAAAAATCGGCGGCTTCCCCTTCGCGGACGGAATATCCCCGGTTTGGTTTGGCCCAGGATTTACAGGTAGTAGCCCGGTTGCTCCGAGCCGGTCTGGGCATACGGATTTTCTACGTCGAACTGGGCGGGGGCGGCCTTGGCGGCTTCGATACGCACGCCCATCAGGCCGCCAACCATGGAGCCTTGCTCCGGGAGTTTTCCGCCTCGGTCGCTGCCTGGGCCGAGGACCTGGCCAAAGACCATACCCTGGACCGGGTCCTGCTGATGACCTTTTCGGAATTTGGCCGAACGGTGCGGGAAAACGGGCGTCGCGGCACCGACCACGGCGCAGCCCAACCGATCTTTCTGGTGGGCGGCCGAATTCGGCCCGGCCTGATCGGCCCCGCTCCCAACCTGGCCGACCTGGATGCCGACGCCCCCAAACCGCAGACCGATTTCCGCAGTCTCTACCGAACCGTTCTTCAAGACTGGCTCGGCCTGAAGGCCAAAACCGTGCTCGGCGCCGACTGGCCCCCAGCCCCCATCCTCTCGTAACGCCGCCTGTCCAGGCGGTACACTGTAACGCCGCCTGTCCAGGCGGCATTACCCAGGCTGTAATGTCGGCTGTCCAGGCGGCATTACCCAAGCCGTAATGTCGCCTGTCTAGGCGGCCAATAAGCCAGTCTGACAGACCGAGCTACTGTAACGCCGCCTGTTAGGCGGACACCGTAACACTGCCTGTCCAGGCGGCATTACCCAAGCCGTAACACCCCGTCTGTTAGGCGGTCTTTTGATCTTCCACTATATACGCCGACCACTAAGCGCATAAAAAAAGGCCGGTTGTACTGCATCACAACCGACCTGGGATTCTTTTCAGCCGCCGGAGGTTTTTCAAAAAAGGCGGAAGAGCCGAGATTACTGTCCCCGTAACGTTTCACCCGACTGAAGGACATCCATTGGGACGGATATCCATGAATTATCACTGCCGCGTAAGCGGCAGTCCAGGCTTCTGGGTGTCTGCTTTCGTGGTATCTGAATCACAAAGACGCCGCTTCATGGTAGCCTGGATTCCCGCTTGCGCGGCAGTGACAAGGTACTGCATTCGGCTAAAATGTTACGAATCACCCATGTCGCGCCAAAGGATACGCTTTCGGTGGATTTGGAAGATGGGCGGAGTATTTCGGTTCTGATTGGGTGGTATCCGCGGTTAGCCCACGGCAAGCCGGAACAGCGGGCCCAATTTCAAATTACCGGCGGCGGTTACGGCATCCATTGGCCCGATCCGGACGAAGACATCCGAATCGAAGGCATCCTGCTGGGAAAAAAGTTCACGGAAAGCCCATCCTCTTTCCAACAATGGCTCCAGCAGCGTCAACAAAAGGGACAATTCTCGCCCAATAAATGTTAGTAGTACCTTCAGGAACCCCCTTTTCGATTTTATATTTCGGTAACCTTTACCGTTTTGCTTTCGGCCAGTTGAGCCAGCGGTGGAGAAACTCGAAGGTGCCCACGCCGTGGATCGTGTGCGGCCCGACGAACCATTCGATCTGGGTGCGTTCGGGCAGGTGCAGACGGGCAGCGTACAGATGCCGGACCTTGGCGTATTCGTAGGCGACGGCTTCGTCCGGGGCAACCCCGTCGAAGTGGCCCCGTTCGACCATAAACGGCCGGGGAGCGATCAGGGCGGCCATTTCCGCATAGTTGAACGTGCTGCCCAAGTCAAACTCGAAAATTTCGTATTCTCGGGTCCACACGTAGCTATACGGCGCCCGGGTGGAGGCGTTCTTCCAGACCCACTCATTGAAGTCTCCTGAACAGATCGACAGGGCATAATCGGTTACCAACGCCGGTACGCGCATGGCCGTCTTGCCGCCGTAACTTAGGCCGTAAAAGCCGATCCGATTTCCATCCACAAACGGTAGGCTTTTGAGCCAATTCAGGATCTGCTGGTGCTGCGGCGTGATGATGGAAAACAGGGTCTTTTTGATCGGGTTGGCTTTGCGCTGCAGGGTACGGAACCGATCGCCGCCCAGGTACAGGTTTTGCGGCGCAAAGACCACGAAGCCCCGCTCGGCCAGGGCGTTGGCAAAGGCCTTGTAAGCCCTGTGCATTTCTTTACCAATCACATGCTGCGGTCGGCCTTCCAGGCCGTGCTGGCAGACGACCACCTGCCGACGCTCGCCCGGCTTCAGGTCGTTCGGCACCAGCAAGAGGCCATAGGCGATCACATCAGGCCAAACGTCCAGTACCACCTCGTAGCCGACCCAGGTGCTCGTTTGGTATGCCTTTCGAGTCCGTGGATTAGGCGGCAAAAAGGGATCGTCGAATCGGCCGATCACCTCCTCGTAGAAAAACCGGCGATACTCAGCGGCCGACTTCTCATAGGCATCCAGGGACGAAAAGTCCAGCTTGGACATGAATTTCTGGCGAACATACGGGCTTTCGGCCAAAAGCTGCTGGTTGTGTCGGTCGATCTGCAGGATTTGCCGGGCAAGGCGAGTTTCCGGATCGAAGCCGGCGCTTAATTTTTTCGGCCCCTCTGCCAGAGGCGCCAGTTGGCTGCCCGCTCCAAGGCTCTGCAACAAGGCTTCCAGGGCTGCCGGCGAACCATACGGCCCAACGCCCTGGCCGCTTTCGACAAGGCGAAACATCGGTTTCGGCTGGAGTGGTTCGATCAGTTTCAAGGCCCGCTGCCATTCTTGGCGAACGGTCTCCAAGGCCGGGGTGATCAATCGGCCGGGTGCGCCGCCTTGGCCGGGTAGTTCCAACTCCGGCGCTTTAGCTGCCTCGATGATCACCGCTCTGGGCGCCGCCATAGCTGCCAATTCCGCATCGCCAAATTGCTCCAACAGACCAAAGACGTTCCGGTCGATCGGTTCCTGCCAGATGCTACGCCGATCAGTAAAATAGCCGCTTACACAGACGGCCTGAATTCGGCTATCCAGGGCGGCCGCATACAGGGCCAGCAGACCCCCTTCGCCCCAGCCGATCACGCCTACCTTTCGGCCCGCCGGACCAGGTTCTTTCTGTAGCCCATCGACGGCGGCCAAGACTTTCTGCACTTCATAGCCAATCAGGTGTCGGCCCAGCTCATAGGCCGACCGATAGAGATATTCCCGGTGGGTAAGCATCACCCCTCCTCGGCCTTCCACGCCCCGGCGGGTCATCTGTCGGCTGATCAGGGTAGGCACAACGACCCGGCAACCGCTCTCGGCCAATCGGCGGGCATACTGCGATTCCGGCGGCACGCCTTCCACCAGGCCGACCAATTGTTCCGGCAGCACGTCGGCGTCGGGGATGGCCACCACATCGGCCACAGGGTCCCGACCCTCCGGCACAAGCAGCAGCCCTTCGGCCCAGACATCGCCAAGTGCGGGCCAGCGCACGGCTAGCACCTGATACCCAGCGCCCCGGCCTACCAGGGCAGACTGTTTGGTCGCGGCGACAAGCTCAAATCCGTCCACCTTGGCCCGCTCGTCCCGAACGCCCAGGATATGGGCCAGTCGCTGGCGGTTTGGCTCCAACGATTTCTGGTACGCCTCCGGCGAGCTATAGTCCCGTCGCCAAAAGGCTTGCCGTTTTTCGGCCGTCTGGTCGATTTTCCGGAGCAAAAATCTGTCCACGCCGTCGATCATCGCAAAAGCGATGTCGCCCTCCATTTCCAGCCGATTTGTGCCGGGCAATGGGCTTCGGTCCGGCGTCGGTTGCGGTTCTTCGGAAGCAAGCTGGAGTTCTTCGGCTGGCGGCTTGGGTTGGGCAGATGGCGGTTTCTCCGGCTTCCCTTTGGATGCCTCCGCCGCATTACAAGCGGCCGGTTGATGCAGTCCAGTTCGGAAAACCCTCAGAAAACCGTACTCTCCAAAGGCGCCCAGCCAATATCCTAAACTCGCTAGCGCCGCCAAACACACCGCTTTGCACCAACGGCCTTTCATCAAGTGTGGTACGGAATTTCTGTTGAACATTGAATTACCCTCCTCATGGAAAATCAGAAACATGGAGCAAGATGGTTTTCCCTTAACATACTTTCCCGGCAGATGATTTCCAAGAGGGCGGAGGAGGCGTCTTTTAGTCAGTATGGGGCGGCTCTAACCACATGAAGCCACAAAAGGACTAGACACGGCCCCCCTACCCGGCGCAGGTTGTAGAGAATCTTATTTTCTTAGCGGCTCTGGAGATGCCGGAATCGTCCGCAATCGCTGGCCCTGAGAAGAGGCGAAACGAAAAGAGACGACGCCGACTGTCGCTGAAATGGCCTAGAGTTCCGGCGGGGTCCACGGGGGGATGCCTTCTTCACGAACTTGCTTTTCATAAAGCTCAAAATAGGGCCGACGAGGCGAAAGCGGTGTATCTTCATTGACGAGCATCGTTCGCACTTCCGCCCACCAGGCCTCGTAGGCCGACCGCATGGCCCGGGCTGCTTCCGGAAACCGGTCGATTACGTTGGTCGTTTCGCCCGGATCGTTCACCAGGTCATAAAGCTCCTGGTTATTGACCAAACGGAAACGTTGGTTCCGGACCGCACACTGCCGGTATTTATAGTCATCCGGATTGGCCCCTTTGGGCCAACGACCCACATGGGTAAACAGGAACCGGTCCGGCCAGGGGGCTTTGGGATTTTGCAGCAGCGGCACCAGCGACCGGCCGTCCAGCTTCTGGATGTTCGACGGCAACTTAGCCCCGGCCAGTTCGACAAAGGTGGGGAACAGGTCGATATGGGCGGCCAAGGCGGGGATGTCTTGCCCTTCTGGCAAAACGCCCTTCCACCGCCAGAAACAGGGCACACACGTGCCTCCTTCATAGGGGGTGCCTTTGCCAGAGCGGAACCCGGCATGGTAGAGCTCATACGGCCGGCCGTTTCGACGGGTTTTCCGAGGACCGGCCTGGCCGTTGTCCGTCATAAAGATCACCAACGTCCGTTCCCACAATTGCCACTCGTCCAGCTTTTGCATCAACAGACCGATATTGTCGTCGATATTGGCGATCATGCCGCATCGGCCAGCCACTGTCTCGTCAAAACCGGCTTCCAGGAAGGGGCGTTTATATTTTTCCGGGGCGATCATCGGATCATGCGGCGCATTGGGCGTAAGATACACAAAGAACGGTTGCCCGCTATCTTTCTGTTTTTTGATCCAGCCCAAGGCCTGCCGGAAGAAGACATCGGTGCAGAAACCCTGGGTTTTGACGAATCGGCCGTTGTGGCGGATGACCGGGTCGAAATAGCGGTTCTGCTGGTTGGGCGGGGCGTCAGCGCAACTGCAATCATACGCCTGTCCAATGCCGCCCGCCCCATGAATGAACACCTCCTCAAAGCCGCGGTTCTGTGGCTGGTAGGGTTCTTCGTCCCCCAGGTGCCATTTGCCGAAAATCCCCGTATGATACCCGGCCGACCGGAGCACCTCGGCCAGGGTTACCACGCCCAAGGCCATCCGCTCCCGTTCCAGGATGGTGTGAGTAACCCCGTTTTTGAACTCATGGCGGCCGCTCATGATGGCCGACCGGGTCGGAGCACAGGTAGGGCTAACCTGAAAATTGGTAAATCTTGTACTTATCTCATAGAGCCGATCCAGATTCGGCGTTTTCAGGTCCGGATTGCCCAGGCAACTCAGATCGCCTTTGCCCTGGTCGTCGGTCATGATGAGGATGATGTTGGGGCGTCGGCCTGCAAGTGGGCTTGGTTCGGCTGGGCAAACTTCTGTAACACATAGAAGGCCCAGCCAAGCCGCCAGGAGTATCCACCCCCTATTTCGACGAGCAACCACACAGGAGAACGGATTCATGGGAATCCTCCTTCGGACAGTGGTAGGCCGATCCATGATTTCCCTCATATTCCGCATCCCCCCGGCCATTTCTGGACAGATAATACTACAAGAGAACAAAAAGAACAATTGGTTCTGTCGAAACAATTTTCATGGTGGGAGGCCAAATCAAAACAGTTCACGGTTCGGGGAGAGGCCCGTGTTTCGGTCCATATTGCGATCTGAGTAACACCGTTTGTCCAGACTGCTGTTAACTCAGGCTAGACAGCCTGGGTTGCAATCCCGGACTCTCTGGGAACGGTACGCAAAAAACGTCGATGAAATCTTCCCTTTGGGATAGTCTCTTCTCACCTGCTGGGAATCTCTCAACAGGGCTGAGGCCGGTTTCCATAACAGACGGCGTTCCGGGCCGCCTCCCTTGGAAAAAAACCTTTCTATAAGAAAGGAACCCTTTTATTAGCTAACCCCTGGGAGCTATGATAAAAGGAAGGCAACCGTGGAGAAATGGAAAAGACATCGTGCGATTCCGGTCTCGAACATTTTCGTCGAACGGAAAAACGTTGTCGTGTAAACAGCAAAACTCTGGGGCCTTATTGCGTCTGCTTGCTGGCGATCTGGGAATCCGGTCATAAGAAATCCCGGAGGATTCTGGAGTACCGTTTTTCACGGAGATGCCAAAACCGAAGCTCTTCGAGGAGATAGTAGAGGTTTCTATTTCCATCTTCCACCAGTGGGCATTCCATTTTTTAGAAAGGTAAAACCTTTTCATGGAACAGCCGCCTCAAGGGCCTACGGAGCCTAAACCTGAGCGTAAACCTACTCCGAGCAGCGGCCGATTGGTCTGGTATCTCGTGCTTTTGGCCGGGGGAACTTTTGCGGCGGCCGCTCTGTTGAAGGCCGACCATCCGGTTCGCCTTGACTATGGCGATCTGTGGCGGTTGATCGAGCAAGGGGCGCCGGAGCGGAATCCCCAGGCTGCTATCGAAGTCTTGCAAATCCATCGAGGCCGACAGGTGCGGGTCCGTTACTGGAACCTTCGGGATTTGAAGATCGGGCCGCATGAAATCACCGGTTTGGTGGACCGCCAGGTGGTCGCCCCATCAGATCGGCTGAGCGAACCGGAGACGGACGTGTCGTTTAGCACGGCCCGCGTGGGTCTGGAAAACGACAATATGGCCTTATTCAAATTGGCTTTGGAGAAAGGGTTTCGCCGGATTCGGGCGGAGGAGCCGACAAGCGGTTGGCGGTATTATTTTTCGATGTTGGTGTTTTTGGTGGTGTTTTCGGCGATTCTGCTTTGGATGATTCGTCGGCTCGGCGGGGCGGGTTCGGCGATGGCGTTTGGCCGAAGTCGGGGGAAATTCATTGCCCAGGAGGAAGTCGGCGTTACTTTTGACGATGTAGCTGGTCTGGACGAAGCCGTCGAAGAACTTCGGGAAGTGGTGGAATTCTTAAAGACGCCCGAGAAGTTTCGGGTGCTGGGCGGACGGATTCCCAAAGGGGTCTTGCTGGTCGGTCCGCCCGGCACCGGAAAGACGCTTTTGGCCAAGGCCATTGCCGGCGAGGCGAGGGCGCCATTTTTTAGTCTGTCGGGTTCGGATTTTGTGGAGATGTTTGTCGGCGTAGGGGCGGCGCGGGTGCGAGATATGTTTCAGCAGGCTAAAAGTCAGGCCCCGTGTATCGTCTTCATCGACGAACTGGACGCTCTTGGCAAAACCCGGGGCGCCAGCGTGGTAGGCGGCCACGACGAACGAGAACAAACGCTCAACGCCCTGCTAGTGGAAATGGACGGATTTACCAGCAATAGCGGCGTCATTGTACTGGCCGCCACCAACCGACCGGAAACGTTGGACCCGGCTCTATTGCGCCCGGGCCGGTTCGATCGGCATGTGCTGGTAGATCGGCCGGATATTCGAGGCCGGGAGGCTATTCTGCGGGTGCATCTGAAGAACATCAGACTGGACCCGTCCGTGGATGTGAAAGAACTCGCCGGGTTGACGCCGGGTTTTGTGGGGGCGGATTTGGCCAGTCTGGTCAACGAAGCCGCCTTGCTAGCCGCCCGACGCGGCAAACAGACGGTTACGATGCAGGAACTGACCGAAGCCATCGAACGAGTAACCACTGGGTTGGAAAAACGCCAGCGGGTCATGCACGAAGAAGAAAAACAACGGGTGGCCTACCACGAAAGCGCCCACGCCTTGGCGGCCTGTAGCCTGCCTGGGGCCGATCCGGTCCACAAGGTGTCGATCATTCCGCGCGGTTTGGCCGTCCTCGGCTACACGATGCAACGCCCCGAAGGCGACAGGTACTTGGTAACCCAAAGCGAACTGGAAAGCCGAATCCAAGTGCTGCTGGCCGGGATCGCAGCGGAAGAAATGATCTTTCAAGACATCTCCACCGGGGCGCAGAACGATTTGGAGCGGGCCACCGAGATCGCCCGCAGTATGGTGATGGAGTTCGGGATGAGTCGGCTAGGACGGATTGCACTGCGCGAAGGGGCCAGACCGCTTTTCATCAACCACAACGAGTGGCCGGAAACTCGTCCCTACAGCGACGAGACCGCCCGCGAAATCGACCAGGAGGTCAAACGCATCCTGGAGGAAGGGCTTCAGAAGGTGCGGACGCTGTTGGAGGCCCGTCGGCCCGCCTTGGTCGCTTTGGCTCAGCGACTCATGGAACGCGAAGTCCTCGACACCGAGGAATTACAGGCGACCATCGCCGCCGCCATGAGCCAGCCCAATGCGGACAGCAATCCCCCTTCGGCGTAAGTCCTCTGTTCAAGAGACGCTAGCAAAAATGAAGCCCCGGAAGGTCGGATCGGACGCCGCCGGGTATGGAAACCGGGAAAGTCCTTTTGTTCGAGGCCAGGATAGCAGCTTCACGGGAACCTGGATCGGGCGCCTTCGCGGAGATGACGGATTATATCCTTTGGCATGTTACGAAAAGCCACCCCCCGGAGATTAGCCTAGGGAAGCAATTCCAGGCTGACCCAGAGGCTGGGGTCCTCGGCGTAGGGCATGGGAGGGCCGGGGCTGAGCGTCATTTCGCCCAATTCCCGGTCTAGGACGGCGTAGTTAAACCCGATGCGGGGTTGTTCGTCCGGATCGAAACCGCTGAGGGCCTCGGCGGCTACAAACGCCTGGAGTATGTAGCCGTCCGGCCGCTCCTGAGCCAACACCCGAAGGCTTTGCTCTGCAACGGGCCGGGGATGTTCCCTGGCCCGGTCGATCGGAAGCCATAGGGCCACCGGCTCGGTAAGTCGCCCCCCACCGCCCGACGGCATAAACAGAAATCGGTAACAGAATCGGCCTGCCCGATGCACCGTGTGTACGTCCCGGGTGTCGATCCAGATTTGCAAGCAGTCGCTATCTTCCGGCCTGGCAGCCCGACACCATACCGGCTGTTTTTTCCCCTGCACCTGGAGCCAAAAGGCCAACCCCTCCTCGCTCCAGGCGGCGCGGAAGTCGGTCCAGATGGGCTTGTTTTCCAACAGAGCCAACGGAAAAAGCCGATAACTTTCGTCCAATTGGCACCCCTGCCGGGTCCATAGCGGCTTGCGCCGCCGAACGGGCAACAAAAACCGAAATAAAAACCGCTCCGGTATCAGTCGAGTGTCCATTTCCTTTTCAGACCAATCATCTCTCAACAAAGGCCCATTGCCCCCCGGTATTCATTGGGCCCACCGCTCCCCTATCATTCTACCGGAACCCACCAAACGACAAGCATAGGAGGGGAATTACGGGATTTGGGCGGGATTGCCGTCGGCCTTAGCCCCTAGATATTGATACGTCCAGTGGTCGATGGTTTCCGGCACGAAATGGACCGAGCCGTCGCCGAACAGGAACTGGGCGCCGCCGGGATGTCGGCTTTTGAAGCCCAGTTCGGTGTTCCAATTGCAGTATTTATCGCAGTTATCGCTACCGACGGCGTCCCGGGAGCAGGAGTTGTAATTGATCGGTACGACGGTGGCGGTTAACCCCTGGCCATTGTTGGAACTGCCCCAACCCTGGCTATTGTGGACCGAACATTGGGGCCGAACTTCGCCGAAGAAGATCGTGTTCGACAGACCGTCCACAATGTCGGATTCCCGCATGGCAGTACCTACTGGATATCGGAAGAACGGCCCGGCGAAATTGGTGGCGCTGCCGTAGGTGCCGCCGCCGGGAAACCGGGCGTAATTGTTCCAACTGTCCCATTCCGAACAGGAGCAGGAGGAATTGTTCCCGTGGGTGGTCGGACCGATCGAGGCGGCGTAGCAGTGCATGGCCCGGCCATTATAGACCGAGGGGAAGTTGTCGCTGGGACAGAGATAGACCGGCACGATCGTGGATTGGATCAGGGTGCTCGTGCCTGGAATGGTTTGATCATCCACTCGGATTCCAGCAGAGTTTTTGAAATCGAATAGATCGTAGAGCGGCTGCTGTTCCAAAAACGGTAAAAGCCGGATCAGGATCGAGCCGCGATAATTGGCATAGTCCGTGCCATACCAGAACGAACCGGGCGGGAAGGATTTGTTAGCCAGATGATAGTTGTGCAGCGCCAGACCGATCTGTTTGAGGTTGTTGGAGCATTGCGCCCGTCGGGCTGCTTCCCGAGCCGCCTGCACCGCCGGCAGTAGTAAGGCAATCAGAATTCCAATAATGGCAATGACGACCAAAAGCTCCACTAACGTGAACCCCTTTCGCCGCCTGTTAGAATTAGAAAGGGTTGACCATAAAGCAACCCAGAAAGTTTGCTCCTGGAGGATTGGGGGATAGACAAGTTGGTGAAACATACGGCTGGCCTCCGGTTTGGAAAATTCCGGAACTTGTTCCCCGTGTCTGGACAGGGTGTCCTTTGCTAGCCTTATAGAAAGCTGGCCCTATTGGCTAGTCAATTTAAACTCCAGCGGCTGCATACCGGGTTTGACTTCGACGGGGGGCAGGCCGGACTTGTTGGGATCGGCGTATTTTTGCGGGATGATCCATTTTTCTTTGACGCCTTCTGGGGCAATGCCTCCCGACAGGCCGTCTTTGTCGGCCAAAAAGCCGGTTACTTCTTTTTTGATAATGGCCACTTTGTATTTGCCCGGCAGCGCCCCGTCGCCGGGTTCGAAGGTTTTGAGTGTGAATTTGCCGTCTTTATCGGTTGTGCCGGTGGCGGGTCGGACGGTGGCGTCGGCCTTTTTCTGTTGGCTGCCTGCGCCAGCCGACTCGCCCGTATCAGGATAAAACGTTACATTGGCCCCTTCGATCGGTTTGCCGTCCAGGGTAACCACGCCGGTTACCGGAATCGTCTTCGGTCGGCCTGAGCCGCAACCTTCCAACCCGGCAACCACCGCTAAAATCACCCCACATACCACCCAACTTTCCAACCGCCACCCCCTGCTCCGCCGGAGCGTAATCTGCCAAAGAATCCGTTGATGTGTTAAACGCATGGAAAGACCTCCTTATTGCGGAATTTGCACTGGTTTGCCGTCGTTTTTGCCGCCCAGGTATTGATAGACCCAATGGTCAATGGTTTCCGGCAGGAAGTGGACCGAGCCGTCGCCCATGAGGAAATTGGCCCCGCCGGGATGTCTGCTTCGGAAGCCGAGTTCCGTGCTCCAATTGCAGTAGCGGTTGCAGTTGTCGCCGCCGCTGACGATATCCCGCAGGCAGGTATCGTAATTGATCGGAATCAGCGTGGAGGTCAAGCCTTGGCCGTTGTTCGAGGCGGTCCACCCCTGGCTGGCATGAGCCGAACATTGAGGCCGAACTTCGCCGAAAAAGATTGTATTCGACAAGCCGTCCATAATGTCCTGCACTCGGGAGCTAACCGGATACCGGATAAACGGCCCGGCAAAATCGGTCATGCTGGCGTATGGGGCTAGCCCATAATTATTCCAGGCCGACCATTCGCTACAAGAACAATTGGAGTTGTCTATATGTTTAGTGGGCCCGCTGGAGGCAGCATAATGGTGCATAGCCCGGTCATTATAGACCGAGGGAAAATTATCGCTGGGGCAAATATAGACCGGCACCACCGTGGCCCGGATCTGTTTGCCGATATCCGTGTTGGCCAACCAACTGTCCAGTTGTGTCTGTTTGAAATCAATCTGGTTATACAGCGACTGTTGCTCTACGTAGGGCAGGATATGGACCAGGATGGAGCCTTTCAACGGGACAGCTGAGGAAGACGGATATAGCCAAAAGGCTCCCGGCGGATAGACTTTGACCGTATTTTCATAATTATGCAAGGCCAGGCCGATCTGTTTGAGGTTGTTGACGCATTGTGCCCGGCGGGCCGCCTCACGAGCCGCCTGCACCGCCGGCAACAATAAGGCAATCAAAATCCCAATAATCGCAATAACGACCAATAGCTCCACTAAAGTGAAACCAGGTTGCACCACCCAGAAGGTAACCCCCCGGTCGGTTCGCTTCATGCCGAGTCTCCTAGATAGCAAAAGGTACCCTAACCCCATCTCCTCACTGCTTTGATTATCTTTTTAATCCTCCCAAAGGTCAAGCAGAAGGTATATTCCCGCCGTTCTTAAACGAAATCGTAACATCTCCGCCAAATGAAGGATCGCCCTTGTCAGCCCAGCGCCAGTAGCCGTCGTGTTGGAACCCGGTCTGTTAGACGAGTTTGGTTCTCAGGGGAATCCCATTACCGTCTCACAGACGGCGCCTGATACTCCATACAAAGAGACCGTCTTGACATACGGTGCTACATATAAGGGGGGTAGGACTACCTCTTACCTAGGGGAGGCCCTATTGCTTCCCGTTCCGATAGCAACAGGTACCTCCTTTTATTCGGCTGACAGATTCCCTTTCGTGCCATAAAGAAAACGGAGTCCGTCTTAAAGGGGGATTGTTCTGCCTTGCTGTAGGTATCTCGAGAGGTTCCAGAAGAAGATTTTGGAAAAGGAATTCCGAAAAGTTCGTGGCAAAGGGAACTTTTTCCTCAATCCCCCAGAAAAGGGGGTTGAAATTGGAAAAGAAGTGTTCGATACTAATTTTGTGAGGGATGTCCCTCACCTTATCGCCCTTCGTAGGTCCCTGCCCCGCCTACGGAGGGCTCTTTTTTTGCACTTGCTGGGCGTTGGGCGTTCGAAGGGGCAAAAGATGCAGCATCTGTTAGATGTATTCCCGGAGCGGTTGTCAAGCTGGTTGGCCGACCGGCAGGAGCCTGAGTATCGGGCCGGCCAAATCCGGCAATGGATTCTGCGGCGTCGGGTAGATCGGTTTGAGGAGATGACGGACCTGCCCAAGTCGCTGCGGTCCCAACTGGCTGAGGAGTTTTTTATCTGGTCCAGCCAAATAACCGCCCACCAAAAAGCCCCCGACGGAACGGAAAAACTTCTTCTCCAGTTGGCCGATGCCGAGCGGATCGAATGCGTGCTATTGCGGGATGATCGGGAGCATTGCACCGCCTGCATTAGTAGCCAGGTCGGTTGTGGGATGGGATGCGTTTTTTGCGCCAGCGGGTTAGGGGGTGTGATTCGGAACCTGAGCACCGGCGAAATTCTGGAGGAGTTATTACACTTGGATCGGTTGCTTCCGCCCGAGGAGCGACTTACGCATATTGTAGTCATGGGGATGGGGGAACCGCTGGCAAACCTGGATCGCCTGTTGCCGGCGCTGGCCTTGGCTACGGATTCCGAAGGGTTGGGAATCGGCGCCCGGCGGGTAACGATTTCGACGGTGGGTTTGCCGGCTGGGATTCGTCGATTGGCCGATGCGGGCGTGCAATATCATTTGGCCATTTCGCTCCACGCCCCGGATGACGCGCTGCGGAACCAGCTTGTGCCGGCCAATCGGGGCGTTGGAATTGGGGCGATTTTAGAGGCGGCGGACCAGTATTTCCAAAAGACCGGCCGCCGAATTACGTATGAATATGTGTTGATCCAAAGGGTCAACGATCACCCTAGGCACGCCCGTGCTTTAGCCGCCTTGCTCCGGAACCGAAATGCCCTGGTCAATCTGATCCCCTACAATCCGGTCCCGGAATTGCCCTTCCAAACTCCATCCTGGAGTCGGACAGAACGGTTTGTGCAGTTGCTTCAGGCAGGTGGGGTGAATGTCCATGTGCGGTATCGGAAAGGGAACCAGATTGAAGCAGCCTGTGGACAACTTCGTCGCCGAACCGCCAAGAACCCGGGGGATGAGGATTAGAATAAAAGCCTCTAACAAAAGACGCCCCTACCAGCCTTCGGGGGAACGAAGCCGCCAATTCTTCCGGGATCCCAATTTGTTAGAGGTTTAAGACAAAACTCTCTGCGTTTCCTCTGCGTCCTCTGCGGTGAAATACTTATCGCCAACACGAAGCCAGGAAAGAAGTTAGCGAGTATCCCCTAGCGGGGTAAGGAATCGGGAAAGTCATTTTGTTAGAGGCTCTTCGGCTCCCTGGCCCTAGCGGGAGATTCTTTCCAGCCAGGAGATGGTCTGTCCCCTTTTAAGGGGGGATTCTGGAGAAAACCTCTTTTGGAACTGAAGAATCATGGGCTGCCTGGACCGATGCAACTTCACAGAGGCCCTCGCTCCTCGTCGGTTCCAATAGGGAAGCATACCGGGTTGGAGCCCGGTATGTGCCACTGGCTTGATGGTGAGTTGCCCGGACATAATTTCCCTCAACCAGATGGTGCGATAGGTTCTGGTGAGCTTGGCCGAAAGAGGCGGTCCCGATGAGTCCATTACGGCGTCCGATCCGACCTACTTCGATCACTCCGCAAGCTCGGTCCACGACTTGGCTGGAGGCGTTTACGGCCTATGCAGCCAGCGAGTGTCATTTGGCCCAGAATACGGTGGAGGCGTACCGGCGGGATTTGCGGCGGTTTTTCGAGTGGTTGGGGCAGCGGGCGATTCAAGAACTCACCATTACGGATTTAGGCGATTATGCGGCCTGGTTGGCCGAACAGAAACTGGCGCCGGCCAGTATGGCCCGGCATTTAGTCTCTCTGCGGGTCTTTTTCCGCTATTTGCAACTGGAGGGGGTGCTTCAGGAAAACTTGGCCGAACTGCTCGGAAGCCAAAAGCTGTGGGAACGGATTCCTCAGGTTCTGACTCCGCACCAAGTGGAACGGCTCCTGGAGGCCCCGGGGCCTCATGATCCCCTCTGGCGGCGGGATCGGGCCATGTTGGAATTGTTGTATGCCACCGGATGCCGGGTCTCGGAATTGGCTCATCTGCGTCTGTCAGACCTGCACTTGGAAGAAGGCTATTGCCTGTGCCGGGGCAAGGGGGATAAAGAACGGATGGTACCCTTGGGAGGACGTGCTCGGGCCGCCGTGGAGGCGTATTTGGCCGAGGAACGACCCCGCCTGCTCGGTCCCCCTGCTTCCGCAGCAATCGTTCCGACGCCCCAGCCGGTGGGAGCAGAGTCTGGTGCAGCCGACTTGCATCCGACAGAAGGCCCCCCCTGGTTGCTCCTATCCTACCGAGGCCGACGATTACGCCGGGAGAGAATCTGGGAACTAGTGAAACGGTATGCCTTGCGTGTCGGCGCCCCAGCCGACATCAGCCCGCATACCCTCCGCCATAGTTTTGCCACCCACATGTTGGCCGGAGGGGCGGACCTACGAGTCGTCCAGGAAATGCTCGGCCATGCTAACATCGCCACCACCCAGATTTATACTCATGTGGATCTGGCCCGGCTCAAAGCGGTCCACCAACGGTTCCATCCCAGAGCATAGGGCGGCTGGAAAAGAGAAAACGGAAAGGTTCCAGAAACGCAAAGGGCGAAGAGCTGCTGGCCGGAGCTCTTCGCCCTTTTGGAGAGGCCTTGGCGAGGCCCTTCCCGCGACGGATCGGCAAAAAAACAGGAGTGCTATACGGTGAGCACGTCAGGAAAGCAGACGGTGGAATCGGCTCAATTGGCTTTTCGATCGAGCATGAAGCTGGTATTGTCAGCTACGCCAAACAGCGGTCGGAAGATGTTGCACTGGGACGCTTTGGCCGACCGTCCTGGATACCACACCAACTGGATCATCACGCTCCATGCCTGTTCCCGCTGAGCGGTTTCGCCGGTTTCTTTCGGAAAGAGGATGTTGAAACTGTTTTCCAGGGCGAAGCGGTCCGAAAGCGGAATCCACAAGTCGCCGCCGAACAGAAAATCGCTATTGCTGGTAAATCCCACCCATAAGCGACCTTCTCCCCCGTTGCTGAAGTACTGGCGGTAGAAGAAGTTGAATTGATCGGTAGGTTCCAGCGTGTAGTCCAACTGGTAAGTAATGTCCTGCTGGGTGTCTTGGCGGCGATAGGTGAACTGCTCCGAGACACGTTCATTGCCTACGCCAAACGCCCCCCAAAAACCGATTTCCCGCCAACCGGGACACACCAGACTCAATTCGGCCCGGATTTGTTTTAGATCGGCGGTGTAATAATAGGCGTCGTGCATCAGGTCGAAGACCACACCCCATTGCAGTCCGCCCATCGGCGCCCGACGAAACAGACCGGCTGTAAAGAACAGTTGATCCCGGTCGCCATTGGGAACGATAAAGGAATTGTTTGCCAGCACGCCCTCGGAGGGCACGTCCAAGGCAGGCTCGGTTACCGTGGCGCCGCCCACCGTGCCGTCGTAAATGCGACGGGCGTAGCCCCGAAAATTGCTATGGACGGCTTGAAAGCCGATCTGAAATCCGCCGCCCCAAGGATCGCCTAAAGGGCCGGAGTAATTGAGCCCTTCATGAAGGCCGAAATTGGCGTTCTCACCGCCGTCCACCGGCCCCTTAAATGCATGCGCCCCGCCGAAAAGACTTAAATCCCGGAACAAGCCGTAAAACAGCGGATACCCCCAGTATGCGCCAGGCCCCCAACAAGGCCCGAAACAACCAGCCTCACAGGCCCCGTCCTCACAATCGGCCCCATAAGAACCGTTCGGCCCCACACCGCCGGGGTAAGTCATAGGAAATTCTCCGGAAGATTCCGGATAGATAGGACTCGGCTGGCCTGGAGGAATGACTTCTGGGCCAGCTTGGCGGCCCGGAATTGCATGGGCCGGAGGATGCCCATTCATGGGACCAGGCGCCTCCGGCGACGGTGTAGGACTCGGTCTGGGAGGATTGGACGGAGTGGGAGTAGGTTCAGGGACCGCCCCAGAAGGCGCCGGAGTAGGCGATGGTTGTTGGGCCATCCGAGCTACAGGGCTAGCTACCCCAGCCGGACTCCAAAAACCCGGCGGCGCCGAAGAAGGCAGCCCGGAAGGAGCCGCAGAAGACGGCTGAGCGGCAGACGAGGAACCTGCTTGTCGGGCAGAGGTTGGCCAAGGCACGCCTACCGTGGCCTGCACCGGGATAGCCCCACCAGGGGATCGTTTGGCCCGCCACCCACCCGCTGTGGTGCTTTGACCAGCGCTAGGTTCGTTCAGCCAGGGGCCTTGGACCGGCCCCTGAGCGTACAGATCTAAACCCCCTGTGGTGGAAAGGAAACCTCCCACCAGGATGCCAGCTACCGTTCGGGCCCAACATTTCATGGCCTTTGCCCTCACTCAGACAAGAAGAAGGATGAAACACCTCGAAAAACTCGCCGATCCGTTCCTGAACCGAACCAGACAACCGTCCCAACGGCTTGACCGGCCTAAATCTTCTTTGTTTGCTCAAGCAATTGGGACGTCCCGATGCCTTCCAGAGGGGTTCCGAGGGTATTTGGAGGAAGCCCCTTGGGGACCATCCGGGACCGGCACAATTTATCGGCTCGGAATTCTCGAAACTTCCGTTAAAATCTATTTTTTTGGAAAAGTTTTCCTAAATTCCCAACTCAGGAGGCGAGAACGACCTTGGGATACCCCATGAAATCAAGCCGAAAAGGGACAATATCTCTTTCTAGTTTGTGCAAAATTCCCAAATTAATAAAAGAATTGGGAAGCAGCTCGCCTACAATTCTCCTTGCCAACTCCCCGTCTGTTCAGCCGGTTGAAAGGAATGTCTATGGTGTCCCTGTAGCCTGTGGGTGTCATCCCCGTGAAAGAAACGACTGGGGAGAGAAACTCAGTCGCTCCGACTGGCTAGATTGCCAGTTGACCGACGGATTGGGCGTCTGACAGACGATGGTACTTACGCAGAATAGGGGGAGGGATTCTAAAGAGCGCCCCTAGCAGACAAAATCGCCAGAAGACCTAGGCGGTGGCGGGAGAAACCGGTTTGGGAAGAGCGACGATCTTTTCTACGGCCTGGAGGAGTCTGTCTAAACTGAAGGGCTTGTATAAAGCGGCTCGAAGACCTGCTTGTCGGGCTTTGACCAACGAATGGGTAGGATCATGACCAAAACCGGTCATTAGGATCAAAGGCACCGGATCGTTGAGGATTTCGCGGAGTCGCTCCATAAACTCATATCCGTTCATGTCGGGCAGACGGATGTCGGCAATGATGGCGTCGTAACCGCCCTGGGCCAGCATGTTGCGAACCAAACAAAGAGCGGATTGTCCGTCGGTAGCCGTATCTACGATGCAACCGAACCGGTCTAATAGATGATGTGCATGCGACCGGGAGGATTCTTCGGCGTCCACGACCAGGACTCTTCGGTCCTTCAACAGGGGAATCGCCGGGGTTTGTAGAGGTGCTGGCTGGGCTTCGATCGGGGCCATTTTTTCTCCCACCTTGTGGATCAATTGCTTAATATCGTGGGCGTTTCGCAGAATCCGTTGAAGACGATCCACGACGTCCGGCGTATGACCAATGTAGCGTTCCATCACATAGACGGCATCGGTTAGGATTTCATCCATCGGCAGAGCGATAGCTCCATGGACCGCCTCCACGCTTGCCGCCGCCGTGGAGGCCTTTTCGGCGACCAGCAACTCTAAGGTGTTCAAGACGGCGGCGACTTGGCGGGTAAAGATTTCGAGAAACTGGAGATCGCTTTCGGTAAATGCGTGCGGGTGGGGGCTTTCCACGTTGAAGGTGCCGATGACCTCGTCGCCAAAAATGAGCGGGACCGTCATCGAACTGCGCGCGCCCTTGGCCCCCGGCAGATACAGGGGGTCTTCCGAGGTGTCCTCGCACAGGTAGCTTTTGCCGGTCGCTGCGACAAAGCCGGTTACTCCGTTCCCCTTGGTTTGGGCGTAAAGGACCCGGCTGGCGGCTTCGGGTTCCATTCCTTCGGAGAGCAACGGCGACAATTGGCCGGTCTTTTGGTCCAATAAACGAATTTCTACTACGTCGTAATGGAGCAGGTCTTTGGTGTACTGAAGGATATTCGACTTGAGTAGTTCGATCCGTTCTTCGACGGACATGTGGATGAGATCAGCGGGTTTGAGGTCTGCCAGTTCCATACCGGCCTGATGAATGGCGGCCAATTTTTGCTGCTGCAAGACCTCTTCGGTTACATCCCGAACCGTCACGATCAGATACTGAGCGCCCAGTTGGCCCTCCGGAAGCGGAGCGGCATGGACTTGGAAATAACGATTCTCTTCGGTGCGTAGTTGAGAAATGCTGGGTTGCCCAGTAGCCAAGGCGGCGGAAAGGGGACAATAGTCGGGGCCTAAGATTTCCGGATTTCCTAGAGCCGGGTAAAATTTCGTTCCTTCCACCCGGGTAAGTTTGCTCCATTGCCGGATGCGTCGGTTGGCCCAGACGATGTTGCTTTCCGCATCCAATAAAGTCACCCCGTCTGGAATAGCGTCCAAAATCTGTACGTTTTGGAGAAACTTTCCTAACGGGAGGGCTTGTGCAAAGAATTCGGAACTGACATAAACCCCCTCAAAAGATTCTCGATCCAGTCGCTTCAGAGCCTCGATCGGATGAGAAGCAGCCACTAGCTGGACCGGTTGAGCTTCGGGGGTGATGGCTTCTGGCAAACCAGCGGGGGGTTGGCCCACACAAAGAATCCGCTTTTTCACCTTGGCACTCCCTTATAAGCTCTCAGGAATGCACACTGGATGATCTCTGAAGAATTATACCCGGAAGACGGAAAGGATACAATCAGAATCTCGGAGTTTTTTTTACCTTTTGGGACAGGCACTCTTCTGGGCGACATGAGAGATTCCCGCCCCGAAGGATGGCGGCCTAATTTTATCTGAATCCTCTTTTTCCCCTGAAAAGTACCGGGAACGTCGATTACCTTCTCATTCCGTCTTCTTCCGGCGATTTTGGTCGTCTATTCATCCCGCAAAACGGCGAAATTGGCATTTTAAGCTCCGGTTTGGCTCCCAATACGTTTCCTTTGCCCAACATCGCCTTGCCGCCCGATCCGTCGTGAAAAATCCATCGGGGGAAGGGTTTTGAGCAATACCCCTAAATGGCATATTGAAACCCCTCCTATTTAATTTGATAGAGATGGACATAAAAGGAATCTGCTTCATTCGGGGGGGAATGGTTCTCGAAAACGAGGCGATGTTGAAGAGTCGTCGGTTCCAATAATTCCGTTCCAAACCTTCTGCTCGATCCGGTTCGCCTAACCCCTACGGAATAAACTCCTTCGGTTCCCCTTTAGCCCGTTAGCTGATGGGGTCGATCTGCCCTCAGGATGCCCTCGTGTGGGGACATGTTCTGCCTTGGGAGCGGTTGATCCGAGTAACATTATCAACCGAATGGAGGAACACGCCGCGCTATTTATTCCTACTATTCCAGCGTAAATAGCCATAGGAGCAGTCCTGGCTTGTTGGTAGTCCAGGGCCCCTTGGAGAGAACACCCTCTGTGAGACGGTAGCGAACCAGTCTAACAGATGTGTTCTGTAACACCGTCTGTTATACGGTAAGTGGTTGGTCCACCGGAACCACACCAGTCTAACAGAGTGGTTGACAACACCGTATTTTGATTTTATTGGTGTCCTTCCACGGGGCAGTTCCTTTGCGGAGGAAAAGATAACGATGTGGCGAGCGTTTTTTCAAGCCGTGGGCATTTTTCTTTTCATCGTGGGTGTGGAATGTCTAGCCATTGAACAGGCAGTGCTCCGGATTCATGACCCGCCCACATCGATGGCAGATCCTGTGGGGCCTGCCAAAGTGTTTCGCCCCACCGAATGGATGCCGTTTAGTTTGATGGCCACCGGAGCGATCACCCTGATTTACTCCTTTACGATCCCCGGTTGGGCAAAAAAGGAAGGCTAAGGCGCTGCCCATCCGACTGGAGAGCGATATTTAGCCTTCCTTCTCACCTAATGGTTGAGAGAGACGGCAGAAGGGGCAGAAATCCCCGCTTTCTAGGGGAAGAATATGCCCGGTCTGAAGGGGAGCCTGGGGGGGGAATACCTCCCGCTGCTCGGGGGCCGTTTCCTAATAGGACTGTCTTGAGACGGCCAAGGAGTCTCTATGGACAAGAGTTGCGTCTATCCACAATAAATTGCGGCTAAAAAGTTTTGCTGCACTATATGTAGTGGTCGCTTGGCCGTCTGGAAGGACTTAAACAGATACTCTTGCACCGGTTTGGCAAAGATATCCCATCGTGTTTATTTAGGCCGAACTCCTATCCGGCGACAGAACGACCGGAATCTGTGCTGTAATCCTAAGAAGGCGGTTCCACCCTCTTTTATGAAATGGCCTTCCGAGGTTATGATAAAAGTTTTGAGGGTGTTAGGAACCGACTCGAAGGAAAATAAGGTTCCTTTCTGATTCTGAAAAACACGACGCTCTCCATGGAAAACTGTTAAGGTAAAGGAATAAACTGGATTGGGACCGAAAAGTTGATAAGATCCCTCAACAGGAGGGATATTTCGGCCTGATGTGGCGGTTCTCAAGGAGAAATCCTGCATGAAGTTTGCTGACTTTGTAATTCCCGAAGCGGTAAGAACAGACCTGAAAGCCGAAGACAAACCTGGGGTGATCCGCGAAATGGTTAAAGCCCTGGAAGAGGCCGGCGGAATCGATCCTGCTGAGACGGAAAGCATTATCAAGGCGATTCTCAAACGTGAGGAATTAGGCAGTACCGGGATTGGCCGAGGGGTGGCGGTGCCCCATACGAAACATCCCAGTGTGAATCGGCTGGTAGGCATGGTAGGGGTCAGTCAGGAGGGAGTCGATTTTAACAGCTTAGACGGCGAAAAGGTCTATTTGTTTTTCCTGCTGATCTCGCCGCCCGACCGGCCGGGAGATCATCTTCGAGCTTTGGAAAATATCTCTTTGAAACTCCGCAACGAGACGTTCTGTCGATTTTTGAAGCAATCGAAGGCGCCGAAGGATGTCGTTCAATTGTTGGAGGAGGCGGACAACAACCAGTTCAATGCCTAAAGGGGCCGCGTCGGCGCAGATGGAGGTAAAGGTCCCTGGAGGAAGAGGTCCTTTCTACACCAGGGAAAGTTGGGCTTTGGGTGCCTCGGGGCAGGAAGCGACCGCCAAAAAGAAAAGAATGGAGTGGGGGAAGTCGTTGTTTTTAACGCCGAGTGGTTAGAGCAATATGGATACGCGTGGGAATGAGCAGCCGAAGGCGTCCCGACAGGCGACCGTCGTCAATCCGGAGGGGATGCATTTGCGGGCGGCTAGTTTGCTCATTCAGTTAGCCAGGCAGTTTCAGTGTCGGGTGGAGTTGAGCAATCACAACGGGCGGGCCGACGCCAAAACGACCCCGCTCCAATTGCTCGTCTTGGGCGCCCAGTCGGGGGACCGACTAACCATCGAAGCCGTAGGCCCGGACGCCGAAGAGGCGGTGGAGGCTATTGCCAAGTTGATTGAAGAGGGTTTTCAGGAACCTACGGAGGCAGAGTAACTCGCCGAGAAGGCCAACGATGGTAAAGAAGATGTGTTTTTAGGATTGCCCCCCTACCAGGCGGACGGGTGCGAGGGAGGGAAGGAGGAAATCAGCAGGCGTGGAGAAGTTGCAGGGCATACCGGTTTCGCCGGGCGTAGTGGTCGGCGAAGCGCTAGTGTTAGACGCCGAGGGGTTCCGCATCCCGGAGCGATTTGTCAGTCGAGACGCGGTCCAGGCCGAACTGGAACGGTTGGATCATGCGATCCAAGCGGCCGGTGAAGAAATCGCTCGGAACCAGGATACGGTGTCGCGGGAGTTAGGGCCGAAATATGGGGCGATCTTTGGTGCTCATTTAGAGATGCTCCGGGACGCCCAACTCCGTGAAGAGTTGGAAGAGATGATCCGCCGGGAGCACTACTCGGCCGAGTATGCGGTCAGTCGGACGTTCCGTCGGTATGCGGAGGTCTTTCAGCGGTTGGAGAGTGCGTATTTAGCGGAACGGGCCAATGACATCTACGACATCGAGAAGCGTTTGTTACGACATTTGTTAGGGCGTCGTCGGGAGCAGTTGTCGCATTTGAGTTCGCCGGTGCTGGTGTTGGCGCACAATCTGACGCCGAGCGAGACGGCCAATTTGGACCGGCGATTCGTGCGAGGTTTCGTGACCGAGGTGGGAGGCCCAGGCAGCCATACGGCGATTGTGGCGGCGGCGTTGGAAATTCCTGCGGTTGTGGGGACTGGGCCGTTTCTGACGCGGGTTTCCGGCGGGGACTTGGTGATCATCGACGGGGACAACGGATTGGTGATTCTGCACCCGGACGAGGAGACGCTGGCCCGGTATCAGTATGAGGCGGAGCAAGCTCGTTCGTTGGCGGTCCGGTTACAAAGCCTTCGAGACCTGCCCGCCCAGACAGCCGACGGGGTGCGGATTGAGCTGATGGGCAATATCGAATTCCCTTATGAGGTGGATCATTGTCTGGAACGGGGCGCGGACGGGATAGGACTGTACCGGACGGAATTTTTGTATCTGGGCTGCGACAAAGAACCGGACGAAGAGACCCACTTTCAGGCGTACGCTCAGGTGGTCCGCGCGATGGGCGACCGTCCGGTGGTGATTCGCACGTTGGACCTGGGGGCGGATAAAGTTCCCTGTGTGGCTCGGACCGAAGAAGAACGGAATCCGTTTCTGGGCTTACGAAGCATCCGGTTGGCCCTGCGGAACATTCCGATGTTTCGGACCCAACTGCGCGCGATTCTTCGGGCCAGTGCGTTGGGCAATGTGCGGGTCATGTTTCCGCTGATCTCCACGGTTTTGGAACTTCGACAGGCGAAGATGATTTTGGGCGACGTCATGGAAGACCTGGCCGAACGCGGGGTCCCTTTCAACCGAAATCTGCCTGTGGGCATGATGGTGGAAGTGCCGTCCGCGGTGCTGCTGATAGAGCGGTTTGTGGAGGAGGTGGATTTTTTGAGCATCGGGACGAATGACTTGATCCAATATACGTTGGCAGTGGATCGCACGAACAAGGATACGGTAGGTTTGTACAATCCGACCGATCCGGCGGTATTAAAACTGATCGCGATGACGGTGCAGGTGGCGAAGGAGAGGGGGACGCCGGTCAATTTGTGCGGTCAAATGTCCAGCAGTCCAATTTATACGATGTTGCTTTTGGGCCTGGGGCTTCGGCAGTTCAGTGTGACGCCCAGTGCCATTCCAGAAATCAAACAGGTCTGTCGATGCGTCACCATCGCGCAGTGCGAGGCGACGGCTCAACGGGCCCTGAGCATGGAGAACGCCAGAGATATTCGATCCTACCTAAAAGAGGAGTTACGGAAATACGTTCCAGAATTAGGAGGCTGAACCATAACCGGACGGCCAACGGCCTGAGAACCTCAAAAACGACGGCAATATGTCAGCCGATCGGAGCCGATCCTCCTGTCTCTTCTCTTCCCTGGCGGGAGAGGGCGGGGGGAGGGAGAAGTTAGGGCGGCGGCAAGGACAATGCCGCTTCCTTACGGGCGCTGCGTAGAGGGCGTCCTTACCCGGCCAGGCGAACGCCTGGTCAGCCTCTCCCAGGAACGGGAGGGCAAGTTCCTTTCGTCGGCTGAGAGATGTTCGTAGGTATTTTCGAGCCGGTTGGCCGCCAAGCCTCCGAAGAGATGATTGGGGGTTGTTGGACGGTAGTACGGCGCCGGTCAACAACCGCTTCCCCAAAGATGAATGGACCACGAGTGCGTATTCGGTTCTGCAAACAGGGCGATCTGCGGTGGATAGGCCATCGCGATCTGGTCCGAGTGTGGGAGCGCATTTTTCGCAGAGCAGGTATTCCGCTCGCCCATTCCCAGGGTTTCCATCCCAAGCCGAAAATGAGTTTTCCATCGGCCCTGGCCCTGGGGATTGAAGGACTCGACGAGGTAATGGAAGTCGAGTTGGCCGAGCCTTGTTCGGGCGAAGAACTTCAGAGCCGATTGGCTGGTCACGTTCCCCCCGGACTAGAAATAACTCACCTGGCGCTGTTGCCGCCTGGCACGCCCAAGGCGCGCGTTCGCTCGGTGCGGTATCGAATTCCTGTCCCCGCGGAGCGAGAGGCCCAAATTTCGGAGTGGATCGCCAGATGGGCTGTCGGCGAGGAGGCCAATCCAGCGGTCGGCCTTCCATCGGCTCTGTTTCGGGCGTTGGAAACGATCCATCTGGAGGAAGGTCAACTGGAGTTTACGCTCCGGATGTTGCCCGACGGTCTGCCCAGCGGACGGGAGATGTTGGCCGCCCTGCAATTGGCCGATCTGGAAGCTCATGGGGCCGTCTTGACCCGGACCCAGGTCGAACTGGAACCTTCCTCCTGCGGTCCCGGCGCTAGTGGTCGGTCTTAGGGAAGCGCCCTACGGACTTTGCCGGTCGAGAAAGCCTGCTCATGAAAAAGGAAATGCTCATCAACGCGGCGCAACCGGAAGAATGCCGCATCGCCATTGTGGAAAATGGGGTCCTGGAAGAACTTTACATCGAACGGACCGGTCAGGCAAGCTACGTTGGCAATATCTACAAAGGAATTGTCGTCAATCTGGAGCCGAGCATTCAGGCGGCGTTTGTGGATTTCGGCGTCGGGCGGAACGGCTTCCTGCACATTAGCGATGTGGAACCGCAATATTTTCGATTGGGCGGCTATGAGCCGACTCAAAACTTTTTTTCCCGCAACGAAGCCCATTCGGGCGGCCAAGAATCCTCGGAAGGTGTGCGGATGCGGACGCGGCCGGGGATGCGGCCAAGGTTCAAACCGCCCATTCAAGAGATTCTCCGCCGAGGCGACGAGGTGCTTGTGCAAGTGATCAAAGAAGGCATGGGAGCCAAAGGCCCAACCCTCTCCACCTACATTAGCATTCCTGGGCGCTACTTGGTTCTGATGCCTCCTTTGGGCCGAGTGGGAGTTTCCCGAAAGATCGAAGACGAAGATACCCGCCGACGACTCCGGCAATTGATGCAGGAATTAGGGCCTCCGAAGGGTTTAGGATTTATCGTCCGAACCGCCGGAGCGGACCGGAGCAAGAAGGACCTTTCTCGGGACTTGGCCTACTTGATTCGGCTTTGGAAGGTGATTGTGCGGCGGATCAAACGTTTGCCGGCGCCGGCCACCATCTATGAAGAAAACGACATGATCATTCGCACTATACGAGATATTTTCAGCTCTGATGTAACGACGATCTATATCGACGAACCGGAGGCGTACCAACGCACCCGAGAATTCTTGCAATTGGTCATGCCCCGGTATGTGAGTCGGCTGCACTTATACGAAGGAAAGGAGCCTCTGTTTTATAAATACGGTTTAGAAGAAGAGATCCAGAAGATCCATCATCGGGTGGTGCCGTTGAAGGCGGGCGGGTCCATTGTGATCGATCAGACCGAGGCCTTGGTGGCCATCGATGTCAACAGCGGTAGCTTCCGAGCCGATGATTCCGCCGAAGAGACGGCGTTTCAGATGAACCTGCTCGCCGCCAAAGAAATCGCCCGTCAGATTCGCCTCCGAGACTTGGGCGGCGTGATTGTCAACGACTTTATCGACATGCGTAAAGAAAAGCATCGCCGAGCGGTGGAACGGGCCTTGCGCGATGCGGTCAAACGAGACCGTGCTCGGACAAAAATCCTCCGAACCAGCCCCTTTGGATTGATCGAGATGACCCGGCAACGGATCCGCCCCAGTCTGAGAAGCAGTATGTTTCGGCAATGTCCGACCTGTGGAGGGGCGGGAGTCGTCAAAAGCGCCGAAAGCCTTGCCCTGGAAGCCATTCGGAGACTTCTGGCGGCCGCTTGCGAAGGAAAGATCGCTTCGATAAAAGTACACGTGGCCGAAGACGTGGCCTCCTACCTCAATAATAAAAAACGCCGCGAACTTGCTCGGATTGAAGAAGAAGGCCGTCTGAGCATCCTGGTGCTTGGCCATAACAACGTGTCGCCGGAACATTTGGTCTTGGAATGCCGGGATGCGGACGGACGAGAAGTCCCCATCAGCGTTCCCCGCCGAGAAACCCCATGAGATTGCTTGGAATCACCGATCTGCACAACGCCGTAGGAATGCTGGACCGGATTCTCCAACAGGCTGGTCCTGTGGATCTGGTTCTGCTGGGCGGGGATATTACCAACTTTGGCGCCCCAGAACAGGCGCAGCAGATCGTCGCGCACGTTCTTCAATTGGGGTTTCAGGTCCTGGCGGTGGCCGGCAATTGCGATTCTGCAGAAATCGAACAACGCCTTCAGGAGTTGGGGGTCTCGCTTTACCGCCGAGCGGTCGTCCTAGGAGAGACGGCCTTTCAAGGCCTGTCGGCGATGCCCCCCTGGAAAAGCCGAATGTATCATTTCTCCGAAGACCAGTTGGCCGATGATCTCCAGCAAGGGTATCGGGAACTCCAGCACTCCAAGGAGAGCGTGGGCGGTGCGGCCCCTTCGGAAAATTCGTCCTGGAAAATCCATGTGGTTCTTTCTCACGTTCCGCCTCGGGATTGTAAACTAGATCGGACTTTCCTGGGCCGCCATGTGGGCAGCCTAGCCCTCCGACATTTCGTCGATCAAGTCCAGCCGGATTTAGTCGTATGCGGCCATATCCATGAAGGCCGAGGTTTGGACCGCATTGGACGCACATGGATACTTAACTGCGGCGCCGCCTCCGGAGGAAGCTACGGAGTGGTGGAAATCGGCCCTGAACTTCGGATGGAACTCCGCCGGGTTTAAACCGAAACTTTCCCTCCCAAACCACATGGACTTCGCCACATTTCCAAAAGGCCGATCGCTCCAGGGTATCCTTTTTCCTCAAGGAACCTTTTGGGGCTGCTCCCGCAGGGAGATCGAAGGATAGAAGAGTGGGAAAATATGCCGTTTTTCACTCGGTAAAATTGCACAAGGAATTTTCAGGTTGCGGAGATGGGCAGTTTAGGTAAAATAAAAGATTTGCGTAGAACCTCTAACAAAATGGAACACTCGAAGGATCGACAAATCGTTCCTGCCAGGCATAGGTGGGTAGGAAAGATCGTTTTGTTAGAGGCTTGTTAAATATCCTCCGTGAGAATTACTAGCCGCACGTACTGAACAGGAGCTTTCAGCAAACACACGAGAAGGACCGGTTTGAAAAAACTCCTTCGCCGTGTTAGGCTAACCTTTTCCCTATCGGGAGGCATGGGTAAGCCGTGGGACATCTGGATTATTTACCTGGAACCTTTTTCGGCCCTTCCAATTTGGTGGCCCTGGTGCAACATCGGGCAATGCACCAGCCGGACGACATTGCATTCACCTACCTGGTGGATGGTGAAATGCAGGAAGTCCATATTACGAACCGAGAATTAGATCGGCAGGCGAGGGCCATTGGCGCCTGGTTACAACAGCATGGATTGGTAGGGGAACGAGCGTTGTTGTTGTATCCGGCGGGGCTGGAGTTCATTGCCGCCTTTTTCGGCTGCCTCTATGGGGGGGTAGTGGCCGTCCCGGTCTATCCGCCCCGAAGAAACCGGTCTTTGGCCCGTATTCAGGCCATTGCGAATGATGCGGAAGCGAAGGTGGCCTTGACGACTCAGGCTGTCCTAGAGTTGGTTCGTCCGATCGTCGAAGAAACCCCGGATCTGAAAAGATTGACCTGGCTGGCCACCTGCCAAGTTCCGCCGCAAATGGCCGACCAGTGGGAAACGCCCGATGTGCATGGCGATACGCTGGCGTTTCTGCAATACACCTCCGGGTCCACGGGCGTCCCGAAAGGGGTGATGCTCAACCATGCCAGCCTTCTGCACAATTCCGCTTTGATTGCCTATGCCTTTGAGCATACCCGATCCGGTATCGGGGTGTTTTGGCTTCCTAGTTATCACGATATGGGCCTGATCGGCGGGATTCTCCAGCCGCTTTACATGGGGCGGCCCAATATTCTGATGTCGCCAATGGCTTTCCTGCAACGGCCTTATCGTTGGCTGGCCGCCATCTCTCGATATGGAAGCCAAATCCGGGGTACGGTAACCAGCGGGGGCCCCAATTTCGCCTATGATCTATGTGTACAAAAAATCACTCCAGAACAGCGAAAATCTTTGGATTTGAGTAAATGGGGCGTCGCCTTCAATGGGGCCGAGCCGGTTCGGGCGGAAACAATCCAGCGGTTCTGCGAGGCGTTTGCCCCGTGCGGGTTTCGACCGGAGGCGTTTTATCCGTGTTACGGCCTGGCGGAAGCCACCCTGATCGTCTCCGGCGGATACGCCAAAGAACCGCCCGTGATCCGTTCTTATGACGCCGAACTGCTTGCGATGGGAAAAGTCTCCCCCCGTCCGAAGGGTTCTGCCGGGGCGCATTCTTTGGTCGGCTGCGGCAGCGCCCTGCTGGACCAACGGATCGTCATTGCCGACCCAGACACCATGACCACCGCCCCGCCCGGTACGGTGGGCGAAATCTGGGTTCAGGGGCCAAGTGTGGCTTTGGGATATTGGGGCCACCCCGAAGCCACCCAAACCACCTTCCAAGCCTACCTGAAAGACACCGGCGACGGCCCCTACCTGCGGACCGGCGATTTGGGCTTCGTCGAGAATGGAGAACTTTTCATCACCGGCCGATTGAAAGACTTGATCATTATCCATGGGCTAAATCACTATCCCCAAGATATTGAACTCACCGTCCAGCATTCCCACCCCCGACTCCGTCGAGATTGCGGCGCCGCGTTCACTGTGGAAGTCGATGGCCAGGAAAAGCTGGTGATCGTCCAGGAAGTCGAACGTCGTAAACAAGGCCATTGGGAAGAAATCTTTCAAGCCATCCGTCGAGCGGTCGCCAAAGAACATGACCTAGTCGTCCAGTCCATCCTGCTGCTTCGGGCCGGCAGCATCCCCAAAACTTCCAGCGGAAAAATCCAGCGCCATGCCTGCCGAGACGGCTATCTTCACAATACCTTGGAAGTGGTAGCCCGATGGGACGCTCCGGCGATGGCGGAAACGCCTTCCTCAACTCTGTCAGAAGCAAGACCTTCGCTTGCCTTGGCGGTTGGCTCAGAGGGGGGCGCAGCGGCGGCGGCTGACGCATCGCCTGCTGGCGTTATACCAACCTCCCTTGGTTCTTGCAGCCCCCGGGCTGGGGCAGGCGTCTTCCGAGGCGGGTCGGAGAATGCGCCGGTCGAATCGGCGTCTGTTCCAGACGCCTGGCAAGAGGGAGGCAATGGGGCGCCCACGAAGTCTGCTACCCGGCCCGTCGATCCTGCCGCCCGCCAACGCGTCATCCAGACCGTGCTTGAGGAAGTCCGCCGCGTCGCCCGAGAACGGGCCGACGGACTTACCCTGGATAGCTCCATCCTGGACCTCGGCATGGACTCCATCGAACGGATGGAAATCGTCGCCTCGTTGGAAGAGCGGTTCGGGGGCCGATTCCCGCCGGAAATCCTGCCCGATCTGATTACTTGCCGACAAGTGGTCGAGGCGGTGGAAACCTATCTCGGCGTAGAACCCCGTTCCCTGAAAACCGCCCCTCCGGATGTCCACATTCCAGAGGAGTATTACCGGTTCGAACGATTTCCCGAATATCTTAAACTCCAAGAAAATTTCCAGCGGTTGGAAGCCTTGGGAGGCGGCAACCCCTATTTTACCGTACACGAAGGGATCACCAACGACCGAACCATCATCGGCGGGCGCGAGTACATCAACTACTCCAGCTACAACTACATCGGGGCCTCCGGCGATCCCGAGGTGATCCGGGCGGCACAAGAAGCGGCGGCCAAATATGGAACTAGTGTGTCGGCCAGCCGACTGGTCTCCGGCGAAAAGCCAATCCACCGCCAGCTCGAACAGGGTATCGCCCGGCTGCTGGGTGTCGAAGACGCGATCGTATTTGTTGGCGGCCATTCGACCAACGAAACGGTCATCGGCCATCTGTTCGGCCCAGGCGACCTGATTTTGCACGACGCCCTGGCCCACAACAGTATCTTGCAAGGGTCGATCCTGTCCGGCGCCCGACGTCGGCCGTTCCCTCACAACGACTGGCAAGCCGCCGACGAAATCCTCCGTCGCTACCGCCATGAATATCGCCGTGTGCTTCTGGTCATTGAAGGCGTCTATAGTATGGACGGCGATATTCCTGATCTGCCTCGGTTCATCGAGGTGAAAAATCGGCATAAAGCCTTGTTGATGATCGACGAGGCCCACTCGATAGGGACCATCGGCCCCCGAGGTCGGGGAATCAGCGATTACTTCGGCGTCCCCGCCCCAGAAGTCGAAATCTGGATGGGGACCTTGAGCAAGACCTTTGGCAGTTGTGGCGGCTACATTGCCGGCGCCAAGGCCCTGGTCGAATATCTGAAATACACGGCGCCGGGATTCGTCTATAGTGTGGGGATGCCGCCGCCGGCCGTTGCCGCCGCTTTGGCCGCCCTCCATATCCTCGAAACCCAGCCCGAACGCACCCATCGGCTCCAACAGCGGGCCCGATTGTTCCTCGATTTGGCCAAACAACGAGGTCTGAATACAGGAACCAGTCGGGATTCGCCGGTTGTACCGGTTATTTTAGGCAATTCGGTCCATTCCCTGTTGCTTTCTCGGGCGCTGCGAGACCGTGGGATCAACGTCCAGCCGATCCTTTACCCGGCGGTAGAGGAAAGTGCGGCCCGATTGCGATTTTTCCTCACCTGTCTGCACACCGAAGAACAAATTCGCTATACTATCGACGCTGTTTGCGAAGAATTGGAAAAGATTCGAGCTGGACGTTTGCACGACCGATAATTTCTAGTTACAATAAAAGAAACGCTGGCAGATGGGCGCCAGCGTGGTAGGAGCGGCCGCCGGATGCCAGCCCCGGCGCCATATCCCGCCTCAGAAGCGATCCCCTCGCTTTGGCTGGTTGCGCCGCTCCGAAAAAGGTCATCGGCTGGCTTCCGGTTCGTTGCAGAGGTAACTCGATTGCTCACCGAGCAAGAAGTCGCACGCAGTTGGAGGAACCTGTTTAATTCCCCTGACTTCGGAGAGGAGACCTTCCGAAAAGCCGAACGGCTGCTCGAAGAACTCCGTCCGGAAAGTCCCCTACGGCATCGGCTAGCCCAAGAACTGGCCGAACTGCGAAAAATCCGGGCGCAACGCAAAAAATCAGCAGCCCGGCAAAAAGTCTCCCACTAATCCCCGAAGCGTTCCTCCCTGTTCTCGTATCTGCAAACAGGTGCACCCTGTTTGCGAAAATTTCCATTGTTTTTTACGACCCTCCTAGATGAAAGGGCCTCCATGTTGGGGCCCTTTGTTTTTTTCCCGTACCCATTCCGCGGTCGCGTCTTCGGTGCTCCATTCCCTATCCCCTACTCCCAACTTCCAACCTGCTTGCAACCGCTGGCCCCTTGAGCACGTGGCGTCCGATTTGCTAGCATGGACAGTATGCATGGGGTGCATGAATCACTGACGCCAATGATGCGGCAATATCAGGAGGCCAAGCGGGCCTGCGGGGATGCTCTGCTCCTTTTTCGGATGGGGGATTTTTACGAGCTTTTTTATGAGGACGCCAAAACCGCCGCTCGTCTTTTGAACCTGGCCCTGACAAGCCGAGATAAAGGCGAAAATGCCGTCCCCATGGCCGGTTTCCCCCATCATCAGTTGGATCATTACCTGGCCAAGCTCATCGCGGCCGGGATGCGGGTGGCCGTCTGCGAACAGGTCGAAGACCCCAAATTGGCCAAGGGCCTGGTCCGCCGGGAAATCACCCGGGTGGTAACGGCCGGCACAGTTACCGAAGAGACGCTGCTGGACCCCCGGTCGAGCAATTATCTGGCGGCGATTTGTCCTGGGGAACTGGCTGGTTTGGCCTGGGTGGATCTTTCGACCGGTCGGTTCCAGGCCGCCGCTTTTCCCCCGGCGGAACTGCCGGACCAATTGGCCCGCATTGGGCCGTCGGAGTGTCTGGTGGCCGAGGGGGCGTCGGCCCCACCGGCGGTAGGTCAGGACCGGATGATGCTAACGCGTCGGCCGCCCTGGGCCTTCAACTGGGAGACCGCCTCCCAGGTGCTCCGGAAACATTTCGGCGCCCATAGTCTGGAGGGCTTCGGGTTCGGCGACAGCGCGGAAGATCGGCAGGCCATCCGCGCCGCCGGCGCCATCCTGGACTATCTCACGGAGACGCAGAAAACCTCGCTGGCCCATCTGGATCGACTGCTTCCGTACCGGCGGGGCAGTGCGTTAGAGATCGACCAATCCACCCGCCGAAGCCTGGAGATTACCCGCACCTTGCGCGAAGGCCGACGGGAAGGCTCCTTGGCCGCCGTATTGGATCGCACCGTTACGCCGATGGGCGCTCGGCTGTGGGCCGAATGGCTCTCCGGTCCGCTCACGGACATCGCCGCCATCAACCAGCGACTGGATGCAGTCGAAGAACTGTTTCAGGACGGCCGTCTGCGGGCCGAACTACGCGAAACATTCCAACGGGTCTATGACCTGGAGCGTCTCTTGGCCCGGATCACCACGGGGCGGGCCACCCCCAGGGACCTGAGCTTCCTGGCCAAGACGCTGCGAATGCTGCCGGAGCTAAAGGCGAAACTGGCGGGCCGATCCAGTCGGCTTCTGCAGGAGATTGAATCGGCGATCGACCCCTGCCCGGAGCTACGCACGGAGTTGGAAGCCGCATTGGTGGACGATTGTCCGTTGAGCAGCAAGGACGGCGGTTTCATCCGGCCTGGGTATTCCGCTCAGTTGGATGAATTGCGCGACCTGGCCCACGGCGGCAAACAATGGATCGCCCAGTATCAGGCCCAGCAGATCCAGCGGACCGGCATCCCCACGCTGAAAGTCGGCTTTAACAAGGTTTTCGGTTATTACATCGAGGTAACCAACACACACCGGGACAAAATCCCGGCCGATTACACCCGCAAACAGACGCTGAAAAATGCGGAACGCTATATCACGCCGGAACTGAAAGAGTATGAGGAGCGGGTGCTGACGGCCGACGAGAAGGCCCGGCAATTGGAGTATGCGCTTTTTTGCCAGTTGCGGGAGCGGTCGGCGTCGGCTCGCCCGCAGGTGCAACAAACCGCCGCCGCTTTGGCCCAACTGGATGTGCTGGCCGGCCTGGCGGAACTGGCTCGCCAGCGAAACTACTGCCGACCCCGCCTGGTCGAAGAACCGATCCTCATGATCCGAGACGGCCGCCACCCGGTCCTGGATATCCTGGAGCCGGAAGGCGCCTTCGTGCCCAACGACACCGAACTGGGCGGTGGTCTAGGCCAGGGCAAAACCATCGCCCTGGTAACAGGGCCGAACATGGCAGGTAAAAGTACGTACATTCGGCAGACGGCCCTGCTGGTGCTCCTGGCCCAGACGGGCAGCTTCATCCCGGCCAAGGAGGCAACCATCGGCGCAGCCGACCGGATTTTCGCCCGCGTCGGCGCAAGCGACGAACTGTCCCGCGGCCAAAGCACTTTCATGGTCGAGATGACCGAGACGGCCCGCATCTGCCACCTGGCCACCCGCCGAAGCCTGGTCGTGCTGGACGAAATCGGTCGGGGTACCAGCACCTACGACGGCATTTCGCTGGCATGGGCCGTGGCCGAGTACTTGCATGATCGCATCGGGTGCCGGACGCTTTTTGCCACCCATTATCATGAACTGACCGACCTGGAACGAGTGCTGCCCGGAGTGATGAACCTGAACGTGGCGGTTCGGGAATGGCAAGACGAGGTGATCTTTCTGCACAAAATCCTGCCCGGTGCGGCGGATAAAAGCTACGGGATCCATGTGGCCCGATTGGCCGGGGTGCCTAAGCCGATCGTCGAACGGGCCAAAGACGTGCTGGTGCAATTGGAGGACGAGCGCTTGGCCGCCGAAGCCGGTGCATGGACATCCGAACATCAAGCCGACGCCTCGGTCGATATGCAACCAGCGGCCGCGATCGGCGACCAAACCGCCGAAAGCCAATCCCGATCACCCATCGGCGTCCAGCGACGCTCGGAAACCGGCCGACGATCGTCAGCATCTGGGCGCACGGGCCGCTACGTGCAACTGACCCTCTTCCAGCCGATGGAACATCCGATGCTGGAAGAACTGCGCCAGCTAGACCTGGATAAATTGCCGCCCTTGGACGCCCTGGTGTGGCTCAAACGCTGGCAAGAGAAACTGAAACTAAGATAAGTCTCCGGACACTGTTAGATTTTCAAGTTTTCCAATCTTCACTATCTTAACAGGACAGAAGATTGAGTCCTTTTGCGATCCCCCTTTCTTGGGGGGGGTAGACAAAAAGAGATACTAACTGGATTTTTGCAAAATGGGCTTGTTCAGGTGTTCGTACACTGAACAGGTCCCTCAAAAATCCCGTGATTTTTGAGGGTCGGTAGTGTACAAGATCGGTGGAAATCCCACTGGAGTTTACCCAGTGTGGGATGATCGCCAAATACCGGGCAGAAGCTAAAATTCGCTCATCTTTCGGGTTACCGCCGGGATGTCGTCCGTGCTAGCACTCCAGCGGGTTGGTACGATCCGAGCTGGGCGGTCCAAAGCGACCTAACCTGGTCAATCGCTGTAAATTCCGGCCAATTCGCACATCCCCACGAAATCAACTCTGGGTAAACTCCAGAAATCCCAAAGTTGCAAAACTCCAGATACTAACATATAATAATTGGCGAATTCTTTAGGAGAACCAGAACGTCCCCAGGAGATAGTGATAGCATAGCAGAATTGGATGAAAATTTGTTGGGTAATTGGTTTTCTCGGTTCTCTCTGGTCAGAAGGAGAAACGTTATGAAATGCTTCCTTAGGAATCGTGGGTTGACCCAACTGGTTTCGGCTGCTTGCATCATGTCTCTCCTCAATGCCTCCTATTTTTCTCTCCGAGCCTCGGGAGGAGCGCCAACGCGTCAGCCCAAGCCCTGGCTGAAATTTACAGGAATGACAACAGTTGATGATAGCAATCATAATTTTACGAAAATGCTGGAAAACATGAGTGTAGAGGAAAGGATCACTCTAGCGATTAGCCTTCAGATGTTCCCTAAATTGAAGAAAAGCGATTTTGGCCAGTTTGGGCTTAAGGAATATGACCAGTATGCAGATACCTCCAAAGATGCTTCGGAAAAACTTCCTTTACGGCCACAGACGTTCAATGATGCAGGGCCCAAAGTGATCCAGGCTGCTTTTGAGGCTGGCCGTTTAAACCCGGACGATTATATCACTCCGCTCCAAATTATAAAGGAAATTATATGGGTTTCGGAACATAGTCTCTTTTATCCATTCATGAGGAATACGGTGGATTATCATAGTCTTGTCCAATGGGTGGCCCAAAAGAAAGGCATTCCTGCGGAAGAGGTTCAGGCATTACCTACGTTTGAGTTGGAGAAAAAAATCGTAGAAAAGTATTTCGCAGAATTGTGGGATAAGCTTTCTCCCGAAAAAAGAGAACAAGTTTTAAATCGAGTGGAAAAAGAATTAGGCAAACCGATTCCCAATAAAGCGGCTATTGCGGTAATGGGGGGAGGGGCTGTTTTGGCTGCCCTTGGTGGAACGGTTGCTCTTACGGGATTCGCTTTTTATACTACAATGTCTGTAATTATTTACTCCATCGGAGCTATTTTTGGAATAACCTTTCCTTTTGCTGTTTATACTACGGCTAGTAGTCTTGTAGCCCTGTTAGCAGGACCAATAGGTTGGATTCTCGCAGGAGGGTTATTCTTAGGAGGTCTCATTTGGGCTCTTTGGCCTTCCGTGGATCGGACAGCCAGTTTCATTATGGCTCTCCACTTCCTGAAGTCGCATGCATTTCATGAGGCAGGGCAGTTGAAGTAAAAATGTGCCAGCCTTTAACAAGGCCCCTCTTCGTTCATCAACGCTCTGCCATCCAGCGGGCGATTGCGAGCAAACGGATTTTATTGATTCGTCCGTTGGGAAGTGGGAAGACGGCCATTGGTCTTCATATTGCCGACCAATTGCTGTGTGAGCCGGACAGCGTAGGTTTATGGGTTGCTCCGGCCCATTTACTGCCTCAGTTACTTCAGGAACGAGACCGTTGGGATTTATCTTGTCCGGTGGAAATTCTCCAGAGTACTCCCCTGTTAGTCATTCCCGGTACTGTTTATGCAATGAGTTACGATCGGCTGAGACTTTCCCGATCATGGCTTCTTGGGAAACGATGGAAGTTTGTTATTGTGGACGAAATTCAACATGCTAAAAATCTTAAAACACAGAATCATGAGGTTTTAAGTAGGCTTTCAGCACGGACCGAGTTTTTTATAGGAATGACGGGGGCGCCGTTTCAAAATTCTCCTTTCGAATTTTTCAATTTGGTAGCTTTAATTGCAGGAAAATCCATCCAAAGAAAATTAGAATCCTGCCTGGCCTATAAATATGAACGAAAATATCCATGGTGGTTAACTTGGATCCGTTCGTGGTTAGGATTGCGGCCACATCGGGGGCCTGTAATAGGAATCCGAGACCCAGTTACTTTAAGGCAACTATTACTTCCCCATCTCGATTATAGTTCCAGTAAACAGTGTACCGAAGAATGCGGACTTCCGGAAATAGTGTCTCAAACAGTGAAGATAGAGATGCCTATTTCCGAGGTAAAATGGTACCGGCGGATTGCGGCAGGCCATCGAAAAAAACTAGACCGCCAATTTCTTTCCGACGATTTGGAAGAGACCTGTGTGGAACGCGTTTTCAATCGGGTAGCCGATTTACGGCAAACGCTTCTCCATACTCCGGAGGGGCCATCCAGTAAAATCCAAGCTCTTTGCCGCCATGTGAAAGAAATTGTGGAGAAAAACTCAAATGCAAGGATAATTATATTCTCTAATTTTGTAGAACATGGCGTCCTTCCAATTAGTTGTTGCCTTCAAACTCTAGGCGTCTCTCATGCAGTTTATACGGGAGAAGTGAAAATCCAAACCAAGACAAAAATTGTAGAAGCTTTCAAAAATGGTCCAATTCCTGTTCTTGTATTATCACCTGTAGGATTTGAGGGACTAGATTTGGTGGGAACTACTCACGTATTTATAGCCGATCCACACTACAATCCGGAGGTTACTAATCAGTTAATCGCCCGTGCCACCCGCGCAGGCAGTCGTGTCCAACAGATCTTTGTATTTCATTATCTTAGCTGCTCCAGTCAGTTAGACAAAGGTACCATTGACGAGGCAATCCTCCGAATTGCAACTAGAAAAGCAGAAGTAAATCAGGCTATTCAACAACTCTTAGAATCCGGATAACCTAAAGAACTTGTCACCCTGTTTCCTAGTATCTTTCAGGTAAGACTCATGGAAATTATGCCTGCGCAGGCGCGGGATGTAGGCAGGAAGAAAGAGGTATTGGCCGGGCCGCGCAGACCGGAGTTTTTGCTGGAGGGAGCGTCGGCCTTGGCGGATGCGGACGTGGTCCCAAGGTAGGGGCCGATTTAGCGGATACGGCTGGTGGAGCAGTGGGACGGGGCGATCTGGCAATGCTGGAGGACTTCTTGTCTAGAATTGAACAAGATAACATCCTTAAACGCCCTGGTGTGGCTCAAACGCTGGCAAGAGAAACTGAAATAAGGGCGTCTTTCAGATGGGTACCATTCCCGCCGAATGCAGCAATCTGTCATTCCTCAGTAGTTCCAAGTCGGGTGGATTTTAGTCTAGAAAATATAAGGTCCCTCTGGTAAAAGAGTTACAAAAAGGAACTCTTAACCAAGGAGGGACCCATGTGCAAAAAAAA
>JAKPGL010000060.1 GCA_029550925.1 Planctomycetota bacterium
AACTGTTGGCAAATACGTACAATCGACGACGAACCTCCTTCCGCAAACTATTGCTGGTCATCCCTGACCTCCTTAAACTATGGGACGGTTGGAACTCTAAGCGGAAGGAGGCTTTATTTTTGGCTCCTTGTCAAGAGCAACACTGGGTAAACTCCAGTTTGTCAAGGAGTCACCCCTAATTAGCATCCCCCGGTCCTATACAAGCAGTTACAATTCCTTGCCTTAGGATAGCCTGCTGGGCTGTCTGGGAGGTGTAGGATGTTTTTCTCAGAACAGTTCCTTTCTTAGGCAAATTGCCCTGTTGAAATGCCCTGAGGACTGGACCGCTTCCATAAGAAGAATCTGCCAACATGACAGGAAATGGGGAAAAGATAGTGGTCTTTTATGTATTCATTCTGTCATTCTGGCAGGCTATTTGTTAAAGCCTTTTAGGGAAAATCCGTAGATACCAAAAGGGCCTTGGGAAAGGCGTTTTTTTCAGCCGTTTTTCAGCCGGGGCAGGGGAGTGCAAGGGATATCACCTATACATAACACGAGGGGGTTGAAAATGCTTACTAGAATGGATATTTTGGAATGGGGTAGTGGGATGACCAAAATATCAAGTTTTTTGTGGGCCGTTGCGAAATGCTTAAAGAGCTGGGCAGTTTTGGGCAAAAGTCGGGTTATTTTGGCTTGTCTGTCTAGGAGGCGGGAACATGGGCGGTTTTCAGGCTTGTCGAACCGGGGTGCTACTGGCCATTTTGTTTTGCGTATCCTACTGTATGGGCGGCGACCTACACCCCATGCCCACCCCGGAAGAGATAACCAAAGCCGAAAAGGCGCTTGCGGAAGTTTTCGGCAAAGACCTGGAAAAAGCCAAAACCAATCAGGAGCGAACCAAACTGGCCCTGGAAATGCTCCGCATGGCCGCCGAAGATAAAGACCAGGCCAATCGGTACGTGCTTGCCAAGAAGGCCAAAGAGCTTGCGGTTCAGGCTATGGATAGCAAGCTGGCAATTTCGGCCCTAGACGTATTGATTGAGTTTGAGGCCCAGGACATGCCGGAATCGCCAGAAGAGGCGGCTAAGAGAGGCCATGCTCTTTGGAATGAATCTATCCTGTTACAGGGGCGGGCAAGACTAGCTAAGCGTATAGATGCGGCTGAATGGTACTTGCGTGTACTGGACCGCATAAGCGGCCTGGACCAGTCTATTGCTAAAGCAAGGCTAAAAGAATTGGGCTGGGGCAATTATGTGTTTGCGTTTGAGTTTGAAAAGGACAATGATACAGAAGGATGGACTTCGAGTCCCATAGCCAACGTTATTTTAGGAAACCATATCTTGGATTTATCTGTTCGGGACGGACTCTTGACAGGGAAAATTATTGGAGGCGATCCTTACTTGGTGCGAAACAACTTGCGATTCGAAGGGCGGTATGATGATGTTTTAGAAATTCGCATGGCAGTTACAAAGGCTTCTGTTGGGCAGGTTTTTTGGATTACTCAAGAATGGCCACGATGGACAGATAAACAACACATCGACTGGAAAATAGTTGGCGACGGAGAAATGCACACTTATCAATTGCCCATAGGCAAGGAGTGGAATGAAAAAATTGTTATCGGCCTAAGAATTGATCCTGGAGAATGGGACCACAAATTGCCGAAAAGCGAACGCTTTGCCATTGATTATATACGATTAAGCCGATCTAAGTCTCTTTCAAGTGCGTCCCATTTCTCGTCCGGCCAACGGTAAATGCCCGAAGGTGGAACGTGGTCGCCCACAATACAGTAAGACTCCTGGATAGGAACGATTTCGCCAAGGTGTCGTTCTACTGCCCACCGACTTGGCCCTAACACCAAGGCATCTGGACGCCAAAAGTAGTGGGCGTGGTTAATCCAGAAAAAAGTGCCAGCGAAATGCCACCAAGAGGGCGGGCGGCCCAGTGGTGCGAATGCGTGATTTTTGCGTAATCACTCACTAAATAAGTCCCACGGCTTTGGCTGTCCAAGCCAGTGCCCCACCACGGCTTCTGTACGTCAGCCGAGTGAAGAGCCTTCGTCGCTGCCCTGGCCGTCGAGAGGCCGGCTAGCCCTCAGGCTATCCAACTGAGGAGTCAACAGGCAATTGCACCCCCCTTTTCCCCACTCAGCCGGTTTGGCTGACGCCAAACCTCCCTCTCGGCGGCTCGTTGTTATACACAAGTTAAACTGGACAAGGCTGCTAAAGACCCAACCGCCTTATCCCACCTTTCCTATGCCCCCTCATTAAGGGGGATTAACATTACAGGAAAGGGCTTATTGCCTGTGGGAATCGGAAATATGGGGGACTTGGGCAATCCGAATAAAGAGATTGCGAGAATTCCCGAAATCTGAAGAATCCCAAAAGTTTCCTCAATTTGCTCATTTTACCTAAATTCCAAAAAAGATGTGTATAACAACGAGCTCTCGGCGGCCGGGGGAGAGGGATACGCATCGGGCCACTGCATTTGGCGGAATCGTTACCAAAAATCAAATCTTTACGGGGGCCGAAGGGTTCTGGGGGACTTGCCCCAGCCGACTGTCGGGGCGGCGAAGGGGCCGTAGGTACCTGAGGAGGGGCGGTAGGTACCGGAGGAGGTTTTTGGTAGGATTTTGGGGTCAGGTAAAGAGAGGACTAATAATTTTGGAGTTTTGCAAAATGGGCTTGTTCCGGCGGTTGTCCACGGAACAGATCCCTCAAAAATCCCGAGATTTTTTAGGATCGGTAGTGTACAACAGCGGTGGAAATCTCCCGTTTGCAAAACTCCATCATAATAATACCTATTGAATTTCAGTGTCAGGCTCCCCGAAAAGGGGGGCGGGGGGTTAGGATGGCATTGTTTTAGCCTGTCGGCTATCCGGGGCGACTGGGTAGGTTGGGCGGGCTGGTGAGTGGATGTGCTGGTGGCTGGATGTTTTGTAAAGGAGCAAGGTGGTCATGTCGGCCAGAGGTCGTGGTTCTTCCGGGGCTAACTCTAAGCGGAAGCGGAGCATTCAGACGTATGAGCATCGGGACAAGGATTGCCCGAACAATCCGAACAATCCGTCGGCCACGTTGGGCTCGGCGGAGGAAGAGTCGGTGGTGGCTCAGGCCCATGCGGCGGCCCAGGATCATTCTCCTAGGACGAAATTTCAGGCTCTCTTGCGGGAGCTTTTCCAATTCGACTGTGCGGATCTGGATTTTGGTATCTATCGGATCATGAACTATAAACGGGCGGTCCTAGAGCGTTTCATCGCTCAGGACTTGCCTCAAATGGTTGATGAAGAACTCCGCAAGGACGCATTGGCCGAGCAGAAACACGCCCTGGAGATCCTTGAGGCCGCCAAGCAGAAGGTGCTGGACGTTTTGGGCAAGGACGCTCTGGACGCCGCCGGCAACCTGGCCGAACAGTACCGTGAGACGAAAGTGGGCCGGGAATACCTGGATGCACAGGCCAAAGCCGCCGGCTGCCGTTCCACCGAGGCGCTGGAGACCGTCGTCTACAACCACCTCTACACCTTCTTCAGCCGCTACTGGCAGGAAGGGGACTTCATCTCCAAGCGCCGCTACTCCAAGAAGGAACGCTACGCCGTCCCCTACAACGGCGAAGAGGTCTTTCTGTATTGGGCCAATCAGGACCAGTACTACATCAAAACCGGCGAGTACTTTACCGACTACACCTACAAAGCGCCCAATGGGGTTACGGTGCATTTCCAGCTTCGGCAAGCCGACGTGGAGCAGAACAACGTCAAGGGCGAAAAGCGTTTCTTCCTGCCGCGCCTGGAGGAGATCGTCTGGGACGAAAACACGCGGACGCTCATCATCCCGTTTGAGTTCCGGCCGCTCACCGAGCAAGAGACCATCACCTACGGCCAGAAGAACCAGCAGGAGGCGATCCTTGCCGAAGCCGTGGCGGAAATCCCCAAGCGTCTTCAAGCCGCCGACGACGCCCTAGCCGCGCTTACGGCCGAGCGACGCAAGACCGCGAAAGGGCAGTCGGTTACTTACCTGGAGCATCACCTGCGTCAATATACCCGGCGGAACACCAGCGACTTTTTCATCCATAAGGACCTGCGCGGCTTTCTCTCCCGCGAACTGGACTTCTACCTCAAGAACGAGGTGCTCAACCTGGACGAACTGGAAGCCGCTGGCGAGCATCTTGCCGAGGGCTGGTTCCAACTCATGC
>JAKPGL010000064.1 GCA_029550925.1 Planctomycetota bacterium
AATGACTGGGACGAATACTTCGGGATATTCACGGTTACCGACGGCCGGGTCACCATCACGCCGCAGCCGGAAGCCGGGGCCAAAATCTGCTTCATGCAGGCCGCCTCGGTCATCCAGCCACAAATCGCCATCAACTTCGAAGGCACCGGCGCCAACGCCCACAATAACCCCCTGCCGCCCAATTACCTGATCGACGACGGCGCGGCGTTCGGCGATCGGGGCAACGGCTACAAGTACGGCTGGGTCGATCCAAGCACCGGCGATCCCTTGGGCAACCAAGCCAACGGCCGAAATCGCAATAGTTCCGCCTCCCCCGATGAACGCTACGACACCTTCAACCACCTCTGGAACGGCGGCACCCAGCACTACAACTGGGAGATCGAACTGCCGAACGGCAATTACTTTGTGCTGGCCATGTTCGGAGAACCAGCGCCTTCAAACATTGGCGGTGTCGCTCATGACAATGTGTGGATCGAAAATGTCCGGTTCTATGATCCGGATCCTGGCAAAAGCGAGGAATGGGACCTCTTTATGGGCGTAGTGGCCGTCAGCGACGGCCGGCTGACGATTCGAGACATTGGGCAATCGGTGCCGGCCAAGTTGGCCTTTATTGAAATTACGGCGGTGCCGGAGCCGACCAGTTGGCTGCTATTGGCCATCGGCATGTGCCTGAGCCTGGGCCTGTGGCGGCGGACACGTAGGGCTTAGGTCCCGCCTACGCCGGAATATATTCTGAATCCATGGGAATAACCGGCCGAGGAGAATCCGAGCGAGGGCGGGGACCCGGCCGGGCGAGGAATTCGGCTGGGGCGGTGCTCCCGGCCCTACAGGATTTACGGAGGAAATACTAAATGGTTACCAATGCGAAAGGATGGATCAAGCTTGTGGCTTTGGGCTTGTGGGTGGTGGGTTGTTTGGGTTGTGGGAAATCCAGCGGTCGGCAGGCGGTAACCGGCGTAGTAACGGTGGACGGCAAACCGCTGGCCAGCGGGTCGATCAATTTCCAGCCGGCACCCGGGCTCAAAGCCCCCAGCGCCGGCGCAGCGATCGAAAACGGACGCTTCAGCATCCCCGCCGATCAAGGCCTCCTGCCGGGCGAGTACCAGGTTACCATTATCGGCATGCAGGAGACCGGCCGAATGGTCCAGGACGAACAAAAAGGCCAGGTCGCCGAATTGGCCCCCATCCGCTTCCGAGAAGCCGGCGCCTTGAAAGCCAAAGTCGAACCGGGCAAAAAGGCCCACTTCGAGTTCCAACTGACAAGTGTAAAATGATTTGGAATATTTCAGCCGAATGCAGAGACCTGTTCTGGAGAAACTTTTCGTGTCATCCCCGCGAAAGCGGGGATCCAGGTTACTGTGAAGCGACTACTTGGTTATTCAGGTCCACAGAAGCAGCCACACCAAGAACCCTGGACTACCGCTTGCGCGGCAGTGACCCTTTAGGGCCTTCCCCAAAAATAGGTCTCCGCTCGGGTGAACTGTTACAACGATTTGTACTCTCGTCCGTTCTGGGCGGGCTTTTTTCTGGCCGTCTAGGCGATTTCCTCTCTGGCAAGGAGGTTTCTCATGGTGACAGGGCGATCGAGTTCCCTTGAGCGTGGGCCTATTGCGGAGATTTTCCAGAGGAGGCGGAGAAAACCTGCCGGCAACTCTATTGGTTGGATTCGGCTCTCCGGGGCACGAAAAACTGCGTTTTCCCCTGGGCGGAAGTATAACACCTTCCGTCCGGTGCTCCATGGTTTCACCCTGGTGGAACTTTTGGTCGTTATTGCCATTATTGGCATTTTGATTGCGCTATTGTTGCCGGCGGTGCAGGCGGCCCGAGAAGCAGCCCGCCGGATGCAGTGCACCAACAACCTGAAACAGATCGGCCTGGCCTTCCATAACTACCATAGTGCGTTCAACACGTTTCCGTTGGGCTATGGGCCGATGGTGGTCCCGTATGGGTCCGGTCAGTCGCAGCCGCCCGGCTGCGGCGGCGGCGAATGGGCCTGGCCCCTGAGGCTTTGGCCCTATATGGAACAGGCAGCCCTTGCCCAAAACATCCCCTGGCATATCAATTACGCCGGCCATCCTAATCCGGATTACCGACACATTGCCGGGGCTCAAATCGCCACTTTCCAGTGCCCTTCCGATCCGGGCGCTTCACGCCCCTGGAATGACGACGGTAGTTGCTACACGGCCGACACCAATTGGAAAAATGGCCGGATCTCTTACGGCGGCAACTTCGGTATCGGACCGCAGGAAGGACCGATCGTTTCGGCCTCCAAGCTTACCACCCGCACCCCCGACCAGAGGATCCGCGGCGTGTTGAGCTACAACTGGGGCGCCCGATTCCAGGATATTACCGACGGCACGTCCAATACCCTGCTGATGAGCGAACTGATCGTGGGCGTCGGCTGCACCATCCGGGGCGTGCATACCTACGACGAAGGTCCCCTGTACATGCACGACTATACGCCCAACGACCGCACACCGGATCAAGTGCGCTGGTGCAGCAACCAGGACAAGGTCTCCCAACGTGCCCCGTGCATTCAGATCTCCAAGCAGAACATGATGCTGCACACGTCGCGCAGCTACCATCCGGGTGGGGTGAACGCATGTCTCTGCGACGGCAGCGTCCGCTTTATTTCGGAAAATATCGCTCTTCTCACATGGCAATACCTGGGTACGCCCGACGGCGGCGAGGTGATCCCCACCGGCGATTTCTAAGCCCTGGACTGAATCTCTAAGGTCTTGAGGAGATTTTCTACGCCCCTGCCTGGGAAAGGTCAGTCCTTTCCTGGCTTTTCTGGAACACTTCAGCCGAGCGGAAAACAATTCGCCTCTCCCCAGGCTGTCGAGAGGCCGGCCTGCGCAGTAGGCTGGGTGAGGGGGACAAAAAGCCTGCTTGTTTCGTAACATTCCGGCCGAATGCAGTACCTTGTCACTGCTGCGGAAGCCGCCGTCCAGGCTTGTTCTCGCACAAGCGGCACTCCAGATTCTGGACGAATCGAGCTAGTGGATCTTTTTCTGGATCCCGCCTTCGCGGAGATGAGAAGAAAGATCGCTCCATTCCGTTGAAATGGGACGAGGTTTGAGATATTGTGAGGGTTTTTCTGTCTATAGCCAACTTACCCGGTAGGAGCTAGGATAATAGGGAAGAAGCTCGGATAACAGGAAAGATCTACTCACGGGAGAATTCCTAGGGGAGAGTGCTTTGGTGTTGGTGCTGGGCACGTTCAACCGGAAGAAGGGCGAAGAATTGGCGGGGCTGTTGGAGTTGCCTGGGATGCGGATCGGTACTTTGGCCGATTTTCCCGGCGCCCAGCCGGTGGAAGAAGATGGCCAAACGTTTGCGGAAAACGCCCGGCTCAAGGCGGCCGGCTATGCCCGGCAGATCGGCCAGTGGGTCTTGGCCGACGATAGCGGATTGGTGGTCGATGCCCTGCAAGGTCGGCCTGGGGTGCAGTCGGCCCGATATGCCGGGCCTACCGCCGACGATGCAGCCAACCGGCGCAAGCTTTTGGCCGAACTGGCCGACGTGCCGCTGGAAAAACGTACCGCTCGTTTTGAATGTCACCTGACCTTGGCCAACCCGGAAGGCGTCATCCGAGCCGAAGCTGTCGGCCGATGCCGGGGCCGAATTACCTTTGCCGAACGGGGCGGTCAGGGTTTCGGCTACGATCCGCTGTTTGAGATTTTGGAGTATCATCGGACCTTTGGGGAACTGGGACCGGTGGCCAAGGGCCGGCTGAGCCATCGGGGCCGAGCCATCGAACAGATCCGTCCTGTGTTGCTCCGGATCTTTGCCGAACAGAAGGCTATCTGAGCGGAAACGTTGGCGGGCGGAAAATATGAACTTCAAATCACGTCTCCAAAGAGCGAACCTTGCCTACGTTGCCCAGGCAAGGAGCGGCGCCAGATCGCCCCAGCGGGCAGAGCCACATCCAGCCCCCCAAAGCCTCCGGCAGAAAGCCGGCAGCTTCCGTTCAGCCCAATCCAGCCCGCTTTTGCCATCCCTTTCTCGCATCGGCACTGGCTGGCTTCGATGGGCGGCGCGGGTTCTAGCCGTGATCAGCCTGGCCGGTGGGATCGGGTTTGATTGGGGGCTGAGCAGATGCTGGTCCGCTGAACCGTCTTCGCCGATCGAAACCCGACTGCTGGCCGACTGGATCCGTTCCGGCACTATTCAGGTGCATCTGGTCCGAGGCCGAGTGGAATGGGCGGCCAAGGGACATCCCGGAAGAGGCTTCGGAAGAAGCTCGAGTACCATCACTTCTGCGGGGGGACGATGGTCGGAGAGAATATCGGTCGCCGGGGGAGCGGAGAACCTCAGCCTCAGCTATGAACTGGAAAACCAGCAACAAAAGTATTCCATCTCGGTGGACCTCCAGCGATCCTTTCAGATCCAATGGCAGTCGTTGGACCCCCAATCCCCTTGGAAAATCGAACTGAGTCAAAGGCCCCGAGAGCCGGTAGCGCTGAAAGTAACCGGCGCTGCACCGGAGCGGGTCTGGAAGGCGAGCAGCTTGTGGCATTTGGCGTTTGAAGAGCCTGGAACGGTTCAAAAGTATGTTATTCCTTTGTTCGGTTCTTTCCTGCCGTCCGTATCCTTGCTGGGCCAGACAGAACAGATCCAACAGGAAATGCTGCGTCTGGCCGCGTTGCCTCGGTCGCCGGACCGGCCGCGATGGGAGGCCCTGGTAGCCCAATTGGCCGATGAGCAGTACAGCCGCCGAGAAGCCGCCGACCGGGCGCTGCGCCAGCAAGGTTCCGCCCTCGTACCTTTTTTGCGAAGTTTAGATTGGCGTCTTCTGGACGCCGAACAGCGATTCCGCATCCGGCGGATCCTCCGAGAACTAGAGCCGCCGGGGGACGAAGATTCGCTGACCAAAGCGGCCCATTGGCTGGTGGATGACCCGGAAATCTGGTGGATTCTTTTGGATCGGCCGGACGTGGAGACCCGACGCATCGCCGCCCAACGATTGGCCGCTCTCCTGGGAGGGCCGATCGACTTTGATCCGGAAGCTCCGCCTGAAATTCGTCAAGCCCGGCGCGCCCAACTGGAACCGAAAGTCCGCCCCAGACTGCCCGCTCCCCGCTAAAGCCCACGGTTTTTCTTGAGGCCCTCTTGACTTTTTTTAACGAGCTCCAGTAATATTTCGATATATGGCGAATTATCGAAGGAGATTTCGGTGCGTACGCTGATTCACGCCCTAAAAGCGATAGCTGATCCGAATCGGCTGCGGATTTTGTTGGCCCTTCGGGACCGGTCGCTGTGCGTCTGCCAGATGGTGGCCCTTCTGGAACTGGCGCCTTCGACCGTTTCGAAGCACTTGGCCGTTTTGGATCACGCCGGATTTATCCAGGCTCAAAAAGAAGGCCGATGGATTTTCTACCGACGGGTCGGTCGAGAGGCCCCCGTGGAGGTGCGTCGGCTGACCGCGCTAATGGATCGGTTGGCCTCAGCCAGCCTCCAGACGGCCAAAGACCAAAAGCGGTTGGCCAAACTGCTCCAAAGTAAACGCGAAGATCTCTGCGGCCGATATTATGCTTCTAAAGCCGCCACCGTTTCTTCTTTGTAACCGGAAACTCTTTCCAGCGGAGGAGACCAGACACATGACCGATGGAGTCGCCAAACGATTGTCGCTATTGGATCGGTTTTTGACGTTATGGATTTTTTTGGCTATGGCCGCCGGAGTCCTTTTGGGTTATCTTTGGCCGGGCATTGGCCAGTTCATGGAAAACTACCTCCAGGTGGGGACCACCAATATCCCGATCGCCGTGGGCTTGATCCTGATGATGTATCCGCCGCTGGCCAAGGTGCGGTATGAGGAGACGGGGCGGGTATTGGGCGAACGTCGGCTGCTGGGGATTTCGCTCCTTTTGAATTGGGTGGTGGGGCCGATTTTTATGACGGGGCTAGCCATCCTGTTTTTGCACAATTATCCGGAGTATATGATTGGGGTGATTTTGGTGGGGCTTGCCCGTTGCATTGCGATGGTCATTGTCTGGAACGAATTAGCCGGCGGCGATCGGGAATTGGCCGTCGGCCTGGTGGCCTTCAATGCGGTTTTTCAAGTGCTTTTCTATGCGGTATATATCTATTTGTTCATTACTCTGCTGCTCAACGCCTTGGGACTGGTCGAGGGGCTGGACATTCATGTGTCGATTTGGGAGGCGGCCCAGACGGTGTTCATTTATTTGGGCATTCCCTTTTTGGGCGGATTGATTACCCGGGGCGTGTTGTTGCCGATGCGGGGGCGGGAGTGGTATGAGCAAAAGTTTATTCCGAAAATCAGCCCCATCACCCTCGTCGCTCTTCTGTTCACCATCATTGTCATGTTCTCCTCCAAAGGCAACGAAATCATCCAATCGCCGTGGGAAGTTGCCCTGGTGGCCGTGCCGCTGGTGATCTACTTCTTTGTCATGTGGTTTGTCGCCTTTGCCATCGGATACGCCTTGGGCGCAGGCTATGAAAAGACGACAGCCATGGCGTTTACGGCGGCCAGCAACGACTTTGAGTTGGCCATCGCCGTGGCCGTGGCCATCTTCAGCATCAGCTCCAAACAGGCATTTGCCACGGTGATCGGCCCCCTGCTGGAAGTGCCCGTGCTGATCTGTCTGGTAAATGTCGCCCTCTACTTCCGCCGCCGATTCTTCGAACCCACCGCAAAGGCCGGAAAAACGCAGTAATATCCCCAGCCAAACGGGGACGTGCTATGCTCCTGTGCAAACAGCGGCGGCGTTACGTAACTTAGGCTGTCCAGCCGTAACTTAGGCTGTCCAGCCTGAGCAATCCGCCGCCTAACAGGCGGCGTTACGACCGATCGCCGGTTTGACAGTCGATGGTCCGGCGATTTACTGCCGAATGATTTCAAACGGAATGGCCGGCAGTCGAAGCCCTTGCGGTTGGCGAATGGGAATTTTCGCCTGTTTGGGTCGTTGAAATCTCGGCACGAGAGAAATCGTCAGGTTTCCTTTTTGGCCGGGTTTGGCTTTGGCCGGGTCGGTCGCCAGCACTACCTCGGTGGTGTAACCGTTCTGGGTGGTCTCTTTGACGCTGATGCCTTCCGGCGCATCTTCCAGTTGCCAATCGATCCGTTCAAACATCGGTGCGGGCGGCATTTGAATCTGGACCTTGGCCAATCCGCCGACCGGGATTTGGATCGGTCCTGGAGTAACGATCTTCACCATGTTCTGGAGCCATTCCCGGCCGATGACCGCTGCCGAGAGTTCCCCGGCGGGCGTCAGGTGGTGATAGGCGAATGCCTGCATCCGATCCTCAGCGGGCGTTACCGGCCGGACTACCTCCTGGCCCTCCACCGTAGCATACCCTTCCAACTGCAAGGAGTAGGGTTTGTCGGCGCCGAACAGCGGGGCGGCAAGCGTGAGCTTCGCCTGATCCTGCCCGGCCGGGATCGCGCCGCCGGTAAGCCGAAATCCGGTCGGAGCGTCTTTCAGCCGAAGTTTGATCTCGCCCCTAAAGCCATCTTTGCGTAGGGCATAGACGGTGCACGTTACGCTGCCGCCCGGTCGGACATTGATCGCCGAAGGCACAAGCCGCAGCTCAAAATCCGGCCGGGGCGGACTGATCCGCAACCGGTAGGCGTATTCCGGACCGCCGCGATGCTGAGCGTCCCGAAGATGCACGTAGTACACGCCATCGGTCGGCAGGTCGGCCTCGATACGCGAATCGGCGTAATGCGTCAGCCAGCCGCAGCTTGGGTCTTCGATATCGTCGCTAGAGGCCAAGAGGTTTCCTTGGGCGTCGGTCAGTTTCAGTAAGGAGTCCAACGGCGAGCCGACCCGCCGGGCGATCACCTCCAGGACGACTTTTTGCCCCGCTTTGCCCTGAAAATGGAACACATCTTCATCATCGGCTGCTTGGATACGGCCGTTGACAATCTGGGGTATAACCAGCGGCTGGGCGTGGGCGGCGGCGCCGTTCGGTTCTTTTTCCAGGGTCTCCGGCAGAGTATCGACGGCAAACCGCACCGGCGCCGGCGCAGGCCAATCCTTCTGGAGCCAATAGGTATAGATACCGGGGGCGGTCTCTTTCGGAGTAAAGGTCCATTTTTGCACCGGCAGGTTCCATCCGCTCAGTTCGAGGGTGATTGCTTTCCCGGCCGGGCCGCCCAGCGGAAAGATGTCCGTCACCCAAGGAATCTCGCCCAGGATGATCCGATAGACAAAATCCTCTCGGCCCCGATAGACGGCGTCTTTGATCTCCAGCAGATACACGCCGTCGGCTGGGATTTCGCAGTAAAGAACCGGATCGGGCTGAAAACGGAAGTCATCCACATAGGCCAACTCTTTTCCCCGCTTGTCGTAGAGGGCCACGGCGGCCTGGAACCAGCCAGGCACCGCATCGGCAATGTAGGGAATCAGATCTCTGGCCTGCACGATGGCTACCACACGCTGGCCTTTTTTGGCCGTAAATTGATACCGATCCACCTCCCCAGGCAGGATTTGACCGTTGATGACACAGGGCGTAGTAACCTCGATGGGCTGTCTCGGCTCTTGCAGCCGGATGGCCGCCGTACCGGCCACGGCACTTCGCTGTTCCGGGATCTGTTTGACGGCGGGTTCAGAATACTCGGCCAGTCGCCCCACATAGAACGGCAGCGGATTGGAGACGCCGCCGGCCGTGGTAAGCCGAAGCTCCCGCGGCCCCGGCGGAGCGTCCGGCGCAATGGTCATCCGAGCAATCACCAGCTCGCTGATAGCCGGCGTAGCAGGCCGACGCATTCCCATACCAAGCTTCCGTCGCAATTCCATCAACCGGCGTTCGTCTTCTCGGGTCCATGTAGCACCGGCGTATTTTCGCTTCAACTGTTCGATGCGTTCATCCATGTCGGCCGAGTCTTTGGGAAGCGTCTTGGCCTTCTGGAAAGAGCGGAATTGTTCCAGGGCGCGATAGTCTTTCGTCACGACAGCCCGCTTGGCCATCAACTCGTCGATCTGGATGCGTAGATCGTTGATCTCCCGACCGGTCATGGGGCGGACCATTTCGGTAATGGTCGCCTGCACGCCGGGGCCGGAAACAAGGATTTTGTCCGCCCCGGCCAAAAACTGCCCGGCCACCACCACCTCAAAGGTGCTCCCTTGTTGCCCGCCCGCCGGATAGACATACCCGATCTGAAACGTCCGCTGGGCCTGGGCCGGTGCGGCCAGGCTGAATAGAACAAAACTTCCCCATCCCATCAGGAACAAACGGTTCGCATAATCCCTGATGTGCTTCATCGCTCTATCTCCTAACCGGACGCCTTCGCCGAACCGGAAGAATCCTCCAGCGAGGTGTTCTTTCCCCATTCGTCGATATTCAAGAAAGCAAAGCTTACATAATCTCTTTCAGCAGGCCGCCGCTTCGGACATTTTCCGACTTGGCCGGCAACACCGGCGCCGATTCTCCCAACGGATGCGGCAGTTTGGCCGCCGAGTCGATCCCCAACAGCTCATACATACTACCCAAAAGGTCCACCGGATATACAGGTCGGTCTTTGACTTCTTCGCCTTTTTCGGTGGAAGAGCCGACCACACAGCCGCCCCGGAACCCGCCGCCGGCAACCAGCACGGAAAACACTCGGCCATAGTGATCTCGTCCGCCATTCCAGGGCGGCGCCCAATTGATTTTCGGCGTTCGGCCAAACTCGCCGCAGCACCAGACAATCGTGCTTTCTAGGAGGCCCCGCTGCGACAAATCCTCCAGCAGGCTGGACAACCCCTTGTCCAGTTCGGGTAGTTTTCGCTGCATGGCTTGGAAATGGGCCTTGTGGGTATCCCAACCGCCGTAGTTGATGGTTACATAGGGCACGCCCTTTTCCACCAGGCGACGGGCCAACAGGCAGGACTGGCCGAAGGTCGTCCGACCGTATTTCTCCCGGAGTTCGTCTTTTTCTTGGGTTAGATCGAAGACCTTGCCCGCATCGCCCAGAATCAGGTCATAGGCTTCTTTGTCGGCCTGTTGGAGGGCGGTCATCTGCGGATCATGGGGCAAGGACTGGCGGAGCGGATCGAGTTTTTCCAAAAGTTCCCGTCGGTTTTTCTGCCGCTCCTGGGAGACGCCCTGGGCCACCACGCCTTCCACGACAAAGGGCGTTCGGGCCGGGTCGCCGCCGGTGGCAAACGGTTTATATCGGTTGCCCAGAAAACCGGCCTCGGAAAATCGGCCCTGCGGCTGAGTAACCACAATATAGGGCGGAATCAGTCCCTTATAACCCGCCCCATAGCCGCGGAAAAACGAAACCACCGCCCCAACGCACGGATGGACATCCCTCTCCCCGGCTGGCCAACCCGTCTGCACCATATAGGCGGCCGTCTCGTGGCCGTTGTTGCCGTGGGTCATGCTGCGGATCAGCGAGTATTTATCTGCCTGCTTGGCCAGCAGCGGCAAAAGTTCGCAGATTCGGATCCCGTCCACGTTCGTGGCAATGGGGTTTTTCAGCGGGCCGGTGTAGTCGTCGCCGGCGCCAGGTTTGGGATCGAAGGTGTCCAGATGGCATGCCCCGCCCCAAAGCCAGACCTGAATGACGGATTTTGCCTTCGCTTTGGACGCCGGGGCGCCGGCCAGCCCATACGCCGATACCCGCCCACTTAAAACAAGTCCCAACCCGGCGGCAAGGCCGCGCGTTAACGCTTGCCGGCGGGAAATCTTGCCGTCCACACTCTCCAGCAACCGACGCCACACACGGTCCATAGGCCCACCTTTCGCTACAAATCCTGTTGGAATTGAATTCATCCGAGCAAAAAAAGGACCTCCAAGGCTCTGCCAATTATCATTTCTGTTTACGCAGGAATGGCAACCTTCGCTGGCTGGCTTTAGTGCCGATACAAAAACTCCGAACTATTCACCAAGGCCCACACCACATCGAAAAAGGCCTCTCGTTTCACCGCGGCTTTTTGAACGTACTCGGCTATAGTCGTCTTTTCCTTCGGCGTGGGCCGACGGGAAAGGATCGTCAGATACAATTCGGTCAGGACGTTCTCGGCGGTTTGGCTTTCGGCGGCGGCCTGGGCAGACCGAAGCGCATCCCGTGCTCGGCCGGCTGGAGTTTTTCGGCCTGTGAGCGGGGTGGGTTTAGCCTTGGGCCGAACGCTAAGCGATTGCAATAGGGCCAGCAATTTCGGCCCTTCCTGAATCTTCCGCTGAATGTGCGTGGAATTTAAAAGGTGCAATCGTTGGTTGGCCGTGATCCGGTTGTTACGTTCGGCTTCCAGGCCGCTGTCGCGGGGCGGTCGGCCAAACTGCTCCAAAAATGCGCTGGTGATGCTGCCGTCCGGCAAGGCCACGGCCCGGTAGCCCAACGGGATGTACGTAAACGGCTCCGGAATCATGCTGCTGTATTGTTCCGTAGTGCCGGTGATCTGATTCAAGGCGTCGATCAACACCTCAGCCTCCAAACGCCGAACCGGATAATAGGCAAACTGGGCGGCGGCCTCCGGATGGCTGCTCCGCGCAATCGACGAAAGCTGATACGTCTTCGAGGTCAAAATCAACCGATATATGCGCCGAAGGTTATAGCCGGAATCCATCAACTCTTTCTCCAAAAAGGCCAATAGCTCCGGGTTGCTGGGCGGGTTATCGGGCCGGATGTCGTCTGGTTCATGAATAATCCCCCGACCCAAAAGCCAGGCCCAAATCCGGTTGACAATGTTCTTGGCAAACCAGGGATTTTTGGGCTGGATGAGCCAATCGGCAAAGACCATCCGGGGGTCCTGATCCGGCCGGATGCGGACCGTTGTGCCATCGGGAAACGTGGCGACCAAAGTTTCGGCTTTCGGGCGGCCCGGCTGGGCAGGGGAAGGGCCCCCAGAACCCGACGTGGCCGGCTTGGCAGAAGGTGCAGGCGGAGGCGGAGCAGCCGTGGAGCTAGCCGCAGAGACGGTCCCGGGCAACGTAGGCGGTTGGGCCGGCGCAATCAGCTTTTCCGGGTCAAAAGCGACGATTTCTTCTTTCCATTCGCCGGTCGGCTTGTAAGAGATGCGGCTAAAGAAGACAGCCATGCCGGCCAGTTGTTCCTTGGGCCATTTGTCCGCCCGGGTCCCCATAAAGGTCAGGGCCACTGCCTGGGCAATGGTCTGAGGGTCTTTACTCTGGACGGCCCGGTAGAAATTGACCTGCGGCACCCGGAAATTGCTCCCATTGGCCGTCAAAAGCTCCCGCACAAACCGGTCGTAGGGCATATTATCCCGGATAGCGGCCCGAACCCACCGGTGATACGCCTGGGCGGCATTGGGCCAAAGATTGATCGGAAACTCTGCTTTGATGCGCAGCAGATCGCCCCATTTCATCGCCCAATAGTCGGCGAATTCTTCCCGCTCCAGAAGCCGATCGATCAGGGCCTCCCGTTTCCGTGGGTTCGGATCGTCCAAAAATTGCTTGGCTTCTTCGGCCGTCGGAAGGGTCCCGATCACATCGAGATAGACCCGGCGCAGAAACACTTCGTCCGAACAGAGCCGGGCCGGCTGGATGCCCATTTGCTTCAGTTTGGTAAAGACGATCTTGTCGATCGGGTGCTCACTGGTAAGCGGCACGGCCGTTTCAAACGGCGCCGCCGGGCCATCGGGCGCCGAGGCGAGGGACGTCTTATTGGCCGAGGCGACCGGCAAATCGGCCCCAGAAGAAGCTGGGCTGGCAATCCCCCCCGCATCCGCTCCCCAAAGGACTCCTATCACGGCCAGAAGCAATCCGCTCATAACGCTCCTCCCCTTTCATGAAGGCGGCGGGCATCCACACCGGCAGGACAATCGGCCAGGCAGGACTTGACCGAATGAAGGAAGGTTTTCCAGACAGTTCAAACCCCGAAGGCGCCCGAAGGTTTCGGCTTCTAAAAAATATTCTATCGGATTTCTGGAAAAGGAAAAATGCCGTCTGAGTTCTGCAGGAGGAACTTGTTTCGTGGGGATTTGGGAAATCCCCTCTAAAGATTTGGGCAATATACCACAAAAAGAGGGGGCGCAGAGATAATGAAAAACCCCAGAAAGTTCCCTCTCTGGGGTAAGTGATATGCTGAAATGGCGGTAAAAACCCTGTCGGAGGGAGAGAGAAAAACCAACCCGCCGGAGGCAATTTTTTTAAGGGATCCGATCGATGTTCGGTTCCATCGTCGATGATTTCTGGTTCGACCGCAGATAGCCCAGGCCCACGAGGGCCGCCAACCCCGCCAGGGCCAAGGCCCAGGTGCTCGGCTCGGGCAGGTCGCGGACGCCGAGCCAACCGCCGGCGCCGTCGGATTGAAAGATAATATACCGAACGGTGTCCGTGCCGATGTAATGCATTCCGGCGCTGAGAGAGCCGCCGCCCATAGGGGGTGCGAACTGATTGGTGTACATCCAGGCTCTTGGCCCAGCCTCCGCCGTGGCCCCCAAGATATTCAGCGAGGCGACCGCAGCCACTCCAGGATCATTCAACGAGACGCCGAACCAGTCGGCCAGGGCGGCGATGGTGGCGGGCCATGCAGGTCCCTTTGGATCATCCCAAATGGCGATATCATCCAACAGGCCGACATATTCCCCATCGTTATTCTGACCGAAAATATAGAGCGGCCTGGTGTTCGAAAGGCCATCCCCATGTTTGTAGGTTCCGGAAGTAGATAACTTCCCATCTACATATTCCCAATACTGGCCGTTCGACAACGTATAAAACACATGGTGCCATTGGCCGTCGAAAGCGGCTGTCCCTCCCATAGCGATATTCTGGTTGTATTGGCCGCCGGCGCCGGCCACCGTGTCCACCCGTACGTTCACGTCGGATGTATTCGAGTAGCGGTTTACCAGCCAAGTTCTGTCGTCGTTGCCCTCGGTACCGTGCTGAAAGATGCGGACCCAGTTGTTATTGTCAGACGCATTGGACTTCATCCAAAACGAAATGCTCAGATGATCGTCGATGGCTTCCAAGGTGGCCGAAGTGGGCACGGCGATGACCCGCGTCGGATCGCCGCCGCTGGGATTGCTCGATGTGCCCGGTGCCAAGCCGCTGCCAAACGGTGTGTCCGTGGTAAAGAAAATATTGATTCCCACGGTCCCGTGATTGCTGTTGCCGGAAAGGTCCGTCGCCGTACTATCGTCGAAATTGTATCGCAACACCAAACCGGCATCGGCTGTGGATACCAACAACCCTGCCGCCACCCCGAAGGCCAATGATCGGGTAAGCAATGTCATATTCTCTATCCTTGTCAACAAAGGATTACTTTGGTTGCTATTGGCCTCTACAACGACGGGAGGAGGCAAAATGCCATCCGGCCAGGGCCGCCAACCCCGCCAGGGCCAAGGCCCAGGTGCTCGGCTCGGGCAGGGCCGCCTGGAGTTGCAAAATCTGGCCGCCGCCGGGCGCGTCCAGGACGTTCAAGAGCCAACGGCTGTTGATCGGCGGGTCGCCCGTTACCGTCAGACCGGTGATGTCGATCGTGCCCGTAGCCGAAAGAATATTAAATCCTTCGCCCAAGCCGGGGCTGTAGCTCCCCCAAAGATCTACCAGCACTTGGCCGGCCAGCACCGCATTGCCTTGCACCGAAACCGTATCGAAGCTGGAGAGGCTTTCGATGTCGATTTCCAGGATACCGGCGGCGGTTTGGGTGTAGTTGCCCAAAATAGCGGTTGTCCCGATGGCCGTGTCGGCCGGAGCCAGGATGCCGCCGGCATTGGTCAGGTCGAACTGGACCTGCTGGGCGTCGAGCCGACCGCCGGTGAAGTTAAACTGGCCACTAGAACCTTTCCGGAGCACATTGACATGGAGCGTGCCGCCCTGCAGGTTATAGACGCCCGGCCCATACCGGCCGATCATGATGCTGAAATCGTCCGGCGATGCCTCCACCGCCAAGGCGTTGACCACACCGCCGGTTTGGGTGAAGGTGCCCAGTTCACTTCGGCCTACCTCCATTCGCTGGCTTAAGGTGAGCGTGCCTGCGTTCATCGTGTAGGTAGAACCGGCCGAGCCGCCAAACTCCGAGATAAACAGCCGTTTGAGGTTGACCGTGCCGCCGTTTTGGACGAAATAGCCGTCGTCGCCCCGGCCAACCACCGTATGTGTGCCGTTGACGGTGAGCGTGCCGGCGTTCATCTGATAGGTGCTGCCGCCGGGAGCACCACCTCCGCCTTGCTTGTTGGCAATATACACGTCGCTTGCTGCCGTTACGGAACCGCCGTTTTGGATAAACCAGCCCACATCCGTGCGGCCTACTTCCATCACATCGCTGGTGGTCAGGACGCCGGCATTCAGGGTATAGGTGGAGCCGGCCGAGCCGGTATTCTCGGCAATGTATAGGCGCCGGAGGTTGACCGTGCCGCCGTTTTGCTCCACCTGTCCAAGGCCGCCCCGGCCGATGACCGTGTATAGGCCATTGACTTGCAATCGGGCATTGTCGCCGATGGTTACCGCGCCGCTTGCGCCGGCGCCGTTAGCGACGTAGAAATCGCCGCTGGAGGCCACGCGAGCATTGCCGCTCAGGATCAGCCGGCCTTGGGTGCCGGCAGCGCCGGCCACCTGGATGCTGCTGGCGTTCAGGCCGCCAGAGCCGGTTACCGTGAGGCTGCCAGTCCCCTGCAGGTTGACCGCTCCGGTGGCTACCCCCACATCGATGACGGCATGGTCGTTGCCGCTGGGCAGAATACCATTAGTCCACAAAGAAGCGGTATTGTAATCGCCGGTAATGCCCCGCCAATGGAACGGATCGGTAGGCTCGGACACAGGGTTCAACCAGCGGACCACGATGTTATCCAGGTCGAAGTTGGTATTGAGGCCGCCGGTTCGAGCGCCGAAGGCCACCCGGCTTTCATAGGGTGTCATGCCGGGGATGAAATAGTTAGTAAAAATCGGCGTGCCGCCGATGGTAAGCGAGACATTGGCCCCGCCGCTGACGAACTCAATCACCGCCGAGGCATGCCGGAATGCCGATCCCCGGTAATCATAGCCACTGTATTCGACCACCTGCTGGCCGTCCCAGTTGAGCGAAATATCCGAGATATTAGGATACACATCAAATCCGATGCTAAACCCGGTGGTAAACCGAGGTTCTTCCCAAGCCGGGCTGGGATTGGACACCGGACCGGTGATCCCCTCCCAGCCGGTGTTCAGCAGGGCAAAGGCGCCGCCATCGGCCCCAGCCAGAATCGAAAAATCCCACTCCGCCTCGATCCGCTGATAGAACCCCTGGGCCACCCGATCAAAGGCGATCTGGTTCGCCTGGCTGTTGGTCTGCTGGATCAGGCGAAGGTAATTGGATGGTCTTTCGGAACCGGAAGGCGGCAAGACCTGCGGCCCTGGGGCCGAGCTATACTGATTGGCTACAAAATGGGTAGTGCCTAAGTTGTCGAAATCTTGCATCAGAGTATTGGACGGCGGGGAGACCGTTCCCGGTGGGCTGGCTATAGGATTGGAATAGCTTACCTGGATGTTATCCAGATTGACATCCATATTGGCCCCGCCGGTGCGGCCGGAAAATTGCACTCGGTTTTCAAACCCCGACGGCCCGTAGAAGTACTTGTCGAAAACGGTTACCGTCTGAGGTGTGCCGTTGACATCGCCGATAAGTTCCAGTTTCACATTGCCGCCCGGACCGATGGAGTTAACGGTCAACTTGGCTTGGTTCCATGTGCCGGTGGCAAAGTTCACCTTAGCCGGGTCCACATAATACCGGACAATTTCCCGGTTATCCCAATGGACGCTTAGGTGGTTGGTCCCGCTCGGATACACCCAAAAGCCGATGCCGAACACGCCAGGGGCATTGGCCGATTCCGATAGGACGGGCCCAGCCCCTGAGGTGCCATACAAGCTGGTAGGCAAAAAGGAGAACGAAAATCCATCGGCCGCTTGGTCGGCGCTATAGCCAGCAAAATCAAACTGGGCTACTATCGTGCTGTACCAGCCTGTGTCTGTGCGATCGTAGCTGTAGTGGTTCCGTTGGTTGTTGACCCCATCGTTAATCAGGCGAAGGTACTGTCCGCTCGGCCCGCCGGAAAGGACCTGCGGCCCCGGCGCACTGCCCGATTGAGTGGCAGTAACATTGGAATTGGGCGGATCGAAATTGTCAATCAGCCCGCCGTAGGCCGATCCGACCGCCCATAATGCCACAGTAAATCCCATCCCCACTGCCAACCAGTGCAAGCGAGTGCCCAGCATTGTCGTAGTCCTCCTCGAAAGTTAATTCGTAGAATGGCTAAAATGAACCCCTCTCGTTAAAAGCGTCCAACCCTTCCACCGAAAATACAGAAGACAAAATAGCTCCCTTTTCGGTAGGAATCGCTTTTTTCCCTGATTCGTGCCAGGCGGGAGATATCGGCAGGCGACTACCAATATCTGGCGTCTTAGGAATCCCCCTTTTTTCCCCCCACTTTTCAACTATCTATGATGCTTTGACTGTTCGGGAAAGTCAAACGATTTGTCAAGGATTTCCAAATAGCCCCATCGAAAGGGGCACATTCACCCCCCTCCAAAAAAGGAGGGGAAGCCATTTTTTCGGCTCCGGGAGGCCTCACAGAATCGCCGAAAGCTCTCCATCCAGAGCAGCCAACCCCATCTCCGCCAAAGACCGAGAGTTTCGGCGGAACCTGCCGAAGAAGCAAGCTCGGGGAAGAAGCGGGGGGCTACGATTTCCCCGACGTCGGTTTGGGCTTGATCAAAATCACCTCGGACCGGTCGATCCAGCCGGTGCGTAGATCGGCCCGGAACCAGCCGTCGGCGTTTTTGCGGTTGAACCGGACCGGCGAGCGTTTGCCCAGCTCTTTCAGGTCATATTCGGTCCAGGTCCGGCCCATATCCGGCGAAAAGATGATCCCGCAGGTAAAGGGCGAGGCGGTGGCATAATGGGCGGCCAGGATCACCCCGTCCTGAATGATCATATTCGCGCATTCGTACTTGGGGTTAAAGAGCATCGTATGCGCTTTGGGATCAGGAATGTCTTCCGGCCGGCAGCAAAACACGCCGCGGTCGTGCGGCAACGGGCCGTTGGCGTCGCTGATCCAGTAGGCTTTGCCATCCACAAAATTGATCCCGCCGCATTTGTAACGGGTGTTCAGACTGGCCGAGACGATCACCTTCCAATCCCACCGGTCCTTTTGCGCGTCATAGACGCCCCGGAGCCAATGGCACTCAAAGCCTTCCGGCCGGTTGGCATCGCCGGTCGAGGCGTAGAAGGCCCGTTCGGCTGGATTATAGGCCACACAGTGGACATGCCGGCAGATGACTTTATTATCAGGGTTTCCCAGCAAGGTCCCGGTGGAGCCGCCGCCGGGCGTGCCGTTATCGCGGAAATAGGGGTTCTGGCCGAAGGCGTAGGCAATTTTGACGGTCTGGCCGCCGTCGGCAGAGTAATAGATGTTTACCGGCGTGGCGCCGCCTCGCACATTGCCGTAATTGCCCCAGACGACCATCTCCCGGCCATCCACCTCCCAGGTGTGTACGCCAGTTAAGCTCAAAAAATACCAGCCGGGCTGCTCAGGATTTTGCGGCGTGTGCGGCAGGTAGTCGGCGCCGTCCGGGTTCTTCACCCGAATCTCCGCCAGCCGATCCAGTTTGTCGGTGGTCCGATAAAGCCGATTCTCCGTGGCAAAAAGGATCACCCCGTTTTTCAGGATGCAACTGAAGGTGATATGGCCGGCCAGCTCAAAGGGTCGGCGATGGGGCCAGGACTGCCCGTTATCCTCCGATACCCAGATCGCATCCTCGGTAAAGCCGAAGGCTTTGTTTTCGCGTTGGCTATCCAGATACGGCCCATCGGTAGGCGCCCGATACCAGAAGTGTTCTGTTTGGCCCATCTTTGGCTCCTCAGCCCATGTGCTGGCCTGTCCGATTGGTAGGCCTGCGACGGCCAAACCGGCCGTCGCCCCGGTGTGAGCTAAAAACTTCCGCCGCGTCCACCCAGATGGTCTTTTCATGGTCAGGCCCTTTTCGGAAAAGAACGGTTTGGGGTTCACTTGGGACATGGCCTATTCTTAGGCGGCAGAGACGCCATCGCTCGACCGCTTGCCGTCAGGACTGTTTGCCGGTTATTGGAGCCGAGGGATAGGAAAATCTCCGCGCTGGCTGGGAGGCGGGTCTTGCGACGAAAGTTCAAAGCGCCAACCGGCCATCCGCTCCAGTTCCGCTTGTTTGGTCAAATCGTATTCCAAGGGACTGAGCGTCATCAAACCCTTCGCCAGGGCCGACAAGTCGGTTTCTTTCTCTGTCGAGGGTGCTAGCGGCTGACCAATGATCCAATAGTAGGGCCGGCCCCAGGGCGTCAGCCGACGTTCAAACCGGTCGCCGTGCGTGGCCACATCCATCGGTACAATCCGAACTTCCGGCCGATCGGCCCGCAAAGCCGCCGTAGGAATGTTCAGATTATACAGCTCCGGCGTCGGTCCCTTCTGTCGGAGGAGTTGTTGGATCACCTGCACCGCCAAACCGGCCGCCTTGTCGAAGTCGGCGTGTTCATCGTACTCTAACGAGACGGCGATGCTGGTAATTCCGTAGAAGGCCCCTTCGATGGCCGCCGCCACCGTGCCGGAATAGAGCACATTGATCCCGGCATTCAGGCCCAGGTTGATGCCGCTCACCACCAGATCGGGCCGACGCGGACAAAACTGATCCACGCCGATCTTCACGCAGTCGGCCGGGCTGCCGTCCACCGCCCACCCCCACCGCTCGGAACCGTGATAAACCTCTTTGACCGTAAGCGGTTTGAGATACGTAATGGCATGGCCCACGCCGCTTTGTTCTGTGGCCGGCGCCGCCACATACACCTCGCCCAACCGGCGCAATTGCCGACAGAGCGCCGCTAACCCCGGCGCATAAATGCCATCGTCATTGGTCAATAAAATCAACACGGCCTATCCACCTGCAATCCAAAAAACTCCCGCAACATTTTAGCCGAATGCAATACCTTGTCATTCCCCCGGAAAAGGGAATCTAGGCTTCTTGCAGCCTCTACTTGGGAGGAATAACAAAGGAGCCGCCTCACAGGACCCAGGATTGAGAGCTTTCGCGGGGATGACAATTCCGGGCAATTTCCGCCATAAAATCAGCCCTCCTCTGCATTCGGCTAAAATGTTACAAACTCCCTTGGTTCATCCCACGCCGCTCGCATCGGTGCTGGAAGTTCCTATTCTATCATTTTCTGGGGCGGATAGGAGAAGGGTTTCTCCCTACGGGAGCAAAAAACTTCCCGTTTCCCTGAACAGGCCCCTGGGAGGAAGACAATCCGGACGAGCAAGCCCGGTTGTTCCACCGGCCTACTCCACCAGGCCGCTCAGGTCCAGCGGCAGTTTCCGTTTCTCGGCCAATAGTTCCGCCATGGTTACTCGTCGGCCGCGCAGGCAAGCCTCCCGGCCTAAGATGCACGTCAAGCAGCCGGAGACCGCTCGTTCCACGGTCGAGTTCTCATACGGGCCTTCTAGGATCGCCTTATAGAAGGCGGCGATATTCCGCACCGCCCCGGCTTCGTAGAGGTTTTCCACGGCGGCTTCTACCCGCTTTTGCCCCCGGATTTCGTAGGCCGAGTTGCCCCAGTAGTTGATCACCGCATGGCCGGTGTAGCTGAATGCCTTCATGCTGATTTCGCCCGGCGTGCGGTTGGGCAGGTGCTGGCTCCAATGGTCATGCAGCAGCCCGTCTTCGTACTCGAAGATGACCGAAAAGACATCGGGGCTATCGCCGCCGCGGGGTTCCGGTCGGGCAATTCGAGAAGCTCCTATGGCTGCTATAGGCCGCCGACCTAAAACCCACACGGCCACGTCAATCGCATGAATATCGAACGACACGATAAACCCGCCGCCCAACGGAATGTCGTTGTCCCAAATCAGGCCGCGCAATCGGCTGGCAATGGTCTGGGTTTTTGGTGGATCATTATGCCCGCCGCTAATGCCGACCGTGCTGATCCGGGTCAGCGGCCCCAACCCGCCGCTGCGGATCAGCTCGGCCACCTTCTGATTGACCGGATCGGTCGGCATCTGGTAATCGACCCAAAAGATGCGGTTTTTCCGGTTTGCCTGCCGACCGGCCTCCTGGATAGCCAAACAGCCAGGCACATCCACGGCAATGGGCTTGGCCATATACACATGTACTCCGGCTTCCACCGCCGCCTTCGCATGTTCGGGGAAAAAGCAGGGCGGCGTCTTCAGCACGATGGCCTCCACGCCAGAGTCGATCACCTTCTGATAGCCTTTCAGGCCGGAAAACCGATATTTCTTTTCGACGCCGAACTCCTGGCCGGCTTGGTCAGCCACTTCCGGAAAGTAATCGGCCACGGCGGTGATTTGATATCCGCCGTGTTTTTGGAACAATCGAGCGATCCACCGGCCCCGACCACCCTGGCCCACCAGGCCGAGCTTAATCTTCCGCCCGCCAACCGGTCCGGCCGGCTCAGCGGGCATCCCTTCCACCGACTTCGCCCCTTCCGTCGGTGCACCGGCCGCCAATTTGGCCGCTTCCCCCGCCAGCAACCGGCCCGCGCCCATCCCACTGCCTGCCATCCCCAGGCCAACGGCCATCGCCTCCAAAAACCGCCGCCGATCAAAAATGAACTCTTCCCGCTGTTTTTTCGCACCCATTGGAGAGCTCCTTGAAAGATAGAAAACATCGACAGTCTCTACCACCATTCGGCGGGCATGGTAGAGAACGGCTTTATGGTCTTCCCCAGACAGGAAGACCTTTACCATTTTAGGGGATGTGCTTATGAGGACAAATAGGTTGAAGGGGGATTCAGCCCGGTGGAGGGAGAATCATGGACACGCGTTTATCAAATCCTCGGCAGTGGTGATAGCAGTGGAGGTCTTGATATTCAGATCACCCACCACATCGTCATAATCACACTGGTGACGCCATTGCAACAGCTCTTCGAGCTTCTCTGCCCGTTGATCCCAAGGATTTCCCAGCTTTCTCAGATGTTTTCTCAACAGGGCATGATCTTCTCCGGTGCGTTTTCGTTGCAAGCCCAGGTGGGTTTCGGCGTAATTGCGGAGATAACAGAAGGCGGCATAATACGCGCGGCTGACGGCAACTCGTTGGGCAGCTTCCGTAGAATACGTAGGATGGGGAGATTGTTGGAGTGCCTTCGCCAATGCTAAAAACTCACGCCAGTCGAAGGACATTCTCCTTACTCCGGTGGTCGAAAGTCCGTAGTTAAGAGAAGCCAGCATGATGTATTTTTGAACAAGGGTCTATATTTATCTCTCACCGCCCGGATACGTTCTATGGTGGTTTCGTCGTAGGATGCAAATCGGGCATAAAGCACTAGGTACTGATCGTCGATCTCCGGATTGTGATAGACTTGCAAAGTCAGTTGGGCTTCCGGTAGCATTTTGGCGGCCAGTCGCACTACCGCATCCACCACCGAAATCAGTTCGGGAAATCGGACGAGATACTCGACCACTTCTGCCGGGTCTGGAATCCGCACCCCTAATCGCTCTAATCTGATCAGTTTTTCCCGGATTCCTTGGGTAAAAGAACTTCTTCCCCAGAAGGGAAGTACTCCCCAAAGCCGAGGCGAGTGCTCCTTCGGGCGTGTTTGCGGACTACGAGAAATTCGGCGAAGGATTAGCCTCTCCGGCCACCAATTTTCCTGTCCAGTTTTGGAAGCAGCGAATTCCGACACTCCCAAACCGGAGGCTTTCTGGGTTCTCAGCACACAGATCCGATGGGAAGGAACCCATAATGGCGCCGAGGAGAGAAAAGCAGAACGTTGCCGCATATTAGGTCTCCTAAGGCCCGAACTGTTTCCTTAACTCCTCCGTGATACATCCTTCGAAAATTTCTTCCACCCGACTATGGGCCTCCTCCACCCATCTGAGAGCTATTGTTGGAGGGATGGAATCCGCTTGCGCAAGGAAGTAGTCGATTTGTAGGAAGAAGCTCCGAGGATTATTCACTGCACTGTTGAGGGCTATGATACCCCGATCCCGCCCCTCCGCATAGATGGATTCCACTGCTACCATAAAGTTGGCTATATCTTGGGGAAGGCGATCCCCTACAAATGGATAAAAATTCAAATAACCCTTTAGAGTTGCCTCTGCAGAGGGCAAATCGATCTTATTAATGTAGCTGAGGGCTATCGTATCTAAACCCTGGATTTCCGTGATCTCAGTCAGGCATTCCCATGCCTTAGCAATTTTCGGCTTGAAGACCGACCAACCGGGATAGGAGCGAAGGACATGGACGGCCAAGAGCCGACGGCCTAACGCCACCATCACATTTTTCTCTTCTGTGAAAAAAACCGCCCGCTGCTCTCTGGGGGACTTTCTTCTTTTACGTCCCCTCAAAGAAGCAATTTTCCACTCTTCCACCACGCGATCTTCCCGAAGAGGGAACTCCTGCTGGAGTTTTTCATAGAGGAGTCCCGGTACAGTAATATCCCAGGGCGTTTTCCGGCTCAATCGGAATTCGCAAACAGCCTCCAGGATAGGGGGATTAGCGTATTTTCGGCCCACGATCAGATACCTCCTCTTTCGTTGGTCTTCTTCGTTAATTCTATCATTCTCTTCCGAACGGTTTCACCACCCCCCTCTGAAGTGGAGTCTCGAAAATTTCCTAGGCGGGGAAGACGGCTACGGGCAGGCCGGTCGTTTGGCGCACGAGGGCAGCGATGGCTTGAAGCTCCTGGGTCGCTAGGGCGGAGACGATCGGTTCGGCGGGCGGCCGGGCAATCGTGTAAATTTGAACCAGCTTAATTTGTCCACCGGCCTCTACGATCTCTTTAAGCCGGCGACAATAGGCGGCCTGTTCGTCCGGCGATGGTCCACAGCCAGCAATCCGCATGAAAAGCGATTGGATGACCACCGGCCAGCGGCGGGCCGCCTGCTGAATATTCCGGAGGATCCGCTCGAACGGCACTGGGCTGCGGGCCACCTGCCGAAAATACTCTTCCGTGCCGGCGTCCAGTTTGGCCCAAATCTCGCCGTTGTTTTGAGCCAGAAGGTCCAGCCCCTCTTGCACATACGGCTGATCCAGCAGGCTGGCGTTGGTAATCAGCACCAGTTTCAGGTCCTCCAGCCGATGCCGGCGGCGAACCTCAGCACAGCAAGCAACGATTTCCGGAAAGTTTCGATAGAGCGTCGGTTCGCCGTCGCCGCTAAGGGCGATGTCGTTCAGTCGGCGAAGCTGCGGCGGCAGATCCGAAAACGGTCGGATGGTAAACAGCCGACCGGATTGCCACATCTGGAAGACCGATTCCAACTCCGCAGCCAATCGGTCCAGGTCGATGAATCGGTTTTGGCCGCCCTGCGCAGCCGGGCAGGATTCGCCGGCAGAAGGTTCCCCAGAAAGGGCAACCGACGAGGTGGGCCTGTCGGCGGCAGAGGCTTGCGTGGGCAAATCGGTTCGCTGCACCTGGCAATAGATACAATGGAAGTTGCACCGTTGATCCAGGTTCAAGTTGACGCCCAGGGAAATACCGCCGGCCCGTCGGCTGACGACCGGATAGACATACCGGAAATCCGCAAACGATCGCGGATGGGCCGAAAAATACGGCGCCCGATTTCTCTCCGAAGAACTACGCTCATCCATCGAAGTTCACCTATTGTCTGATCAGAGGTCGCCCCGCGTCTGGCGAAGCGGTTGCGAGGCGCTCCGATTGTTTGAATCCCTAACCAAAAAGGATTTTCTCACGAACATTCGGCCTGTGGAAGCCGTGGGCGCTCTTTGCTCGCTTCTCTTGGCAACGCTTCTTGATAAGGAGACCTTCCCCTCACGAAGAACCGTTCCTTCGTCTCACCCGAAAGCAGGGCCCAGTCTTGCCGCCGCGAACGCGAGGAACCCGTTGGAGAAAAACGAGGATCCGTCTGGACTATCGCTTCCGCAGGCGTTCCCCGACCACCGACAATCTGCTGAAAACAGGCCGACATTCCTTGCGGGCCTGTTTTCGGTTTTATCGGTTCCTTCTGGCTGTGGGTGCGCCCTGCGGCTGATTAGCCGTAATGAAACATTTCGTCCCCTCTACTGCTCGTCTTCTTTGCCGTCGAAATTTTCCAACGAGTGGGTCCTACTAGACGCCCCGCTCGAAAAATTTTAGTATATTAGGAGAAGCTGCGGCCAACGAGGCTGGACGAAAGGTCGATCGTACGACGGGGTTTTGGGCTGGGAACTGTTTATGACGAAAAAAGAAGAAGGCATTGAAGTAGAAGGTGTGGTAACCGAAGCATTAGCCAATACGCGATTTCGGGTGCAGGTAGAAGGCGGCCACATGGTCATCGCCCATTTGGCGGGCCGACTCCGAAAAAACTTTATCCGTATTGTGCCCGGCGACCGCGTCCGCGTGGAACTGTCGCCCTATGATCTGACCAAGGGCCGAATCGTGTACCGAGAACGCTAACCCCCAGGCCCCACTGCTCCTCTCTTCCCACTGGCTTTTTCTTGTTTCTCTTTCTGTCTCAGCCCGAAAATTGCTCTTTCTTCCGTTCTGGGATTGCTAGCCAGATTCTTCGGTATCCCAGACGATCTGGTGGGCGTCGAAGATCGGTCCTTCCGCGCAGGCCCGCCGATAATCCCAGCCGCCCGACTCGTCTCGAACCCGCACCACACAACTAAAACAGACGCCCAGTCCGCAGGCCATCGGTCTTTCCAACGAAACAAGGCACGGCAACCCCAACCGACGGGCTATCTGGGCCGTAGCGGCCATCATCGGTTCCGGCCCGCAGCAAACGATCCGGCAAGGCAGTCCTGTTTGGGCGACGACCGGTTCGATCAGTTCGGTTACCAGACCCTGACGGCCGCGGGAACCGTCTTCGGTGCTGATATGGACTTCGATCCCCGTCTGCTGGAACTCGTCCAACGGGGCCAGAAATGCCGCAGTACTTTCTCCATAGCAAAAACTCACCTTTTCCGCCCAAGGGGCCGACCGGGCAGGTGTACCGTATTGGCGTCGGCCCAGTGCCTCCTGTCCCAGGGCCAAAAAGGGAGTAAATCCAATGCCGCCGGCCACCATCACCAGATGCGGGACCGGATCGGCCGGGAACCCGTTGCCCAACGGCCCCCACACCTCCAACCGATCCCCAGGCGCCTTTTGTGCTAATATCCCGGTAACCCGGCCCACCACCCGATAGACCAATTGAACCCCCACGGCCAGCCCGGCTTGGTCTCGGACCAGATCGTACAGGGCCAACGCCCGACCAAACAGCGGATCGACCGATCCGGGAAGCCGAACCATCACAAACTGGCCCGGCGTAATCCGCCTCGCTATCGGCGGGCAAAGAAACTGGAGTCGATAGGTCTGCAGGGCGATTCGCTCGTTGGAGAGAATTTCTACCGCGCCGTGCCAGACCCGGTTGGCATCCCGCGCAGCCTCCAACGATGGACACGTTCCCGCCGACGGGGAGCGATCCTTCTGTCGGTGGTCGAATCCTTCGGAAAACGTCTCATTGCCCAAGATGGTCCTCTCCTCGACGAGAAATATCGCTCATCTTTTCCAATGGGAAACGGGATGATTGGTCGGTGCGAACAGAGGTTATTTTCGATGGTTTGCCTTGGCGGATCAATGCCGCCTTTTGCCGCCGGATTTGCGTTTGGGGCCGCCGGGGCTGTTCAGACCGGTCGCCTCATACAGGGCTTCGATTTCTTCGGCGGTCAACGGGCGGGATTGGCCCGGTTTTAATTTCCCCAACCGGATCGGTCCCACGGACAGGCGGGTGAGTTGGAGCACCTTATGGCCCACCCGAGCCAACATCCGGCGGATTTGCCGATTTCGGCCCTCGGCCAAGACCATTTCGAGGAAAGTGCTTTGTTTATGTTTGCCGAGGACTTTGATCCGCTCGGCTTTGAGTTTTCCTTCGGAGGACCAGACGCCTTGTTGAAGTTTGGCTAGCACCTCGGTCGTAGGCTGGCCGGCTACCTGGACCCGATAGGTCTTTTCTACGCCATACCGGGGATGGGTCAACCGATTGGCCAACTCGCCGTCGTTGGTGAGCAGGATCAACCCTTCGCTGTGCAGGTCCAGTCGGCCTACCGGGAAGAGCCGTTCTCCTTCCGTAGGTACCAGGTCGATCACTCGTCGTCGGCCCGAAGGGTCTCGGTGGGTGCAGACGACGCCGGAAGGTTTATTCACTGCATAATAGGCCAGGCGATGAAGCCGAATCCGCTCGCCATCCACCCGTATCTCCTGCCGAAGGGGATCGACCCGCACCCCAAGTTCGGCGGCTACCTGACCATCGACCTCCACTCGGCCGGCCAGGATGAGTTCTTCGCATTGGCGTCGGCTTCCTAGTCCGGCGGAAGCCAATACCTTTTGCAACCGAACGCCGGCGGCGGTTTTCTGCCCGATCGGCGGCATGGAGGCCCCGCCTTTTTTCCCGGAAGTTCTCCGAGACGGAGGCGTCCCGCCTTCCGACGGGGCGCCCCCCAAGGGACTGTCCGCCTGCTTAGGGTCTAGGGCGTCAGAAGGGCGTCCGGGACCGGAGAACTCGTCTTTTCTTTTAGAACCTTGTTGGGGCATGGAGATACTTTCGGTCGAACGGTTGCAAGCGGACGGCGTTAGCTGACGAGCGACTTCATTTCACGCACCGCCTCGACAAGACCAACCATGATCGCGCGGGCGATGATGCTGTGGCCGATATTGAGCTCCTCGAGGCCCTCGAGGCGGGCGACAGGCTGGACATTAGTATATGTCAACCCGTGTCCCGCATGAAGCACCAAGCCCAACTGGCGCACCTGCCGAGCCGCCGCCGCTAACACCCGAAGTTCCTCCTCCCGTTTCGGTCCCGGCGGCGCCAGGGCGTATTGGCCCGTGTGCAATTCCACTGCATCGGCCCCCACCGCCTTGGCCGCCTCGATCTGCCGAGCGTCCGGATCCAAAAACAGGCTGACCACAATTCCCGCATCCTGAAGACGGCGCACGACCTCGGCCACGCGATCCTGTTGGCCCACCACATCCAAACCGCCCTCGGTCGTAATTTCTTCCCGCCGTTCGGGTACCAGGGTGGCCTGATCCGGACGGGTCTGGCAGGCAATCCGCACGATCTCGTCGCTACAGGCCATCTCCAGGTTCAGTTTCACCGTTACCGTTTCCCGCAGCAGGCGGAGGTCCCGGTCTTGGATGTGCCGACGGTCTTCTCGTAAATGGATAGTAATGCCGTCGGCCCCGCCCAATTGGGCCAAGGCCGCCGCCCACACCGGGTCCGGCTCATTCGTGCGCCGGGCCTGCCGAACTGTCGCTACATGATCCACATTCACGCCTAGCTTCGCCATGATAGGAACCCCCAAACTGCCTAAACGACCTTTGGACGCCGGTAAACTCTCACCGATTCCTTTTTATTTTTATTGTAACCGGTTAGGAGGGTCTGAGTTGGGCGCTGGGCTACGGACCCGAAGGAATTTTCACTTCCAGGGCGATCTTTTCAGAGGGGAAGGTCTGCTCGCCGAGCTTAAGCACCAACCAGAAGTCGGCCTTCGGCGTGAAGGCGTCGCCGCGCATCCGATAGATCGGCGAATAGGGCGGATGGGCGTGATTTTCCCAATCCCACACGAGGAAACGTTTGCCGGCCTGATAGTCGGCCCGCCAGGTTTTATGTCGATCCGCCAACACCTCCTGGAGCGGCCAACGGAAAAACTCCTGTTTTTCTCCGGGGGCCAAACGGACCGTTGGGATGGTCGGTTTCTGTCGGCTCCGATCCCAATAGGCGCTTGCAGCGGGATGTTCTTCCGCCTTGGCCCAAAGCAGTACCTGTTCGCTGTCGTAACCGGCCGGGACCTCCACCGTCTTGTCGGAGAGATTCTCCACCAGTCCCACCAGCACCCCGTCCGGTTTGGTCGGGTCGTATTGCCGGACCGTGCATTCCAGCCGGACTTTCAGCCCTTTTGCCGCCGGGCCGGGCGACTGAGCGGCTGAAGTCGGCGGGCTGGAAGATGCGGTCGGTTTGGGCTGTCCGGATGGTTTGGACTCGCCGGTAGCCCCGGCCAGGATTTTGCATTCGGGCAGCGCTGTTTGTAATCGGGCGGCGCCCTCGGCGGTTACACGGGTGTTGGTCAGATGGAGGGTTTTGAGTTGTTTCAACCCCGCCAGCGGGCCAAGCCCGGCGTCGGTAATCTGGGTCCGCCCCAGATGGAGAAACTCCAGATTTTTTAGCCCCTGCAATTTCGGCAACCCGGCATCGGTAACTTGGGTATTATCCAGATTAAGCCAGACAAGCTGGGCCATCTGGGCCAGGTGCTCCAACCCAGCGTCGGTAATCGGCGTGGTATAGAGGTTCAAGCGGGTCAGTTTCGGCAACTTTGTCAAGACGGCCAACGAAGCGTCGTCCACGCCGGTCCGACTGACATCCAATTCCATCAGTTCCTGCAAGCCGGCGAGCTTGGCCAATCCGGAACCGGTGATCTTCGTCTCGCTCAGCCGGAGCCGACGCACTCGGCCCATCTGGCCTATGTGTTCCAGACCAGCGTCGGTGATCTGGGTTTTCGCCAAATAAAGCTCTTCTAATCGGGATAACTTTTTGAGCCGGGCCAATCCGGCATCGCTCAGCCGGGTCTCGTCCAGTTTCAGCACGGTTAGTTTCGGTAAGCCCGCCAGCACCTCGGCCGTCGCATCGGTAACCTGCTGTCCGGTCCAACGGAGGCTTTTCAGTTCCGGCAAGTCGGCCAGACGTTTGGCGGCCTCGTCGCTGGCCTTGCCGCCTGCCAGATCGACCAGAACCACTCGCCCCTGGGCGTTGGTTTTGATCGCTGCGCCCAGGTTGCGCAAGAAGGCGACCGCCTCTTTCTCCCCGCTCTGCTCCGTGCAGGCCGAAGCGCCTGACGATTGAGACTCGGAAGACGGTTGGGCCGCTGCGGGCGACGGTTCTGCCTTTTCTGCGGCGGCAACGGCCTCTGCCAAACCGACCTCCCTCTTGGGATCGCCCCAAATTGCAGTACAACCCCAAAAAACCAGGCACCATATTCCTACACGTTTTAGGCTTCGCAGTCGGCAGTACATAGGGTTCTCCCTTTCTTCAGGTTTTCGAGCGTTTTCGCATGGAAGGTATATAGACCAGTGTAGCATCTCCTACGACGGCAAAAAATCACCTCTGCCTCGTTACGGGAAGGAGAGACGCCTGTAGGTTCGCCGCCGACTGGGAGATTAGAAGATAAGCCCAGCCTGTTGGAACCTCTGTTCAGCCAGGGCCATGAGGGCGTCTTCTGCCGCCTCGTCGGGGGCTTCGTAAGTAACCGAGAACCGCAAGAACGGCCCGGCGTCATCCCAGGGAACCGTAACAATGGAAAGCTCGTGGATCAACCAGTGGCAGGCTTCTTCTGCGCTGGCAAAGCGCGGGCCGCCTTGCACTCCTTTCGGCGCTGGCGCATAGACAAAATACGTGCCGCCGGGCATCCGGCATTGGAAACCGCATCGCCGGAGCATCACCACGAGCTTTTCCAATCGGCGATGGTACTTGGCCCGCGTGCGGCGTGGGATTTCTGGATTATCCAGCGCCGCAATGGCCGCCTTCTGGATCGCAATAAATTGGCCGGAATCTGTATTGTCCTTCACATCGGCAAAGGCCCGGACAATCCGTGGATGGCCGCACACCCAGCCCATCCGCCAGCCGATCATGTTCCAGCCCTTCGACAGCGAATGCACCTCCACGCCCACCTCTTTCGCCCCTGGTATCTGTAAAAAACTCAAAGGCGGCCCATCAAAACTCAGCATCAGATGGGCGGCGTCCTGAACAACCACAATCTCGTTTTCCAGAGCAAAACGGATCACCCGCTCGTAAAACTCCCGGGTGGCTGTCTTGCCCGTGGGGCTGTTCGGATAATTGATCACCAGCAGTTTGGCCCGTCGGCGGACCTCGGCCGGGATGCTGTCCAGATCGGGGAAGAAATCGTTTTCCGGCAAAAGGGGCAGTTTATATACCTGACCGCCGTAGTATTCCGTATGCGTGCCCGCCACCGGATAGCCGGGGACCGTCATCAGGGTAATGTCGCCCGGATTGATGAAGCAGGCCGGCAGCATGGCCAAGGCCGGTTTGGTACCGATCGCATGGTTGATTTCGGTCTCCGGGTCGAGTTCAACGCCGAACTCCCGCTTCATGAACCGGGCCGCCGCTTCTTTGAAGGCAAAGATGCCGTTGTCCGCATAGCCGCGGTTCTCTGGACGGTTGATTTCCTCGGCCATGACGCGTCGGACGGACTCGTCGGCCATGTCGTCGTTTTCGCCGATGCCGAAATCCACCAGTGCTCGTTCCGGGTGCTCGGCCAAGACGCGGCGTTTGGCCCGCTTAATCTTCTCGAACTTATAGATTTTCTGCTCTTTTCCGTAATTGGGACCGCCGATTCGGTCGGCAAACAGACGTTGGAAATACGGTTCGCTCATCGCCAAGGCTCGCTTGAGGCCAACGTTTCTGTTTTGTTTTCGGCTTATACCTACCCCCTGGCGGGGGTGGCTCGGAACAGGTAGTCGCTCCACCGGGGACCCTCATCCGAAAATTGGCAGGAAACAGACTGCCGGGGGTTTCCACCGCTCCCTCAGTGGGGGCGGTGTCGGTTCGTAAAACGAGCCGAGAAAAAACAATCGGAAAAAAAGGCCGATCCCGGCCCCGGAGAAGTCGTCGTACTAAACTTTATACCCTAATTCATTTGGAAAGTAACTTCAAGTGGGGTCGGTAAACTCTGTGTATTTTTTGTATTTTCTCCATTTTCTCTGTTAGTCTTACCAATAGGTATCTTTTCCCAATTTCCCGCTTCCACGGAATCGGGTATATTTTTGGTTCCATTTTTGGGAGTTTCGTCGGGAAAAAAACAAGGCGTTCGGGCCAGTCCCCCAGGCTTTCAGAGAGAGTCCCTAATTTTTAGGGAAAGCATTTCCCCACCGGCTGGGGATGCCGTAGAATAGGTAGATATAGAAAGTTTTGTAACATTCCGCCGAGTGAAGGAATTTTCGTAATTAGTACCATTTCAGCCGAATGCCGTGGGCCTATCCTTATCCCTCGTCGAGAGGCTAGGGCGAAGGCGGATGGGGTTTCCTCCTCGGCGCTACCGACTTGTGTAGATACCAATGGCCAAAGGGGCGAGCTGGCCCCAAAAATGAACTAGGAACGTTGTACTCGCTATGGGATCGAAAAAGACTGTCGGCGTAAAACCTGTTTTCCCTCAGAAGGAAAAGGCTTCAGGAACATCTCCCGCGGCGGAGGTGCAGCCGGAGGGGTTGGCCAAGCATCTGCCCTCTGGCGCTGCGGTGCGGGAGATTGTCGAATCGGTGGTGATTGCCTTTGTGCTAGCGTTTTTGTTTCGCACCTTTGAAGCCGAGGCCTTTGTCATCCCTACCGGTTCGATGGCCCCGACGTTGATGGGCCGACATAAAGATTTAACCTGTCCGAATTGCGGCTATAGTTTTCAGGCGTCGGCCAGCGATGAGGTAACCAGTACGGGCAGTTATCGGGGGCCGGCCTTTGACGTGGTGGCCTGCACCTGTCCGATGTGTCGATATCCTGTGGAGGCCGGTCCGGACAAACACCGGTCGTTCAAGGGAGATCGGATTATCGTAAATAAGTTTGCGTATCAGTTTTCCGATCCCCAGCGGTGGGATGTGGCCGTCTTCAAGTATCCCGGGGCAGCCGCCACCAACTACATCAAACGGATCATCGGCCTGCCGGGTGAAACGATCCGCATCTGGCATGGGGACGTGTATGTACGGCGGTCGGAAGAAACAGAGTTTCAGATCGCTCGGAAGCCGCCCGATAAGGTGCTGGCCATGTTGCAACCGGTCTATGACAACGACTACATCGTCCCGGAGATGATCGCCCAGGGTTGGCCGCCCCGCTGGCAGAACTGGTCCGGTTCGTCGGGCGTTCTGCGGGGCGGCTGGCAAGCAAGCGACGATTTCCGTTCCTATCGGACCGACGGCAGCCGGGAGGGCGAGGTTTGGCTCCGTTATCAGCATCTCGTGCCCAGCTATCAAGATTGGCAGCAGATGGGCCGAACCAAACCCGCCCCCAAACCGCAACTGATCTCCGATTTCGCCGCCTATAATACCAACCGCGATCGAAGCGCCTACCGGCAGCATCCTGGGCCGGAGATTGAAAATCTCGGCCTCCATTGGGTGGGCGATCTGGCTGTGGAGTGTGAGGTGGAGGTGGAAAGTCCCGGTGGTCGGCTGGTGTTGGAATTGGTCGAAGGCGGCTGGCGCATGCAATGCCATCTGGAGTTGGCCAGCGGCGACGCCGCGATCCGCATCGACGGCCTTCCGGACTTCCAACCCCGAGGGAAAACTCCGGTGCGCGGACCGGGCAAGTATCGGCTTCGTTTCGCCAATATCGACGATCAATTGCTGCTTTGGGTGAACGGCCGATTGATCTCGTTCGACGCTCCGACCGCCTATCCGGAACTGAACAATCGTCGTCCCCAGGAGGCCGACTTGGCGCCGGTCGGCGTTGCCGCCGCCGACGGCGCCGTGTTGACCGTCCGGCATTTGAAGATATTCCGGGATGTCTATTACATCGCCGAGCGCGGCCAAACCGGACCGGCCATCTCCGATTTCGAGCCTTGGCGCAGCCCCTATCGACCGGCAACGGCGGAAACCGTCGTGGAGTTTCTTTCCTCGCCCCAACAGTGGGACGCCTTTTTGTATCTCCGCCAAGTCGAGTTCCGTTTGGACAAAGACCAATTTTTGGTTCTGGGCGATAATAGTCCCCGAAGCCGAGATAGCCGACTCTGGGAACAAGACGGCTTTGAATACTATGTGAGCCGAGACCTCCTGCTGGGCAAGGCCCTGCTGATCTATTGGCCGCACGCCTGGGATCGCATCCCGGGAACCAATATCCCGTTTCCGCTGTTTCCCAACTTCGGTCGAATGCGGTTGATCCGATAGTCGCTGGTCTAGGGGCAAAATCCATCCCCAAGGAGTTGTTGTTCTTCTTGCACGGAAGCCGTTGCCATGCCGATCTTAGAAGTCCAAGGTCTGGTAAAAATCTACGGAAGCCGACGGGTCGTCGATGGTGTGGATTTCTGCGTCGATCGGGGAGAAATTGTCGGTCTTTTGGGCCCCAACGGCGCTGGGAAAACCACCAGCTTCCGGATGACCTGCGGCCTGATCGAGCCGAACGCTGGCCGGGTGTTCCTGGACGGCGTGGAGGTAACCGATTGGCCCATGTACCGCCGGGCGAGGGAAGGCGGCATGGGCTACCTGCCGCAAGAGATGAGCATCTTCCGAAAACTCACCGTGGAGCAAAACCTGCTGGGCGTGATGGAACTGTTGGGCATGGACCGCCGCACCCGCCGACGCCGCTGCGAAGAGCTGCTAGAAATGTTCGACATCGCCCGGCTGCGAAAAAGTTACGCCGGCTCGCTTTCCGGCGGTGAAAAGCGACGGTTGGAAATCGCCCGCGCCTTGGTCTCTAATCCGAAAATCATCATGCTTGATGAGCCGTTCAGCGGCATCGACCCGGTTACCGTGGCCAGCATCCAGCAAATCATCCGGCAATTGCGATCCGGCGGCATTGCCATCCTGATTACCGACCACCAGGTGCGGGAAACGCTTCAGATCACCGACCGCAGTTATGTGATCCGGGCCGGGAAAGTGCTTTGTGCCGGGACGCCAGCCGAGGTGCTGGCCAACCCGGAAGCCCGCCAGTGCTATTTTGGGGAAAATATGGACATCGGCCCGATGGTCCCCAGCCAGGCCAATGGCGCCGGCGCGGTTTCCTCTGCAAATGACCTTTCAAACAACCAGGCAATCCCTTCAGCCAGGCCGCCCTCGCCGCATCTTCCCGCCGAAACGTCCCCTGGAAAAATCGTGCCCACCCGCTGGAGTTGACCCAGGGGGCGTTCGCAAGGAACCACGGGGGGCCGCCAAATCAGCTTTTGCGGGAGGCCCTTTCCAAACCAAACGCCGTCCGCCCCGGCTAACCGGTTTCCTGTTCTTGGAAGCTGCTGTGCGCCTTTTTGCGCCAGATAAGCCCGACCAATCCTGCCAAGGCCAACAGGGCCAAACTGCCTGTAGCCGGTTCCGGCACATATTGCTGGGCGCCAAACAGGAGATAGCTTTCCGGATCGGTCATCAGCAGCCAATTGGCCCGGATCCAGGCCGGCGACCGCGCCAGGTCCGAAATCCGAAACTCGTCAAACGTGCCCGCCACCCAACCGTAGCCGCTTTCCCAGGTCCCCACGTAATAATCATTACTGGAAGCCAATGTTTTGGTAACGTCCATCGCCGGGCTTATCAGTTGTCCGTCCAGATACAGATACATCTTCTGCTGGCTGGCGTCATAGACCTGGACCATATAGTGCCATTTGCCGTCAGCCACGTTTAAAGATGGACTGGTATTCCACTCGCCAGAAGTGCCGTCGGAATACCGCCAGATGAAGCCAAAGCGGGGACTGCCGCTGATCATGCTCCGAACGGCTGCCCGGAAGCTAATCGCAAAGGGATACTGATTTTGGTTGCTATCGTCGTCGATGATTTTGGCCCAGCCTTCGATGGTCAGGCTACTGGTGCCGGGGACCGAATCGCCGGTTGCCCGGAGATATTGCGGGTTGGCGTACCCGCCCAGGCTTACCGCCTGGTAAAAGACGCCAGGATCCCCGGCCGTTGCGCCGTTGGGGGCGGTCATATTGCGGTTTCGGCTGGTCGAGTCGGTAAACGTAGTGGCGCCGGCCGACTCTTCCATGTGCTGAACAATGCGGAAGTTGGTGTCCCAAGTCTCTTTGTAGCTAAGGTTTACTTTGCCGGGGCCGCCGTAGTACATGTAAATCGTGGTATCCTCCGTGCTGGACAAATTGGTTTTGACCCAGGCGTAAAGTTGTTCAGAACCCGGCTCTTTGCTGAAGTATTCCAGTTCAAACGGTAGAACTGTTTTGCCATCGGCCGCCGTAAACACAATATCATATCCTTGTGGCGACTGACTCATCGCAAACACTTTGTTGCTCGGATCAGTCAACTTAATCGGTACAGGAAACCCGGTCAGGTTTGTCTGGGCGGCGTCTTTTTTAATGACGATCGGCTGCCGATACCCCCAGCCTTCCAACCAGTCCTGCCGAATCGACCGATAGTGCATCATCGTCAGCGGACTCAGCTCGCCGGAGGCAATCGCCTTGACATGCACCTCCTGCAATGCCTCGTTGAAAATGGCCGTCTCGTCGATCCGACCCTGGTAATTGTACTCATAGCCCCGCCCAATATAGGCCGGCAGGTTGTCTGCTGCGGCTGGATTATAAGACGCCGTAACAGTAGCAGTACGCACGCCATTGACGTACCAACGGATCTGATTGTTGGTCAAATCCCGAACCACGGCGATATGGTTCCACTGATTTGGCGTAAGTGCTGTGCCTGATCCTACTCCTTGGTAGGGAGATGCATTTCCGCCTGCGGTACCGTAGTAGTACGTTATCTGGCCGGAAGTCTCCTGGGTCAGTGTGCCCGAGCCGCCATAGGCTTTGGCATACGGGTTCCGTCTCACAGAAAAGTCGGTCGGATAAACCCACATGGAGATCGTCTGATCACCGGTGATCGTAAGATCCAACAAATTGCCCAAATACACATGGGGCGAGTTAGGGTCATTTCGCACGGGGCTTCCGGTAAACTGCAGGGCGTAGTCGCCCGGTCGGCCGCTGTGGCCTGCAACCCACTGGGGTAGGGTGGTCCCGGACAATGTACCGTTGTTGCCCCGGCCGGAGTTGTCTGTGAGCGTCGTGCCGGTGCCATCGTCGAAGGTCCAATAGGCCATTAAGGCGGCCTGGGCCTCCGTGGAGCAAATCACCCCCATCCCCAACACCATACCCACCAGCATGACCGGCCTGACAGCGTGGATAATAGCTTGCATGGCAAACCCCTCCGAAAGACTAACCTTTAGTTTACAGGTGGAACGGCCCCCCTCCTCTTTTCTCAACCACAGCGACTGCGCTTTGGATCCGGAAAATTTCTTTGGCACTGGTTTCATTGGTACTGAATCGCTATTGAAGAAGCGTAGTGAAGACAGAGAAACCCTTGGAATGGTTAAGAAAACCCCTGTTGCTACCAACCAGCCCTTTTTTCCAGTTTTTATAGTATGGTTAAGCCTTCCGGGGAAGTCAAGGATTTAGCATTAGATTTAGCAATAGTCCGGCCATGCCCCTCTTTTAGAGGGGGCAAATGGTCCTTAAAAGTCTTCCGAGCTTTCTAGGGCCCTTTTGCTAGCAGAAGCCAGACTTGCCAGCAAGCAGTTGGTGGGAGAAAATGGGCCTTCAACAGGCGCTACCGGCGGGACATCTTCGCTTGAGGCGGAAGAGGGGAGCAACTGATGGCGATTTCTCCTTGGCTGATTTTGGCCGTCGGATTGGCTACGGTGTTGGGCCTGATGGTGTTGGGCCGGGTTCATGCGTTTGCCGCCCTGATTATCTCGGCGATGGTGGTAAGCCTCCTGGCTCCTGGGGCCACCGCGGAAAAGATGACCCGGGTGGCCGAGGCCTTCGGCACGACAGCGGCCAAGATCGGCATTGTGATTGCTATGGCCGCCTTGGTCGGAAAAGCGATGCTCGAAAGCGGTGCGGCCGACCAGATCGTGCGAAGCGCCCTTCGGCTTTTCGGCCCCAATCGGGCGGCGGCTGCCTTATGTGCCAGCGGTTTTATCCTGGCCGTTCCGGTCTTTTTCGATACCGTGTTTTATCTTCTGGTGCCGTTGGCGTATTCCTTGTGGCGGCAGACGCGGAAAAACTACCTTTTATATCTGACGGCCATTGCCGCCGGCGGCGTGATCACCCATACCCTAGTTCCGCCTACGCCTGGGCCGTTGTACATGGCGCCGTGCTTAAAGATTGATCTAGGCGTTATGATCCTGGTGGGCGTGATTTTGGGCATTCCGGTGGCGGTGCTGGCGATGCGGGTCTGCCATCTGATGAATCGGTGGATGCCGATCCCCATGCGGATTTTGGCCGAGGAGCCGTCGGCCGGGCAACAACCGCCGGAGCGATTGCCGCCGCTGTGGCTAGCCCTATTGCCGGTGCTTTTGCCGGTGGTACTTATTTCTACGCAGACGGCAGCCAACCTGTGGGCCGGGGCCCAGAAGGTTTCCGTTCTCCAGCCCCCTCACCCGGCTTCGCCTTCCGCTCAGCCGGCCTCTCCCGCCAGGGGAGAGGCGAATATCCACCCTCTCCCCTCTGCGGGAGAGGGTGGCCTGCGAAGCAGGCCGGGTGAGGGGGCCTCCACCCCTCTCCCCCTTGCGGGAGAGGCAAATGGCCTCCAATCGGTTCAGCAGCCAGAAACACCGCCACAAACTTTTGCCGACCAAGTTTCTCAACTGGCCAAACTGATCGGCGATGCCAATTTTGCCCTGCTCGTGTCGGCGGTAATTGCCCTGGGCACGGTGATGGTGTATCGGGGCTGGAGCCTTCGGCAAGTGGCCGGCGCCTGTGAAGAGGCCCTGACCAGCGCCGGGGTGATTATTCTGATTACCAGTGCGGGCGGGGCGTTTGGGGCCATGCTGGGCCAAAGCGGCCTGAAAGAAGCCGTCCAACAGCTCTTCCCCCACGGCACGCTGCCTCCTACCGGCACGCTGGCCGTGGCCTTTCTGACCGCATCGCTGCTGAAAATCGCTCAGGGGTCCAGCACCGTGGCGATCATGACCACGGCCAACATGTTCGCCGCTCTGGGCGCTAGCGCCGAGACGCTAGGGTTTCATCCGGTCTATTTGGCCGCCACGATTGCTTCTGGCTCGCTCGTAGGGTCTTGGATGAACGACAGCGGTTTTTGGATTTTTACGAAGATGGGCGGCCTGACCGAGGGGGAAAGCCTACGCACCTGGACCGTGCTTTTAGCCGTCATTGGGACAAGCGGGTTCCTGGTGAGCCTACTGGCCTGCTGGCTTGTGCCGTTGGTATAGTGAGTAATAAGGTTTTGGCCGTTTGGCCGGGGTAGGGCGTCCAGAACAAAGAGATCCCGCCGGGACCCCGCTAGACCGGCTGTTGGAGACGGTGTTACCATGGGAGAGCTTGAGCCTCAGCCCCATTTGCCGGAGCGATGGGAGATATATTACGAGGGGCACGTGCAGGGGGTGGGGTTTCGATATACGACCCGGCGGATCGCCGCCCAATTTGCCGTAACTGGCTATGTGCGCAACCTGCCCGATGGCCGAGTGCAGGTCGTCCTGGAAGGGCTGCCGGAAGAAATGGACCGAATGCTTCAGGCGATCCAATCGGTCATGGGCCGGCATATTGGAAGAATCACACGAAAGCGGACGGCTGCTACCGGAGAATTCCAGGGGTTTGAAATCCGGTTTTAATCCTGAAGACCGTAACTTAGGCTGTCTAGCCTGAGCTACCGCCGGCTTGACAGTCGGTGTTACGCGGGAGATTAGCATCCGCCCCGGCGCAGAATTGGCGCCATAAACGCCCAATTTATGAATTTTCGGGAACCAAAAACTCCATTTTTAGGCGTTGCTGGTTCTTTGGGGAGGCATGATTATACTACAAAGCATGTAACATTTTAGCCGAATGCCAAGGAGGCTTATTTTAGGGCGCAATGTGCCCAGAATTGTCATTCCCGCGTAAGCGGGAATCATGGCCTGACGAGAGGCGGGCCCCCCTTTGGCCCAGACTTCTGAACTCCATGGGATACTTTTCCGTAGGATAAAATATCCCCAAAAGGGGATAGGTTTTCCAATTCAACAATACTCCCAGCTCCTATGCAGTGGGTTGCCCCCCCGAGAAGGGTACTCTGAGGATTACGTGCGATGAGCGAAAGTTGGTTTCAGCCGATCTTCGACAGGTTACCCACCTGGATGCAACCGTTATGGTTGGTGGTCTTGGGCGGTGCTGCCGTGGCCGTGGTCTTCTGGGCGCTGAACCTGCTAGTGCGCTGGACTATGCCGAAGATTTGGGCCGTTGCCCGGACCACCGCTAAAGAAGTGCTCCATCAGCCGGTCTTTTTGGTCCTGCTTCTGATCGGGGCCTTTGGCATCGTGCTGTTTCCCTTTATTCCATACAACACGTTCGGCGAAGACGTGAAGATGCTCAAAGACAGCGGACTGACGCTGATTCGGGTGCTGGCGATCATCCTGGTCCTTTGGAGCGCTAGCGTCTCCATTGCCTCGGAAATCGAAAGCCGAACCGCCCTGACCTTGCTCTCCAAGCCGATTGGCCGTCGGCAGGTGATCATCGGCAAATTCTTAGGCATTTTATGGTTGGGGATGCTCTTTTTCCTGCTTCTGGGGATGATGTTTTTGGCCAGCGTCTCGTACAAGGTGCAATACGACGCCCGGGAGACCGCCAAACCGGAACCCAAATGGACCGAATGCCGCGACGAAATGCTCCAAGCCTCGCCGGGACTAGTCTTGGGGCTTTTGGAGACGGCCATTTTGGCGGCCATTTCGACGGCCATTTCGACCCGGCTGTCGATGGTGCCGAACATGATGATCTGCACGGCCATCTATATGCTGGGCCATCTGACGCCGCTTTTGGCGGTCTCGGCGGTCGGCAAATTGGAGATCGTCGTGTTTGTAGCGAACTTGTTATCCGCAGTGCTGCCGGTGTTGGAAAACTTCACGATGGAGGGGGCCATCTCCACCGGCCAAACAGTGCCGGTTGTTTATCTGCTCTTGGCGGGCGTCTATAGTCTGATCTACTGCACGGCCGCGATGCTGCTGGCGCTGCTTCTGTTCGAAGATCGGGACCTAGCGTAGAGAGGGCCTTGGGGCTTTCGAAGTTCAAGAAGCTGGCGGCGGAGATGCGACAGGATGTTGAGCGGCAGGAGTGCCGTGGTGTCCGTTGCAATGTTCCAGACGCTGAATTTTTTCTAACCGACGCGCATGTCGGCCCCCTTCAAACTCCGTCTTGATCCATACTTCCACCAAGGCATCGACCAACCGGTCCCCTAGCATATCGCCGGAAAGGCAGAGGATATTGGTATCGTTATGGCGTCGGCTGATTTCGGCGGTCAATAGATCATGGCAGGGCGCAGCCCGGACGCCGGGGAATTTGTTGGCTACGATCGCCATCCCCAGTCCGGTACCGCAGATCAAGATTCCTCGCTCCACCTCGCCGCGGGCGACTCTACTAGCCACTTCCGCAGCCACATCGGGATAATCGACCGGAGGATCGTCGCTTCGAGTACCGACGTCGATCGTCTCCAGCCCCATGGTGTGGAGGAGCTCTAAAATCTTCTCCCGCAGATGCACCCCTCGGTGATCGCTTCCGACCGCAATCCGCATCGAAACACATCCTCCTTTGTTGATTGATTTCCGGATTAGCCGAGGCAGGAAAGATTCCCCTGTATCCCAGCAACCCTTTGTTTTTTTTCTTCCCGTGGCGGCAGACGCTACGTACCTTCTGCCTTGCCCAATCGCCCCGCCCTCCGGAAGGCAAAAAAATAAATTCTCCAGGTGCTTGCGGAGATGGAGGCCCCCGCCTCCTCCGTGGAAACCAAGATTCCTATGACTGCCCTGGAGAAAAGCTCCGCAGAGGTGGGTATTCGCTTTTCGCTCGGGTTTTATCTTTTATGAGTGTCAACTTTAATATAGGTTTTTTGAGTCTCCAAGGCAACCCGATCCAAACGAAAGAGGGGAATTTTTCCCCCCGAACCACCCATAAGTGGAGGCATAAATACCCTAATTTAATGTCTTACGGAGTCCAACACGCCCAAAAAACAGTAGTTTCGAGAGATTCAATCCCCCCTCTAAGGCGGCATCCATGCTCTTCAACAAAAACAGCCGATACCTTGCAGTACCGGCCGTTTGGGTAGAAAACCGCTTCCGCATAAAAAGGCGATAGCCTGGAAGTTGCCACCCGGCATCGCCTGGCAGCCCTGGGAATCCCCCCTAGGCCCCTTGGGGGACATGCCCCCAGCCCTTCATGGGCGATTGGTGGTTCCCTGGGGATTGGCCCTGGGGATTGGCCCAGAGGATTTATCGGGCGCCGGAAGCGGACTTTAGGACCACAAAGCGGGCGCCGCGGGCTGTTCGCACCAAGAGCAACACGCCCTTGTCCAAAGGAGATTTTTCCAGAGCTTTCCGGAAGTCCTCCATCGTCTTTACAGGGAGTCGGTTCACCTGGACGATGACTTCGCCGGTTTCCAGACCAGCCAAGGCAGCCACACTATTGGGGTGAACCTGGGTAATCACGAGGCCCTCCGTAAAATCCAGCCCTAATTGTCGGGCCACTTCAGGCCGGAGGGGTTCTAACTGCAACCCGAGGTCTTCGACCGAGCCGCCGCGATCCGGCCCTGGACCAGGCGTGCGGAGCCGGCCGCGGGTAAGACCGAACTCTTCCGGTTGTTCGCGGACGGTAACCTGCAGAGGGATTCGTTTCCCGTCGCGCAGGACGGTCATCGTCTGTTGACTGTTGATGGGGCATCGTTCGACAATCTCTTGGAGTTCGGCTGGTTTGGAGACTTTGGTACCGGCAAACTCCAGGATGACATCGCCCGGTTTGAGTCCTGCGGCTTCGCCGGGCGTATTGGGGAAAACGTCGGTAACGACCACTCCTTCCTGGACTTGGAGGCCGAACTGCTCGGCCAATGGAGGAGTCAACATTTGAATAGCCACCCCCAAATAGGCCCGTTCGACTTTACCTTTCTGGATCAACTGGTGGGCGACCCATTTGGCCAGGTTGATCGGCACGGCAAACCCTACGCCTTGATATCCGCCGGACCGGGTAGTAATGGCCGTGTTGATTCCCACCACTTCGCCGTTCAAATTCACCAGCGGACCGCCGCTATTGCCGGGATTGATGGCGGCGTCCGTTTGCAGGAAGTTTTCCCGCGGGGCAATGCCCAAGCCCCGGCCCTTCGCGCTGATGATGCCGGCGGTTACGGTCCCTTCCAAACCGAAAGGCTGTCCAAGGGCCAACACCCAATCGCCCACTTGGACCTTCTCGCTATCGCCTAGCGGAGCGGCGGGGAGATTTTTCGCTTCGATCCGGACAATAGCCAGGTCGGTTTTCGGATCGCGTTTGACCTCCTTGGCCTCAAACTCGCGACCGTCATGGAGTCGGACCAAGATTTTGCCGGCCTCTCGAACCACATGATTATTGGTCAGGATGAGGCCCGCCGGATCAATGATCACGCCGCTCCCTACGCCCTCGGGCATCGGTTGAGGAATCATGGGCGTCTGGGGCATGTCCCGGAAGAAACGACGCAGTTCCGGGTGCATTCGGAATAGATCGCCAAAGGGTCCCTCCTCGTCGTCAAAGGGCAATTCCTCCCCCATATCCGGCGGCATCCGCCGGCGGGCAGGCGGCTGTTCCGCTGGCAACGTCCGGATCATCACCACGGCGGGAAGGCTCTTTTCCGCAGCTTCTCGAAACGCCCGGGAAAGACTTTCCGCGTAATTCGACCCTTCTCGCGCCGAGGGCGCTTGCAAGGCCAACCCGGTCGGCTCAGCCCCCGCATGATGCCAGCCAACCAGTCCCCAAACCAAAAGACCAACAAACCCCAAGGTTCCCAAAACACCACCCCACGCTTTAGGGGTTTTAGGTAGTGCCTTCAGCCTCATCGATCCACCTCCTTCAAAGAAAGGTAAAGATAGGCAGGAATCGGCTCCCTCTGTTACTCCGTTGCTATCCGTTTACGTATTTTCTCCAGAGGGGGTTCTCACATTTCCGCTTGCGCGAATGGGACAAAAACCTCGGCCTTGGAGGACCGAAATAGGTACGTACCCCTTTTGTAGGTAGCACCGTCTGTCAGACGGTAGGTTTCTGGTCCCTGGACGCTCAAGCCAGTCTAAAAGACGGGGTTACTACACGGTATGCTTAACAGGTTTACGGCCCTTCTTCCATAATGTTGCCGAAATCCCCAAAGATGTTACACAATAGGTTATTCAAGGTTATTAAAATGGGAAAAATGAGCACTCTAGGAAGAAAATAAGTACCAAAAATCCTTCTCCGAACCGGTTCAAACAGAGAGCAGGTACCACCGGCGATCCGGCTTTTCTCAAGAAAAATCCTTCTCCCCCTATAGGCAAACGAGCCATTTTGAAAAATAATAAAGGTTTTCTGTGCCCAAGGGGTACCGGACAGGTTTTGAGCAGCTTTTAGATTTTCCCTACCAAGATGGCAAACAAAATACCTCAGAAGGAGGGATCAGCCAATGCGACGTCCATTCATTGCCGGCAATTGGAAGATGCATCTCACTCGGGCCGAGGCAATCGCTCTGGCCGAGGCAGTGGCTCAAAAAGCCGAGAATTTTCCCCACGTGGATATAGCGGTGTGTCCGCCGTTTGTCTATTTGGAGGCGGTGGGGCGGGCAATTGCCGGGTCTAGGGTGGCCTTGGGCGCCCAGAACATGTATCCCGAATCCAGCGGGGCGTTTACGGGCGAAATCAGCCCGCCCATGCTTAGCGATTTAGGATGTCGGTATGTGATTTTGGGCCATAGCGAACGTCGGCAATGGTTTGGGGAAAAGGACGAGTTTATCAATAAAAAGGTCCATGCGGCGTTCAAGGCAGGTTTACGTCCGATTGTGTGTGTAGGGGAACAGTTGGCCGAACGGGAGGCGGGGCAAACCCTGCAAGTCATCCGTCGGCAATTTGAAGGTTCGTTGGCCGACCTGACGGCCGAGCAGATGCAGCAGACGGTCATTGCCTATGAGCCGGTCTGGGCCATCGGAACGGGGAAGGTTGCTACCCCCCATCAGGCGGAAGAGGTCCATCTTGAACTTCGCAAATTGATCGCCCAACGATACAATACAGAGATTAGCCAACAGGTGGTGATCCAATACGGCGGGAGTGTAAAGCCCGACAATGCCGGAGAACTTTTCAGCCAGCCGGATATCGACGGCGCCCTGGTCGGCGGCGCCAGCCTGAAGGCCGACCAATTCCTGGCCATCATCGCCGGGATGAAAAAAGGCCAGCCCAGCGGAGGAAGGTAACCCATGGTCGAAGCACTGCTGAGCTTCTTGCTGTTTGTAACCGCCATTTTTTTGATTTTGCTGATTTTGGTCCAGCGAGGACGGGGTGGGGGATTGGCTGGGGTGTTTGGCGGCCCCGGCGGCCAAAGCGCTTTCGGCGCCAAAGCCGGCGACCTGTTCACGCGAATTACCATCGGCGTGGTCGCCTTTTGGATTGTGCTGTGTCTGGTGTCTATTCGGGTCCTGGGTACCCAGGAAGAACTCTTAGGAGAGACGGGCGCAAGCAACCAGACGCAATCGACCCAACAAGAGGGAACGCCTTCTCCGAGCGGTTCCCAAGAGAGTGGGCAACCGGATTCGTCCACTCCTGGTTCTAGCGGCGGAGAGTCTTCCCCAGCAGCCCGATAAGCGGGGATTTTCAAGGGGAGCGATGTTTTCTGGTTCCGCCGCACGGGAAAGAGACTGTTTTTTATAGGAGGGTGGCGGCTTTGTTGTTGAGTATGACGGGTTTTGGCCAGACGTACCGCCACCTGGATCGGCTGAGCATTGCGGTGGAAGTCCGCAGTGTGAACCATCGTTACTTAAAGATTCAGTTGCGGACCTCGGACGGATACAGCGGTTTGGAACCTCTGGTGGAATCGGTGGTTCGGCGGCGTATCCGTCGGGGGACCGTGTATGTGGATTTGCGGATCCAGCAGCGGGCGGCGTCGGAAAGGTATCGTATCGACCTCAAGGTGTTAGACTCGTATCGTCGGCAGTTGGAGGCCGTCCGGACGGCCTGGAACCAGCCAGAACCGATTTCGTTCAGCGTTTTGCTGGGGCTGCCCGGGGTGATCTACGAAGAACTCAACGAACAGGAGTCGCTGAACCACGATTGGCCTATGATCCGCGAAGCGCTGGAGGAGGCGCTGGACCGATTGGATCGGATGCGGGCCGAAGAAGGGCGTGCGATGGGCCAGGACCTTCGGCTTCAGGCGCAGCAACTTCGGGAGGCGGTGGAGCGGATTGCCCAACGCGCCCCTCTGGTCGTAGATCAGTATCGCTGTCGGCTTCAGGAGCGGATAGAGAACTTGCTCCAGGAGTATCAGATAACCCTCCAGCCGGGGGACTTGGTACGCGAAACGGCCCTTTTTGCCGAGCGAAGCGATATTGCCGAAGAACTCGTGCGGCTCCGCAGTCATATTGACCAACTGGTCCAGTGCGTCGAACATCCGGAGGCGCATCCGGAAGGGGTGGGCCGAAAGCTCGATTTCCTCACCCAGGAGATGTTTCGAGAAGCCAACACCATCGGCTCCAAGGCCAACGACGTACAGATCGTCAACGACGTGATCTATCTGAAAGGCGCCATCGAACGGATTCGAGAGATGGTGCAGAACCTTCAGTGATCCCACCGGGAGGATCGGAGAGCGGCCCTCCACGGATACCGAGGATCGGAGTCGCCGGCCTCTGGAAGGGAAGTCGGCGGGAGCAAAAGAACGAAAAAGCCCAGGGCGGCAAGAGCGATTCGGATGAGAAAATGCCTGGCGGGAGATTGGTGATCATTTCCGGGCCGTCTGGGGTAGGGAAGAACACGGTGGTGGACCGGCTGGTGCAGGCTGCTCCGGGGCGGGTCGAGCGGAGTGTAACCGCCACCACCCGCCCCCCCCGACCAGGGGAAAAAGATGGGGTCGATTATTACTTTCTGCACCCCGAGGAGTTTGCCCGTCGGCGGGCCGAAGGGGCTTTCTTAGAGTGTTTTCAGGTATTTGCCACGGGCCATTGGTATGGCACGTTGGCCGCGGATGTGGCCGAACGATTGAAAAAGGATGGTTGGGTCCTGTTGGCCATCGACGTGCAAGGGGCCATGACCCTGGCGGAACGATTTCCGGAGGCGGTTACCATTTTCCTTTTACCGCCGTCGGAGGAGGAATTAGAACGTCGGCTTCGGCGGCGGGGCACCGAAACCGAACGATCCATCCAAGAGCGCTTAGCGCGGGCGAAGGAGGAGTTGGCCTTGGCCAGTCGGTATCGTTATCGGGTGGTCAATGACGATCCCGACCGCGCCGCCCAGGAGATACTGGAGATATTAAACCAGAATGTCCGCTGAATCGCTTGCTTGTCGAGTCGCGGAGACTTTTGGGATATAATAGGGGATATAATAAAAAATACGTCTGGCGTGGAATTTCCGGTTTTCGCTCAGTAACCTTGCAAGGGGTGAAATGGCTATGTTAGAAGAGTTGATGGACGACGAAATTATCAAAAAAGTGGGAGGGCGGTTTAAGCTTTCCACCTTGATGCAAAAGCGGATGGTGGCGCTGATGAACGGTGCTCGTCCCTTGGTGGATGTAGGGCCTTCGGATCAGACGAAAGAATCGCCTCCTGACCGAACGAAGCCGGAAAGCACCGAACGGATGATGAAAATCGTGATTCAAGAGATACTCCAGGACAAAATTTATCTGGACATGGAACAAAACGTCCGAATACGGACGCCTGAGGAACCGTTCGGTCCTCCGGAGTTGGGATTTGACCAGATTTAACCAACGGGAACATCTCTCCCGAATCCCATGCGCCCTCCCGGCGCGTGCGGGAAGGCCCCTTCCTCTTCCCCAGGGGAAATCATGCTACAAGGCCGAGAAATCCTCATCGGTGTGAGCGGCGGGATTGCCGCTTATAAGACAGCGGCTTTGGTCAGTCGGCTCGTCCAGGCTGGCGCCGGCGTTTCGGTCATTATGACCCGATCCGCAACCCAACTGGTCGCACCGAAGACGTTCGAAGCCCTCACGGGTCGGAGGGTCCGGTGGAAACTGTTCGGTCCCGGCTCGCATCCGCATCTGGACTCGGCCAACCAGGCGGAACTATTGTGCATTGCCCCCGCCACCGCGAACGTACTGGCCAAGGCGGCTTGGGGATTGGCCGATGACCTGCTCAGCACGGTCCTGTTGGCCTTTGAAGGCCCGGTGATTTTAGCGCCGGCGATGAACGAACGGATGTGGAAAAAACCGTCTGTCCAGCGGAACGTCCGCCAATTGGAGCAAGACGGCTTCCTCCTGATCGGGCCAGAACAGGGGTATCTCAGTTGCGGCATGGTTGGCATGGGCCGAATGGCCGATCCAGAGCGAATTTATGCCCTGATCGAAAAGACGCTGGCCGACCGGGCGCCCCCGCCGCCTTTGGGCCAGAAGTAATCCATCCGCTGCCTACGCCGCAGAAGATAGGAGGCGGATCCATTCCTCCGCTCGGTGGAAGTGCCATTCGTCATCCTCAAGGGTCGTCGGATCGGCTGGGGCAGGCCGGGGCGAACGGTCGCAATCCGTTTCGGTGATTTGGGAGTGGGGGATGTGGTGGAAGAAGGCGAAGAGCAACCAGTCGGCCAAAGAAGCAGAAGGCAAAGCGACGGCGCAGGCCAAGCCGACCGAGCCTCCGGAGGCTGATCTGCCGTCCCAAGTTCCGGCCCAAACCAAATGGGGCGGCCGATTGGTGCGGTGCGGTTGGTTGCTGGTAGGACTGCTTTGGGTGCTTCCCAGCCTGCTGCTGGCGGCGGCCGGTTCTTGGTGGTTGTGGCAGGAAGGTTGGCTTTGGCCGTGGTTAGGCTTGACCGGCGCCGTTTCGTTGGTGGGTTGGTTGTTGGCCCAATGGCTCCGCCAATCCAGCCGGGACACCTGGGGAGTGCTCGTACGGCCCGATCCCCGATGGACCCCTCAAGATCAAGCGGCCTGGGAAAAAGTCGAACGTTTGGCGGCCCGGCTCCAACAAAGCAATCTGCCCCTGGATCAACCCGAAGCGCTGCTCCAGGCCTTTTATGAAGTATTGGCCACCGTGGCCCAGCACTATCGGCCAGAATCGGATCGCCCGGAACTGGAAATCCCTGCTCCCCATGTGCTGCGGATTGTGGAACGGGTGGCGGCGGACCTCCGGCGGACCCTGCTCGAACGGGCGCCCGGCTCGCATTGGCTGACTCTGCACGACTTCTACAAACTAAGCCGACTGGCCGCCTGGTTCCAACGATTCTACCGTTGGTTCTACGGCGCCTATCGGGTCTCGCAACTGGCGACCAATCCGGCCGCTGCACTGGTCCGAGAGGTCCGGGACGCCGCCCTGGGCCAAGTCCAGACCTCGACGACCGAAGAGTTGAAGGAGGGGGTGATCAGTTTCTGTGTGCGGCAAACGGGACGATACGCCATCCAACTTTACAGCGGCAAGGTAATGTTGGAGGAAGAATCGGACCGGTTGCCGCCCAGCCGAGACGCACGCCGACAACTCCAGCAGGCCGCCCAAACCGCTCCTGGAGAAGAAGAACCTCTCCGGCTGTTGGTCCTCGGAGGAACCGGCGTCGGCAAAGGGCTGCTCATGGAAATTTTTGGGGGCCTGGCCGCCCCGGGAAAACAGAGTCTTTGGAAAAAACTTTTCTCCTCCCCGCCGATCTCCCGTAGAGTATGGCACGCCGAAGATCTGCCACCCCTGTTGGTAACCGATTGGCCGGAATACGATCCAACGACGCCACCCCCTGACAGACTGGCCCCCTTCGACAAAGAAGCCCTCCAAACGGATTTGGTTCTGCTGGTCTGCTCCGAAACGCCAGCGCGCTGGCCGACGGATCGGCAATGGCTGGACCGCCTCCGAGCCGTGTATCAACAACATCCCGAGCGGAATCCCCCGGCGGTGATGGCGGTGATTCTGGGCGGCGAGGAAGGAGCTTCGGAAAAAGCAGCCATCGAAGAAAGTTGGGAAAAGGCCTCGGTCAACGACGCTCCCTCGCCCGGCCTGTCCGATCGGTCGCTCGTCTGCCAACTCCGCCAGGGATTGGGCTTCACCGAAAAAGAGCCGGTGCTTATCCTCTGGCCGGATCCCGGCCAGCAAACAGAAATCCGAGAAAAGATCATCGAAGCGATTCGCCAAGTGGCGCCGGAGGCGGAACGGGCAAGATACGCCCGCTATTATGCTGATTATCATCGACAGGAACGTTGGCCCCGCCTCTGGCGACAACTCCGCCAGGCAGGCCCTCCGGTAGGTAAACTCCTCGCAGAACAAACGCCGAACCTCCTCAAGCAGGCGTCGAAGTCCCTCTGGCAAAAAGGAACCCGATGGTTCCGCAGAAAACAGTAACAGAGACTCTTTCCACCGGAGGAAAGGGAACCAAGCCGCCGCGTCCAAAGCCCCGTCGGCCATCCCAACAAGGAGAGTGAAGGCTTACGGTTGGGACCGGCTCGGCCCGGCCGACTTCAGGGCCTGGAGCACCTGCCCTTGGGTGACCAGATCGGGCAAGATGATGGGGGGGCGGTTCGTGTCGGCTGGCCAGATCGCCAGCACCGGAATCGAATTATAACCCAACTCGTTGAGGGCCTTTTTGATCACCGGCGATTCATCCGTCCAATCGGCCAAAAGCGGCGCCACGCCGTTCTCGGCGATCCACTGCCGGACTTCGGCGGTATCAATGGCCCATTTCAGATTGAACTTGCACGTTAAGCACCAATTGGCCGTGAAATAGACCATGACGGTTTTCCCCTCCGAGCGAAGTTGGGCCAACCTTTCCGAGGAGAACGGTTGCCAGGGAACGCTCGATAAAGGGGCCGTCGCCGAAGAACCGGGGTTAGACTGCGCAGGTTCCAGCGGCCCAGAGAGGGTCGGTTCGTAGGCCAGCACCGAAAAGGCCAGCCAACCGATCAGGGCGGCTACCGCCGGGCCTCCCAGCCAAGCCGCCCATTTCGACGCCAGACTCGCTGTCAACGAAGTCCGTCCGATCCACCAGCAGGCCAACCAGAGTCCTATCAACAAGGTCAAGGTAGGCACAAAATAACGATGGTGCATGGTAGAAAACAAAAACACCACCGTACCCAGCAGGAAAAAGCCCATTAGCTCTTTTAGCGTCTCCATCCAATCGCCCGGTTTGGGGAGAAACCGGATCAACTCCGGGAAGGCCCCGAGCACGAGATAGGGAGCGGCCATTCCCAACCCGACCGCTCCGAAAATCACAAACACCACCAGGGCCGATTGGCCCAACAAAAAACCAAATAACGCCCCCAAAAACGGCCCGCTGCACGGGGTGGCCAGGATAGTGGCAAAGACCCCTTTGAAAAACGCCCCCGCCGGTCCTTCCTTCTGTTGAAGTTGGACCGACGTGCTGCCGCCGGCAAACCCCGGGATCGGTATCTCCCAAACGCCCAGAAAACTTAGCGCCATGACGAACACCAGGGCCGTCAACGCAATTTTGAACCACGCCAGCGTGAACTGTTCGCCCCAGGCGTGGCCCAACCCGGCCGTCAACGCCGCCAACACAAAAAACACCGCCATCAACCCCGCCGTGTACCAGAGGTTCAAGACCATAATGCGGGATCGGCTCTCGCCGGCCTGCTGGAGAAAAGAGAATAACTTCAAACTGATGACCGGCAACACGCAGGGCATCAGGTTCAAGATCAACCCGCCCAAAAAGGCCAGCCCCACTTTGACCGCCAAACCGCCCGGAGCCAAACTCCCGCCAACCACGGCGTCCGAAGGGCCGGTCGGTTCGGTTGAGCTTCCTGGCGGAACTGCTTGCGGCTCGGGCGGGGCCGACGGCTCAGAAGACGTTGAGGAACCGGCCAACCCAGATAAAAGGTCCGCAGCCACCTCCCCGGCTTCCCACCGGGCAATAAACGGAAAATTTTGCGGAGAAAGACACCGGGTGGCAGTGCAAGGCTGCGCACGCAGTCGGCCTTGTATCACCACGTCCTGCGGATTCACCCCCTCGGCCAGCCGGACCAGAGCACGCCAGGTTACCTTGCCTGGATGTTTCTCGATCCAAACATTTCCCAACACCGGGTCTTGCGTCCGTTCGGGAGGGCGATCCGGTTGGAAAGGACCTTCTATCCGGTAGGCGTCCGAGGGGTCCAGTTGGATTCGGCTTGGCGTGGTAGGGCCTGGTTGCTGAGTCAGAGAATAGATATACCAACCGGACTCCATCGTTGCGGTGATTCGGAGTTCCGCCTGCCGACCCTCCGGAGGCCCCACTAACACCGCCGACACTCGCACCGGCTGGGCCTCCGACATCAGACCTTTCCAAACACCTCCGCCTTCAAGTCCACTGGGCAGCCCCGGCCCTTCTCCAGCGGCGAACGCCTGGGCCATGAGGAAAAAACAGAGCCATCCCCAAGACAAAACCAATATCGTAATCTTCCCTGAGGTCAACGATCGCCGCATACGACTGTTCCACTCCTGGAAAGAGGACAGACTGGGATTTTTGGCAAAGGAACCTTTACCCATTATTTCCACAGGGGAAAGCCTAGGGAATACCGAAAGGGGAATTCTGCCGGGAGCGAGGAAGCAATTAAGATAGGCAGTTTAAGTCGAAGGGAAAGTCTAAGAAATATAAACAGAATGGGAGTTTTAGGAAAATCAAGGCGTCCTGGAAGCCTGGATCAATTGATCCGCCCCTTGGGCAAGCAGCAGATCGGCCAACCGACGGCCTAAATCGACCGCTTTTTGAAAGACCTCTGCCTCTAATGGGGCAGAGCTCGCTTGGTCCACAGAGATTTCAACGCTTTCGGTGAGTTGCAGCATCTGTTGACCCGTCGAATGGAGAACCCGACCGGTGAGGAGTAATTGGTTCTGTTCCATCCGTGCCCAGGCGGCCACAGGGGCAAGACACCCTCCATGAAGATGGGCCAACATCGCCCGCTCCGCCGCCGCTGCAAGATGGCTAGGCGGATGGTCTAATTGCCGAACGAAGGAGGCCGTCTCCGAATCATCGGCTCGAATCTCAACGCCCAACGCCCCTTGGCCCACCGCGGGTAACAGCACCGCAGGAAAAAGCCGTTCCGTCCACTCCGATTCGGAAATGCCCAACCGACTCAGCCCCGCCTCGGCCAACACAATGCCGTCGTATTGGCCGGCCTGGAGTTTGCGGATTCGGGTATCGACATTGCCCCGGACAGAGACGATCTGCAAATCTGGCCGGGCATGGAGCAGTTGGGCCTGCCGACGGAGGCTGCCGGTGCCGAGGACTGCACCGGGGGGCATGTCCGCCAAGCGGATACCCCCTCGGGAGATGAGCACATCGCCGACCGGTCCCCGCCGCGGTACTGCCGCCAAAATTAAACCGTCCACCGGTTGGGTAGGCAAGTCTTTCAGGCTATGGACGGCTATATCGACCTGATTTTCCAGCAGGGCTTTTTGGATTTCCCGGGTGAAGACGCCTCGGCTGGTCCAGGCGTCGGCCTGGAGGTCTTGCCGACGGTCCCCCTCGGTAACCATTGGAACCAGTTCCACCGTGGCTCCCAGGGACTGAAGTTGTTCAGCGACCCAGACGGCTTGCCATTGGGCCAACGCACTTCTCCGCGTACCGATCCGAAAGGTCCGTCTGTTACCCACACCCTGTTTCCTTAACCAAGGGTCATTTGCCGGGGGATAGGTGCATCTGCCGGAGCCATCCGAATCCTCTGGTGGAGGAAAGTTTCCTTCTCTGAGGAACCACGTCCGATCTGCTCCAGACTCAAAAGCGCGCCGAAGACACCTCTGGCCTTTTTCTCATGGGACGAACTTCAAGAGGTTTTCGCAGAGGCCGGCGGGCTACTCCCCACAGGCGGAGAACCCCCTGGAGCCGGGCGGTCGGTTTCGGCCAAAGGGGGAGATTTCCAGACGCGTTTTCTTTCTTCCGGAGGGAGCATGTCCGGCTTTTGATGCAAGGGGAGGACCACGCCGCAACTGATGATATATTCGAGGGCTTGTTCGATGGTGATGTTCAGATCGACCACCTCGCTTCGGCGCACCAGGACGGTAAAGCCGGTCATCGGGGCCGGCGAAGTCGGCACCAAGACCGAAAGCACCGGTTCATTGGCCGCCGCCTGCACATCCCGAAAACCTTCTCCCGTAACAAACCCGAGGGACCAGATGCCTTTGCGCGGATACTCCAACACCACGACCCGTTTGAATTCCACGGCGCGTTGGCCGAAGAAGAAATCGCTCACCTGTTTGGCGGCCGCATAGACATTTCGCACCAAGGGGAGTCGGAAAACGAATCGCTCAAAATAACTGTACAAAAATCCGCCCATTCTGGCGGTGATCAATTTCCCCAATAAATACAAAAACAGGATAAATCCCAAAAGAAATGTCGGCACAACCAACCAGGGCCGAAGAAACCGATGTTCTACATATCGGTGATAATATCCGAGGCCTGTTTGCGGCATCGGCTCGGCCCGCTGATACGACCGGACATCCTCCCACACCTCGAAGGGGATATACGTATGGTCTTCGATCCGGCAATAGATTCGGCCATCGATATTCACCCTCGATTCTCGAGGCGACGGAACGTCCTTTTCGGAGCGGATGTCCTTGATCATCCAGACCAACGTATTGCGGGCCGACGCAGAAACCGGTTCCAGCAGGTAATTATTGATCGTGCTCCAGGCCCATAGGAGGATGACTACCGTGACCAGCGGCGGCAACAGGATCGCCAGTCCGTGCAAGACGGCTGTTCGGAACGGTCGGGGGGAGGGCGGCGTCCCCGGCGGTGAAGGATTCGGTTCGACCGAGGGAATCTGGCTCATAACAAATACCTAATCAAGGCCTTTCGCGTGGAGGTTCTTCCGCGACCTCCCGCATCCATCCACCGCTTCTTCTTACGCCTTCGAATTAGGGCGAGGCTTTTTCGTCTGGCCTTTATCTTGACGAAGCGATCTTCTTCTCTTGTAACAAAATAGCTTACCGTTGCCAAGCATGATTGGAAAGATTCTGTCTGCCGCCGCTCAGGCCAGCGCGGCGGGAGCAGAATCAACGAACATATCAAAAATGCCGGGAATTCCTCTGCCCGGGAGTTTCTTTGGGAAGGCGGCGAGGGCCTTCTGGAGGGAAATCCGGCGGCGTTTGCCGACCCGGCTGGGGGCGTTTGCCTTCCGAGAGACCCACAGTTACCGCGAGGTGCGCGGCGGGGTGCGGGCCAACACGGCGGCCCAGACGGCCGAGGCCCCGGCTTGTTTAAGCATCTTGGCGATCTCCCCGGCGGTAGCGCCGGTCGTAAGCACGTCGTCCACCAGAAGCACTCGGGCGCCCTGAAGCTGGGCGCTGGTGCGCACGCGGAACGCCCCCTGCACATTGGTCTTTCGCGCCGTAGGCGACAGTTCCGTTTGAAGGCGGGTGCGGCGGTGCGTAATCACCAGCCGATCCTCCACCGAAACGCCTAGGCGTCGGCCTAACGCCCGGGCCAAAATTTCTGGACTGTTGACGCCCCGCACCCAGCGACGTCGCCAGTGCATCGGCGTTGGCACTAGCAGGCTGGGTTGCCAGGGAGCAACGATCGGCTGAATGTGCCGGGCAAACAGGTGAGCGATCGCTTGGCTTAACGGGGTGTGCCGTCGTTGTTTCATCCGGAGGATGACTTCCCGCAGGGGACTTTCATACCAGCCTAGCGCCGTGACGCCGTCCAGACTGCGGGGTAGTCGCCGACAAAAGGGCAGCGAACCGCCGCCTCCCTGCCGCCTCGAACCGGCGCCGCACATCGAGGACACGCACGCCGATCGGCCGGAAAGAGTTCCCGCCGACATGGCGGGCAAATGCACACTCCATCCGCCGGTTCCGCCTCCGCACCGCAGACCAAACACCTAGGGGGAAAAAGGAGGTCCAAGACGGCCCGGCCCGCCGCCAGGCCAATCCGCTTCCACCAGGGGAGCTGTTCTGAAGTCATGGCATTCTCCCGAAACGTCTCCCTGCTCCAAGAGAAAAGAACTATTCGAGTTGCGTTGTGGCGTAAGCGTCTCCACTTAGGGCCGCCCAAAAATTCTCCTGGAGATCAAAATTGCCGTTTTCATAGGAATACCACCGTGGGAGAGTTATTCTATTTGATCGGCGGCCTCAGCCAGAAGTTCCTGGACGATTCCCAGGTCGGGCAGGAGCGGCAGAAGTCGCGGATGGCCGAACACCCGGACCCGCTTTACATAGTCGTCGAATTGTTCCGGGGCCAGGGCCTGAGCCACCGGCGAGATCGTGCTGAGCGGCTGATACTGCTGCTCTTTGCGGCGCCAAACATCAATCAGTAACGGGGTTTCTTTTTTCACGGGCGGGGCGTCCAGTAGGATTTCATGGGGTTGGACGATGCGACGGAGGCGTTGGCTGAGCAGGTCGGCCAATTTTTCCGCACAAGCCACCTGCCAGGAGTACGGCCGATGGGCCAGTCGTTGGTACAACGGCCGAGCGTCTAAAAAGCTCACCTGAGCCAACCGCTTGTAAAGCCGACGCCTCGGCCCGAACAATCCCGCCAACAATTCGCCGGCCGGCCCGTCTCCCGCCGCCGCTTGCAACTGCTGGATCATTTCGGTCTCGGTCAGGCGAAACAGTCGATCCAAATCCAATTGGTGGTACAAGAGAAAAAAGGCCCGTTGCACCATGGCCGTCGCCGACCGGACCCCATGATGCCAATAGACCTCGCTGAACATGACATAGCGGGCAAAGACGAGCATTTCCGCGGCGGTTTTGCCCTTGTCGGTAATGGCCAGGCCGTCCCCGGCCGCATTCAGGCAGAGGCTGCCGATCAGACGTTGTTGATCGTAGTTTCGGCCGTAAGGCACGCCGGCATGGAGACTGTCGCGGAACAGATAATCCATCTTGTCGATGTCGATCGGTCCGGAGAGGATGCTGGCCAAAAGGCGTCGGCCCGGTTCCACGGGACGCCCGCTCAAAAGAGCGACTATGTCCCGAGGATTCAGCCGCCACTCCTGCCGCAGCACATCGGCCAACTCGCTCTCCAGGAGGAAACTATTGGCAAACAGCTCGTGCCTCGGGGCGCCCGGCAGGCGCATTTCTTCGATCGGATGGCAGAAAGGCCAATGGCCGATGTCGTGCAATAGCGCCGCCGCAATGAGCAGTTCCGCGTCTTCAGCCGAAACCAATTGGGTGAATCGGCTGTGGTAGGCCAACTGTTTCAAAAGCAGCAGCGCCAGCCGATACACCCCCAACGAATGCTCAAACCGTGTGTGCAAGGCCGCCGGATAGACCAACGAGACCAACCCCAATTGGCTGATACGGGCCAGCCGACGGAACTCGGCCGTGTCGATCACAGCCCGCACCCGGTCCGTCAGCGGTACATCCAGTTCCGGCGGGATCCGAACCAGGCCGCTTTTGGCGTCCAAACCGGCCACCTCGGGAATCGCTAAAATTTCATGGCCGGACATGCTTCGGCAATCTCCTATTGCTGTTTGAATGACCAATGAACCCCTTCCCGGCCCGGCAAATCCTGGTTTTTTCGGTTTTCTGCGGGAAACAGTTTCATCGGTTATTCAAAGCTCCGTAGAAACGCCCAGGCGACGGCTGGCCTGTTCCGCGGGGTTGGGCGAGTGAAGGTGCGGCGCCCTTTTCAGAGGCCCAAGCCCAGACCCTGAGAACGCCCCTGCCAGGAGTAGGGCGTCCCCTCTCCGGTGGGAATCCTGTTTTTTACATAGGCAGAGGGTTATCCAACCAAATCCAGCCCAGCCCAGCCAGCCAGCGGAGCACAATCGTGGTAATCACGTAAAAGCCATACAAAAAGACCGCATTCCCCATGTCCAGGTCCAAACAGGCGAATGCAGCGAGTCCTCCCAGAACCAAAAATGGCGGCGCCAGGAAAAACCAATTCCATATTTCGCCCGTCAGCACCCGAGGGCTGATGTGTCCATAGAAGGCCCACAAACTGGCAAACGCCGCCCCGCACACCAAAACCCGAATATAAAGCCCCCAGCCGCGATAGGGTTCGGATTCTTCATCATATAAAGCCAAGTATCCCCCCAGGACCAACGGCGGCGAAATCACCAAAAGTCCGATCGCCTGAGCAATCCAGGACTTAAACACCCCCAGCCAACCCAACAGAGCGGTTACGACGACCACTCCAAGCGCAGCCGCGGCAATTCCCACCGCTATCACCGGATTCCACCGGGCGTACCGGCGGGTGATCGGCTTCAACACCAACTTGCCCGTCGTACTGCGTCCCCCAGAAGCGAACTCTTCGGGAACGTGAATCTTCACCTCCGGGGATTTTTCCGGAATCTTAATCGTAGTTTTGCATTTCGGACAAGGGCCTGTTCGACCGGCAAATCGGTCGCTCACCTGAAATCGGGTCTTACACCCCGGACATACCACCTGGATCGGCATAGCATTCCACTTGTAAAAAAGAAACCCAGTCGAAAGGGAGTGTTTCCCTAACAGGGATTTCCCTTTCTGAATAATTCCTCCAGTTTGCCATCGGCTGTCAGATTGTCAAGCTGAGCATCCCACTGCCCGGCCTCCCTGTGCGAGCCGACGGCCCCCTCTCAATCGGGTTGGAAAGGAAACTCGGAGGGGGGAGAAAAACCGGGCGCCTTCCAAACAAGGACAAAGTACAGGCCCCCCAGGTTCCCCTTCGGTCTTATGGCCTCCTTTGCCGACATTCCTTCTAGGAAACTGGTAAAAAAGGAGTGTGGGAGAGAGGCCAGTGCTATAACCCAGTCGGTCAGACTGGCTTGGTTTCTGGGGGAATACCAACTTACCGTTTCACAGACGCTGCTCCATGCAAGGCGGGGCCGGGAAATCCATCCGTTAGGTGGGTAACATGCCCCCTGGAAAAAGGACATCGAGAAAAATCCGTGCTTTTTTTTCGGAAATTGCAGCCCCCTCTCTGGTTTTCTCCCCCCACAAAGAGTATGATTCTAAAGGAATCAAGGGCGCAGCTCCTTCGACCGTAGTTAGCATCCGAGGTTCCGGCGGGAGGAGCTGGGTCGGTTTGTGTGCCGGAACGAAGAGGAGGTATTATGGCTTCTCGAGGTACTTCTTATCGGTTCTCTTGTCGTGCAAAAGGGTTTACGTTAGTTGAGCTGTTGGTGGTCATTACGATCATTGGGATATTGATCGCGCTACTGCTGCCAGCGGTGCAGTCGGCCCGTGAGGCAGCCAGGCGGACGCAATGTGTCAACAATCTCAAGCAGATCGCCCTGGCCGCCTTAAACCATGAATCCACCTTCCGCCAATTTCCCACGGGGGGATGGGGCAGCGCGTGGGTGGGCGACCCGGACCGAGGCCCCAGCGTGGATCAGCCTGGCGGCTTCTTCTACAACATCCTGCCGTTCGTGGAACAAGAGGCGGTGTATCGGCTTGGATCGGGATATACCGATTTCGGGACGGACCAAAAGAATTACGCCCAACAGGCCGCCCAAACGCCGATTGCCGCGTTCAGTTGTCCTTCGCGGCGTCGGCCGCAGGCCGTCGTGGTCTCCGGTTCCAAATCGCTTTGTAATCTGACGGTTTCCTCGGGAATGCGTTGGTTTCATTCAGACTACGCCGCCAATGCCGGCGATTACTATTACGAATGGGACGCAAACCAACCCTCTTCCTGCTCCTGGCCCACGACGGGAAGTATCTTCAATACCACGCTTACGGCCCAAGCCACCGGAATCAGTTTCCAGCAAAGTCGCATCGGGATTGACGATATAGCCGACGGGACGAGCAACACCTACATGGTGGGAGAAAAATATCTAGATTCCAATAGGTACACTACCGGCGACGATCCGGGCGACGACGACCCCTACACCAGCGGCGCTGCATTAGACACCCACCGCTGGACCTTCTATGACCCCAACGACGCCACGAATAGCGCCTATTATCAGCCCAGTCAAGATCGGAATAATATTCAATTGCCGCGGGCCTTTGGATCGGCGCATGCGTCGGGGTTTCATGTGGCCTTTTGCGACGGCTCCGCGCGGGCGATTAGTTATTCGATTGACCGCCTGGTCCATCGCTATTTAGGCAATCGGCGGGATCGGCAGCCCATCGACAGCAGCAAGTTCTAACCAGCGATTCACGCCGCATATTCCGCACTCCCACCAGCGAGAAAGAAGAGCTGGTGGGAGTTTTTTTGCGCAGGACTCCTACCGCTCCGGTGTTCCGGGACAATAGTCTAGCAGGCAAACGGGACAGTAGTCGAGCCGGCAAAACGCCGGCTGATGAGAATCGGCGCTCTCTATGGCAACCTGAGCGGACGAACAGTGAGGAGCACGCGGGGGCTTCCTCGCAACGGCTTGCTGCTTTGTGCCCAACAGCCGACCGGTCTTCGTGGGGTCAAAAGGCGTCGGTGGTTTCGAGTTCTTCGTGGGGCTGGGGGCTATGGGGAACAAACTTGGTGTATTGGGGCAACCAGGTAAGTTTGATGTCATCCGTGGGGCCGTTGCGTTGTTTGGCGACGATGACCTCGGCTACGCCTTTTATTCTATTGCCTTCTCTCTCCATGTCTTCCACTTCTTTGGGAGTGTAGTAGTATTCTTCGCGGTGGACAAACATGACCACATCGGCGTCTTGTTCGATGGCGCCGGATTCTCGGAGGTGGCTAAGCCGAGGACGATGAATTTCTCTACCCTGCTCCACCTGGCGGTTGAGTTGGGCCACGCAAAGCACGGGGACGTTGAGTTCGCGGGCCAGTCCTTTGAGGCGTCGGGCGATGCGGGCGACTTGTTCTTGGCGGGAGTCTTTGGGGTTGTCCGGCTCGATCAATTGCAGATAGTCGATGATCAACAGGCCCAAGTTCTGTCGGCGTTTCAGACGCCGGGCCACGGCGGCGATTTCTGCGACGGTGCGGCTGGGGGTGTCGTCGATGAAAAGCGGCGTCTGACTTAATTCGTTCGAGGCTTTTACCAGCGCGGAGCGTTCCTGGGCGGAGATAAACCCGCTTCGGAACTTCCCGCTGTCGATCCTCCCATGAGAACAGAGTATCCGTTGGACCAGCTCCATCCGGGACATCTCCAAGCTGACAAATAACGTGGGAATCTTGGAGATAATAGTCACATTTTCCGCGATGTTGCACGCCAGGGCGGTTTTGCCCATCGAGGGGCGGGCGGCCAAAATGATCAGTTCCGCCTCGTGCAACCCGCCCGTCAGTCGATCGAGGTCCGGGAAATGGGTTGGTATTCCCGTCGATTTTCCCTGAAGACGCTGATCGATGAGCGTAAACACCTCGCCCATCACCTCTTGCAGCGTATGGAGGCGGTTGAGCGTGCGGGAATCGTGGACCCGGAATATCTTCTCTTCTGCTTGGCCGATCAACTGTTGGGAGTCTTGACTGGGATCATACGCATCGCGGAGAATCTCGGCGGCGGCGTGGATCAGTTCTCGCAACGTGGCTTTGTCCCGCACCAGGTTGGCGTAATAGACGGCGTGAGCAGCCACCGGAACCGATTGGAGAATCTCGGCGATATACTGGGCGCCTCCCACAGCCTCCAAATCGCCGTTCTTGCGGAGCCGGTCCGTCAGAAGCATCACGTCGATCTGCTGGCCGTTGTCCCGCATCTCCAACAGGGTCCGATATAACCGCCGGTGCGCCTCCGAGTAGAAATCCTCCACCCGGAGGATCGGGATCACCTCGTCGCACATTTGCGGATCCAGCAGGATGCTTCCCAACACGCCGCGCTCGGCCTCTAAATGGTGCGGCGGAAGCCGATCCAAAATCTCCGAACTCACCCGACCCGCTCGAACCGGCGTATCCGTCTGCGCCCCGGCAGCCATGTGTTGTCTCCTTAGCTATCCGCTTGAGTTCAGAAGGTCAGCCCAGCCTCCCCCAGAGAGAAACACCCCGCTCTTTCGAGACGGGGAGATCGCCGCACTCGGCGGGGGCCTCCCCCCCGAACTCTTTTGGCCAATGCTTGGGAAAAATGCCAGCAACTACTTCGAAGCGGATTTTTTGGGTTTGGGTTCCGCGGAGGGTTCAGAAGAGGACTTCGATGTTTCACTTTTTTCCGACTTCTCCGGCTTTTCTTCCCCCACGGTAGGCACCACCCATACTTTCAGATCGGCGTCGATCTCCTGGCCCAGATGCACTTGCACCGTATAAAGGCCCAATTCCTTCAGGGGACCTTTCAACCGCACTTGATCTTCGGTGATCGAAAAACCAACTTCTTTCAAGGCCGCCGCAATCTCATGCGACCCCACCGAGCCGTACAGGTGCCCTTCGTCATTCGCATTGGCTTCGATGGTGATGCTTTGTTTGGCCAATTGGGCGGCCAAGTTCCGAAGGCCCGCCAAGCGCCGTCGCTGGCTTTCGGCTAATCGGGCCTTATGTTTTTCGATCATCCGTTTGTGATGTTCTGTGGCAATGGTGGCCAACCCCTGAGGGATCAGATAGTTGTACGCATACCCGGGTTTGACCGATACCACATCCCCTTGATTACCCAAATGCTCTACCGGCTGGATCAACAACAACTCCACATGCCCAGACCGCTTCCGTAACCGCTTTTCTCGATACGGAGAAGGAATCTCGGAACTTTTCGACTTGCTCATCGGTTTTCCCTTTGTTCACCTGGTCCTTTCAGGAAGCATACCCTTCCTGAGAGGGTGCAAAACTTCTTACCTCAAAAAATTGTTTCCTATGGCCTACCGGAATACGCAAAACGCTCCCCGCCCCGACAGCCCGACGGGACTGCGGCGGCCTTCAAAAAGGCGGTTCATCCGGAAAGGTCTCTTCCGACGCGGGCGCCTGATAGGGTTCCGGTTCCTCGACGGGTTCATACGTGCGTTCCGGCGTCCCCCGGCTAGGGGCCTTTTTTCCCTCTTCTGGCGCGCGGGTCTGGCCGGGTTCCGTCCCTCCTCGGGTCCCTAACAGTTGCATCCGTTCGCCCACCACGCGGAGCTTGGATCGCTTCTGCCCGTCGCTGGTGGTCCATGTATCCATTTTCAATCGCCCTTCGATCAGCACGGGAGAGCCTTTGGTTAGGTATTCGCTGGCGATTTCGGCTTGGCGTTGCCAAAGGGTAATATCGACAAAGACCGGCTCATCGACCCATTCGCCGGAAGAGGTCTGCCGACGGTTCGACACCGCCAGCCCAAACTCCACCACGGGAGTCCCGCTGGGGATATACCGCAATTCCGGGTCCCGAGTTAGATTGCCTATCAAAATCACACGGTTATAACTGGCCATCCCAACGTCCTCCCACCACGCCTACTTCGACCCCTCCGGAAGGTCCCGCATCTATGGGCTCTTTTTGTGGGCCGGGCCGTTCAGCTCCCTTTTCACGCTAGCACATTTGGCCCGGATGGGCAAGCTGGGAGGGCGCCTGTCGCTTGACGCCCAACCACGGACGGGCCTACTCCCCATCCGCTCTCCCAAAGCCCCGCGGCAATAGGCAAACTTCCTCTCCTAGGGCGAAATGCCGCCGGACAGCCTCCCCAAAAAGGACCACAGAACTTCTCTATTCCCTGCCGACGGCTATGTCGGAAGGCTACTCTTCGGACTCTTCTTCCAATTCCTCCAAATCAGAAAGGACATCAACTTCTGGGAATTCTTCGCTAGTCTTAACGGCCAAGGGGACTTCTTCGGTCCGTTGCCGAGGTCCTCCCAATGCATGTTGGACCAACGTCTCTTCCAGTCGAGGATCCACTTTCAAAAACAGAAACCGCAAAATCGCTTCGTTCAATTGACCCGCACGATGCACCTCTTTGAGCCGGGATGAATCCAGCCGAAAGTACGTAAGCCAATAGGCTCCCTTCCGATGGCCCTTGATCGGATAGGCCAAGCGGCGCTCTTCCCACAATCGGCTCACCAAGACCTCGCCGCCAGCTTCTTCGATCATTTGAGCAACCTGGCGGGAAAGCGCATCCGGCTCCCGGGAATACCGGACCGGATCAAAAATAAATAACCCTTCATAGACATTCCGGGGCAAAACCACACTCCTTCCAAATAAAAGTCATAGATTCTTGGAACACTTCCGCCGTTGGAACGAACTTTTTTTGAAGTATCCGTCGGATATGCTCTTCTCCCAAGCCTCCCTCTGTTGAGGGGCCTAAGAAGGCGCGTTATAAAGACTCATGCACTTTTCAATCCCCTCCCGGGCCCAAACCACTACTGCATCGGCGGCCCGGCGGATCGCCTGGTGAACGATCGGCTCTTCTTCCGGCGTAAACCGACTCAGAACAAACCCGGTGGCGTCCCAGCCTTCCGGCACTGAGCCGATGCCGATCCGTAACCGGGCAACCTCCTCGCTACCAAGCTGTTGGATAATGTGTTGTAAGCCTTTTTGTCCTCCGGCCGAACCACTGGCCCGCACCCGCAGTCGCCCTAACGGAAGATGAAAATCGTCGCAAATGACCAAAACCTGATCCAACGGCAATTTGTAAAAACCGACCGCCGCCTGCACGCTCGTCCCGCTACAGTTCATATAGGTGGTCGGTCGGAGCAGGAAGGCGCGAACCCCTTCGAGGTCCGCTTCCCTCCATAAACCGGAAAAACCGGACCTTTCCGTCCCTACCCCATACCGGCGTCCTAATTCCTCCACAACCATGAAACCTACATTGTGGCGGGTCCCTTCGTACCTGGCGCCGGGATTGCCTAAACCCACAATCAACTTCACGGAGCCGCCTCTTGAAAGTTCAGGGTTCCCCACCGGGCTAGGGCTCCCGCCGTTTGCCCCAAACGTCCCGCCTATTCCCCACCTTTCTCCCCACCTAACTCAACGTAACTCAGGGTGCGGGACCCCAGCCGCCCATCGCGCCGCTAAAGGAAACCTTGGGTGGGCCAAAAACTTCTCCGCCGCCCATGAATCGCCGCGACTGACCCGCCCAGATTTCCTCGAAAAAAATACCCCAGGCGTCCTTCCAGCCAACCGCCGCCTATTGCTTTCCGAACAAAACCGCTTGGGACGCCCGTTATTCCTCTTCTTCTTTTTCTTCCTCTTGTTCAGGTTTTCGTCCGATCAGTTCCGGTTCGCCGCTAGCCGCCGCTGGGATCGCCTCCTCTTCCTCCATTTCCTTCGGGGCTATGCATTGCACGACCACGGTCTCCGGATCGTCCAGCAATTTGGCCTTCGGCGGCAACTCCACCGCCGCCAGGCTCACCGAGCCGTTCAATCCCAACCCATGGACCGACACATACACCTTTTCCGGAATCACGTTCACATCGCACTGGATGCGGACTTCGTGGACCAATTGTTCCAGGACGCCTCCTTCTTTGACGCCCGGCGCTTCTCCCCGCAATTCGAGCGGCACTTTGATTTCGACCATCTCGTGTTCATACACCCGGACAAAATCCACGTGCAAAATCTCCAGTCCATAAATGTCCCACTGGAGTTCCCGGATGATCGCTTGCTCCTGAAGCGCCCCCCGCAGCTTGACCACCCGACTGCCATGCCGAATCACTGCTTCCAATTGCTCGGTCGGCACAGCCAACGATACGCTCGCCTGTCCGTGTCCATACAACACCGCCGGCGTCTTACCGGCTTTGCGGAGCCGACGTATCCGACGCTTCCCTTGATCCGTTCGAATTTCTACGGTTACTTCTTCGGCCATTGGTCTCTGGTACTCCCTTGGGAAAAAGTCTTATTCTCGATGACCTTCCCTCCCAGACCATACCCCTAAACGGTAAAAATGGAGGGCCAAAGGGAAGGCCGTGCATCTTCTGATGGTAGATCGCAAGTGGATTTTACCGGAAAAACTCCTATTTTGTTCTATTTTCCCCCAAAAATCAACCCAGAGGGCCTGGTCGAAAACCCGAGCTGCGATTTTTTAGGGTTCGGTACAACCGCCTTTGGGGGGGCTCTTTCTCCTTTTACGTGGTACTTCGGGAACCTTACGTCTCGATTGCCCCTCGCTGGGACATGATTGGAGGGCCGGGGACAGGAAAACAGGCCCGGTCAAGGAGTTTGGGAAAGCATTCCCAACCTGCCCCAGAAAGATTCTGGGCGGGGGGAACCGTCCCCCCCTCCTTTGGTTCGCGGGCCTTACCCATGACCGCGGGGTTGGGGGAAAAGTTTGCTGACCGACTCGTTCCGGTGGATTCGTTTGACCGCTTCTCCTAAAAAAGAGGCCACGCTCAGCACGGTGATCTTTGGCAAGCTCCGCTCCGGAGTTAAAGGGATTGTATTGGTAATCACCACTTCTTCGACCGGAGCTTGGGCCAACAGTTGCACCGCTTTGCCGCACAGCACCCCGTGCGTAGCGCCCAGGTAGATTTCTCTTGCCCCGGCTTCTTTGACCATGGCAGCCGCCCCGCTAATGGAACTGGCCGTGCTGATCATGTCGTCGAAGATGAAGGCTACCCGGCCTTCCACCGGCCCGCCGATCAGGTTGGCCTGCCGGGTGTTGCCGCCGGTTCGCCGTTTATCCACGATGGCCAGTCGGCCTCCCAGGTGGGCTTTGTGGGCCAACGCCCGCTTGATGCTCCCTTCATCCGGGCTGACCACCACAATATCCTCTTGAGAAAAACCCTTCTGCTCAAAATACTGATCAATCACCGGCGCCGCATACAGATGATCCACCGGAATATCGAAAAACCCTTGAATCTGGGCGGCATGGAGGTCCATCGTCAGCACCCGATTGGCCCCCGCTCGGGTAATCAGGTTGGCCGCCAACTTGGCCGTGATCGGTACCCGGCCCTCGTCTTTCCGGTCTTGCCGGGCGTAGCCAAAATACGGAATCACCGCCGTAACCCGTTCCGCACTGGCCCGCATAAAACAATCCAGCATGATCAGCAGTTCCATCAGGTTCTCATTGACCGGCGGGCAGGTCGGCTGCACGATAAACACATCCCGGCCCCGCACGTCTTCTTCGATCTTGCAGGAAATTTCGCCGTCCGGATGGTTGCCGATCGTTACCTGCCCCAAAGGAATCCCCAAATAATCCGCCATTTCCTGGGCCAATTTCGGGTTCGCCCGACCACTGAAAATCTTCAAATCGTTCATAAACCCCCAATTCCTTCTTCGTTCAGGTAGGGTACGGAAACCTCATCTTCTCTCAGGGGAAAAAGAAATAGGCGTCCTCTCTCCTTTGCAAGAAGAGATCGCCTTTCTCTCATGAATCCCACGGAAAAAACCAAAACGCCCCTTTTTTCTCGGCTAGGGAAGGCCCATATTGTGTATGATAGCTAGCAGAAGCCTCTTTCGTCCACACCCCCATCCAACAGGTGGTGGGTATTTGCATCCGAGAGGGGACAATAGTAACTTTCCTCCTCGCTGGGGGGGTGAAAAACCTATGGCAGATATTTCTCTCCTGCGGATTTTAGACGCCTCGGCCAATCGAACCCGCGAAGGGCTTCGGGTTCTGGAGGATTACGCCCGGTTTGTCTTGGACGATCCGTTTCTGACCCGGCAGATTAAGTCCCTCCGCCATCGGTTGACCGAGGCCCTGTCGGGCGTCGAACCATTTTCTCTTACTTCGGCCCGGGAGACCCAGCAGGATGTGGGCACAAGGCTCACCGAGCGTTCCGAAGCCGACCGCCAAACCGCCGAAGATGTCCTGGCCGCTAATTTCCACCGGGTCCAAGAGGGCCTGCGAAGCCTCGAAGAATGGGGCAAGCTGCTGGGCGCCGACTTGGCCCAGACCTTCAAACAACTCCGCTACCAGGTCTATACTCTCCAGCGAGCCTTGGAGATTACCCGTTGGAGCCAGCAACGGCTTGCCCAAGCCCGGCTGTATGTGTTAATCGACGGGGCCGCCAGCCTAGAAGAGTTTCAGCAAAAAGTCTCCTGTTTGGTCTCTGCCGGGGCGTCCGTCCTCCAACTGCGGGACAAACACCTCCCGGATCGGGAACTACTTAGCCGGGCGCGATTGCTCCGGCAATTGACCCACGGCACCCCCACCTTGTGCATCCTCAACGACCGGCCGGACCTGGCCCTGCTGGCCGACGCCGACGGCGTCCACTTAGGCCAAGACGACTTGCCGGTCAAAGAGGCCCGGCGGATTCTAGGCCCCGATCGGCTCATCGGCGTCTCCACCCATTCCCTCCAGCAGGCCGAGCAGGCGGTGCTGGACGGGGCCAACTATATCGGCGTCGGCCCCACCTTCCCTAGCTCGACCAAAGAGTTTACTCAGTTTCCGGGCCTGGAATTGCTCCGACAAGTGGCCGACTGCATTCGGCTGCCTGCCTTTGCTATCGGCGGCGTTACGCTAGAAAACCTCCCCCTGGTCTTGCAGACGGGTATTCGCCGGGTGGCCGTTCTATCGGCCATTTGGCAGACCTCCGCCCCCGGCGAAGCCGCCCAACAGTTCTTGGCTTATCTGCACGAATGCACCCAATCCTGACCTCCGCCGTCTGGAATGGGTTCCCCCCATATCTTTGCCGCCAATAATGTAGAGATTCTCTATGGTACAAATGCTAAGAGACGCCTGGGGGGAGGGAAAACTATTCGCCGCTGCATTCGGCGGAAGAAGAAATAGAAAGAGTAGAAACTGTTTCCAAACCCTGCAAGGATGGCGAGGTTTTTCTCATGTACCGGGTTGGAAACCGTCTGCTCTCAATATGTTTTCCCCAATGTTTTCCCAAAACATGAGAGGCCTAGAAAAGCCCAAACACCAAAGCGGAGGGCAAGGGATTCGAACCCTCAACCGGCAAAGCCGGCACCTGATTTCGAGTCAGGCTGCTAACCATTCGCGTACCCTCCCAATAACCCCTCCCAAGGGGAGAGAAGCAATTCTCTACACACTATCATATCTTTTATCTTTCCCCTTTACCAATTAGCCGAATGCAGTACCTTAGTCACTGCCGCGAAAGCACCCAATCTAGGCTTTTTGCAGCCTCTACTTGGGAGGAATAACAACGTAGCCGCCTCATCGAACCCTGGATTCCCGCTAGAGCGGCAGTGACAATGCCGGGCAAATTTCGTCCTAAAATAAGCCTCCTTTGCATTCGGCTAAAAAGTTACCCCCAAATCTTATTTTGCCTTTTTCTTTGATTTCGGCAAGCTCCCCGCATTTAGGATACCGGGGTTCCCCCAGAACTTGAATAAGGGCCGGTTAGGGAGGTATCTCGTACCTTGTAGGGCAGGACGAAGAGGTTAGGATTCCTCCCCCGATTTGAGGGATTGCGGGGGAACCTGAACGTCCGAAGGAGCGGAAAATCATTCTAGAAAATGACTGTTCCTCCCTCTTTAAGCCTCTGCAGATTTTAGTTTTCGGCGGAAATTTTTTAATTATTTTTTCTATTTTGTGTAGATTACCATTTTCCGATTGTCCAAGGGTCCAAAATGCTCCGCCCTCTCACCATCCACCAATTCCTATTTTACAAAGTGCAAAATGCACGGCCAAGAAATCTTTCCTTATTAAATCCGATCTGGTTTTCTGGGCTAGACTTCCGCTATAATCCCGTCCCATTTTCCTGCCCTGTTGGGAGCATCGCTAGTATTTTGGACAATCTCACCTAGGGCTTGGGTATATTATGCTCGGACAAGGAAGTCCGAAAAACCGGGTTCGTTGGGTATCGCTTTTATGGTGGACTGCCATTGGCCTTCTTTGGGGAGGCGGTGGAAGGGTATCTCTATGGGGTGAAGAAGCTCCTGTTGGAGCCCCCCCTTCTCAAGAGAAAACTGCCCTCGAAAAAGGCCCGGAGAAAGTTTGCCTTCGGATTGCCTGGGGTGGTGGACCCGAACAAATCTGGACAGGCCGGATTTGGGTTCAACCCGGCGCCGTGTCCGATCCACAGCCGTTGGGCTTGGAGACGGATGAACCCGGATCGTTTTGGATTGAGCAAGGCCAATTGCATCTGGCTGGCCGAAGTGCTCGAAGTTTCGACGGGGTCGATCTTTGGGTGGAAGCCCGGCCGGAAGCTCATTTGAAGATCGACGTGAAACCAGCCAGCGGTCCTGCAAAGGTCGGTCCTTCTGGGCCGACGCCGTTGGAGATTCCCTTAAGTCGGCTCTTTGCCGAAGATTTTTCTGCGGAATTGGACTCCCAAGGCACTCGGATTTTAGTTCGGCGTAGTCCGGGCGATATGCTGCGGGTAGTTCTGCCGGAAGAGATTGCGGTTTTCTCCCCCGGCCAAACGGCATCCATTCAGATTCAACCCTATCGGCTGCCCCTCTCACCGGACACTCCGGTAGAAATGGGGATTCAGTTGACGCGGAGCGGATCTTCCGAGGTGTTGTGGAGTGCTCGGAAGGAGTTGCGGGCCGGAGACACAGAACCGATTCGCCTCGAAGTCCCTCTAGGGACACAAGAAGGGGTGTATGAGGTGGGCATTCGAGTAACAGGGCCAGGGGGGCCTAGCTGGGCGTTGCCGTTGCGGGGACCGTTGGGTTGGAGAAGCCCGATTGTCGAGAGGCGGATTCAGTTGGCAGTGATTAGTTCCCAACGGGCGGAAAGCAGAGGGCAAGAGGCTGGTGTGTTTTCGGTGGTGGCGGAGATCGACCCGGCCAATCCGAAGTGGTTTGAGCGGTTTGCCAAGTTGCCCGTTCTACCTGGATTGCCCAGATTGTGGCGGGGACCGTTGGGCAACGGTCGGCAAGATTCCTGGCCGCATCCTCTGGGTACCTTGTGCCGACTCCAACCGAATCCCAGCCCGGAGGATGTCAGTTGGGAAGCCTACAGTCTGCCGATCGATCGGCCCGGCAAACCCCATCTTTTGGAAATTCGCTATCCGAGCGATCAGCCGCAAACGTTGGCGATCCGGATCGTCGAACCCAATAGCGCCGGCGTGGTAGCGCCGATTGGTCCCGAAAGCGGGATCCAATTAAGCGAAGAGGTCGTCTCCGACGGGTCGCCGCCCCGCTGGTTGGAACATCGAATGATCTTTTGGCCGCAAACCCGTACCCCTATGGTACTGATCGCCAATTGCCGGACAGATACCCCGGCATTGTACGGACGGATTCGGGTCTTGGCCGGGCCGGAGCGTTTACCGCCCGCCTCGGGAGGGCCGATATCCGCCCCAGGTCGAAGGTACTATGCCTACCTACACCGGCCTTTGTTTGCCAGGACGTTTGGTGCGCCCGAATCGGCCGATTCGCCGCCCGAGCGCGGCCTGGACGATTGGAGCACCTTTTATGTGGGCGGAGTCCGACTGGTAGAAGCCCTCCGGTACGGCGGATATGATGGGGCGACGATTCCGGCGTTGTGCGACGGAAGCGCGTTGTATCCAAGCCGACTCCTCCAATCCACTCCCAGGTACGATACGGGCCTTTTGCTAGAGACTGGCCTGGACCCGGTGCGAAAAGATGTCTTGGAGATGTTGTTTCGGCTGTTCGACCGGGAGGGGCTTACCCTGATCCCGATGCTGGAGTTTGTCTCGCCGCTGCCGGCGTTGGAGGCGCGATGTCGGGAGGAGGATTCCGCGGGGACCGGTCTGCGATGGATCGGCCCGGAAGGAAAAGCATGGAGCGATCAGTATCCCTCCCATGCAGGCCGGGCGCCCTATTACAACCTGCTCAACCCTGAAGTCCAGCAGGCGATGCTCGAGGTGATCCAGGAAGTGGTGACCCGGTATCGGAATCATCCGGCGATGGGGGGCTTGGCCTTGCATCTTTCCGGTTGGGGATACGCCCAACTGCTTGGCCCGCAGTGGGGCATGGATGATCAGACCATTGCCCAATTCCAACGGGACACCGGCCTGGAGTTGCCGGGCGCAGGGGCCAACCGGTTTGCGGAACGGGCCAAACTGCTGACCGGACCGCATCGGCAGAAATGGCTCCAATGGCGGGCGGGTCAACTCTCGAAGTTCTATCAGAAGGTGGATCGGCTGGTAAAAAGCGTCCGGCCCGAGGCCCGACTGTACCTTTTAGGGGCGGATTTGCTGGCCGGTCCGCATTGGGAGACGGAACTTCGGCCCGTAGTGGGCCGACGCGGTTCCGCAGCCGAGCTTCTGCTCCAGGCAGGATTGGACTTGCAACACTACCAACATCCGGATGGGCCGTTTTTGATCCGTCCGGAACCGTTCGCTTCCGCCGGACTTCGCGGCCGACAACCCCTGTACGCCGAATGGGCCCAACTGGCCGAGGCCGATCAGGCCTTTGCCGCTATGCCCCAACCGGGAAGCCTTTTTGTTCACCATCCGGAAAAAATCTTCCTCCCTTCGTTTGACCAACGCAGCCCGTTCCGTTCGCCCCAGTTGACCTTATGGCCGCAGCCGACGCCCGGCGATCGGCAAAATCGCCGTCGCTTCGTCCGGAGCCTGGCCGGCTTGGATAGCAGCGTGTTTTTCGACGGCGGATGGTTCTTCCCCCTGGGAGGCCAGGAGAGTTTGCAGGACCTGATGGCGAGCTATCGTCGGTTGCCGGCGGTGCGGTTCCAGCAGCTTTCGGAACCTCCCTCCGAGCAGCAGTCCGCGTTCCAGCCGGCGGTGATTCGGTATGCGTATCACGAGAACTACACATATATTTATATATTGAACCCGACCGCCCTCCCCCTCCTGGCGCGGGTCCACTTGGAAGGCGTCCCCTCCGGCCGACTCGAAGAACTCAGCGGACGCCGACCGCTGCGTCCGCTGGTCATGGGCCAGGCTGGCTATATCTGGATGGTCGATTTAGAGGCGTACGATTTTTTAGCGGTTCGGATGGCCGGGGCAAAAGTTCGACCGGTGCAGGCGGAAGTTCGGACGCCGTCGGCCGTCGTCTCCAGCCTGGAGGAGCGCCTCCGCACTTTAAGCAATCGGGCGGCCATGTTGCGGAATCCGCCGGCCTGGAACGTGCTGGGCAATCCCGGGTTTGAACAACCGCCGGCGGCCGACGGCGTCATCCCGGCGTGGTTCATCAGCCGGCATCCCCAAACCAACATCCGTTTGGAAAACCGAGGCGCCCATCAGGGGAATCGGTGCGTGCGTTTGGCCAGCGAAGGACCGATCGCCTGCCTAGTAAGCCAACCGTTTCCCGCCCCACCGACCGGACGCTTTTCGATAATGGTTTGGCTTCGGACCGCCGACGTCCGACGCCAACCGCCGCTCCGCTTGGCCGTCGAATGGGAACAAAACGGACGCCAATACCGATACGCCCCGTTGGGCGCTTCGGCCGACGATCCGCAGACGGTCCCCTTGACCGCCGAGTGGGTCCCCTATGTGTTTCAAGTCTATGATCTTCCTTTAGACGGAGCGGCGCCCATGCGGGTCCGATTCGACTTGATGGGCGCGGGCGAGGTCTGGATCGACGATGTGCAAATCTCCGGGCTTGCTTTTAGCCGAGACGAATTGATCGAACTCTCGAAACTCCTGACCGTGGCCAGCGCTAAACTGGAGCGCGGCCAATTGGGCGATTGTATCCGGATTTTGGAAGGATATTGGCCTCGGTTTTTGCAGACCTATGTGGGCGATAGCCCGGAGAGTCTGACTCGCCGCCCGCCGCCGCCTTCCCCCGCCGCATCGGGCGAGGCGGAACGTTCGTCGAACGTGATGGACCGACTCAAAAACTTTCTGCCCCGCCCCCTGCGATTCTAACAGCCCTTCCTGCAAAGACCTCATTCCTCCAGAAGAGGAAGTCCGCGGGCTGCTTGTCCTCTTGGATTTGGAAAGACGTCTGTCGGAGGCTGCTTCGAGTGTACTATTCCAGGAAGGCTGAAAAAAACCATATTTTACAGGGTTCTTCGTCGCTCGGCCTATGCCATTACCAACGCCGTCTCAACACCGGGGGGCCATGGCGCCGGCTGCTGAAGAATCTGGAAACGAGAAGTCGGTATATATACAAATAATCACATAAAGGGGCCTTCCTTTTTCGATTTTTCGGTGCTTCTCTTGTCGAAATAGGAGAGAAAAGGGAAAATAGAGGTTCTTTCGCGCGGTAAAACAGTTAGGAGAGAATGGGTGAGCAAATTGTGGCGGCGGTTACGGCATTGGTGGTTGGGACCGTGCGGCGGTCTGGAGGTTTTGCGGGTCGCTTGGCCGCTGATGGTCTCGATGGGCTCCGGCGCGGTGATGCATTTTTGCGACCGGGTGTTTTTATCCTGGTATGCGCCGGAAGCAATGGCCGCCGCCTTGCCCGCCGGAGTGCTGCACTTCACGTTGCTTTGTTTTCCGTTTGGGATAGCGATTTATGTGAATCCCTTTGTGGCCCAGTATGAAGGGGCGGGCCGATTCGACCGGATCGGCCGGGTGGTCTGGCAAGGGGTATGGATCGGGGTGGTTGTCGGGCCGCTGTTTTTGGCCACGATCCCGGCGGCCCCGGCGTGGTTCCAATCGCTGGGGCATAGTGCGGAGTTGGCCCGTTTGGAGACCCTCTATTATCAAGTGCTCACCTTCGGCGCGGGAGCGTGGATTTGCGGCGGAGCGATGTCGGCCTTTTTCACCGGACGCCGCCAGACTCGGGTCGTCATGTGGGTCGATACCTCGGCCGCCCTCCTGAACGTCTTCCTGGACTACGCCTGGATTTTCGGCCATTGGGGATTGCCCCGCTGGGGGATCGAGGGGGCGGCCTGGGCCACGGTGGTTTCCCAGTGGTATCGGCTCGGCGTGTATCTTTGGCTCTTGTTCCGTCCGCATCTTCGAGAGAAATACGGGATTGTGTCTGGGCTGCGGGTGGACCCGGAATTGCTGAAGCGACTGTTCTATTACGGGGCGCCGAACGGACTGCAACTGTTGGCCGAGGTAGCCGCCTTTACGCTCATGTTGCTTTTGATCGGGCGGTTAGGCGACGAGGCGATGGCCGCCACCACAGCCGCCTTCAACGTGAACAGTTTTGCCTTTATCCCCACGTTGGGACTAGGGATCGGCCTGACGGCGATCGTGGGCCGAGAACTGGGCCGAAATCGCCACGACCGCGCCGCCCGGGCCACTTGGTCCGCCGTCGTCTTGGCCTGGTTCTACATGGGCAGTATTGCTATGTGGTATATCCTGACCCCGGACTTCTTCCTGCTGGGCTATGGGGCGGGCATGAGTCCCGAAAGTTTTGAGTCCCTGCGCCGGACGACCACCATCCTGCTACGGTTTGTGGCCGCCTACTGTCTGTTCGACGCCATGAACGTCATCTTTGCGGCCGCACTGAAAGGGGCGGGCGATACCCGATATATTTTCCTGGCCAACCTGACCCTCTCGACGCCGCCGGTAGTGATTGTCTGGTTGGGTGTGCACTATTTCAGCCTGGGGTTGTGGGGCTGTTGGACGATGCTGACCGCCTGGGTCTATGCGCTGGGTTCGGCCTTTTTGGTCCGATTCCTGCAAGGCCATTGGCGGCAGATGCGCGTCATCGAACACCACCCAGAAGAATTGCCCGAAACCTAGGAAATAAGCAACAACTCCTTTCCATGGCGCAGAGACGTTTTCCCTATGAGCCATGAGTATTTCATGCAACTGGCCTTGGACGAAGCCCGGCGGGCATTGGCAGAAAACGAAGTGCCGGTGGGGGCGGTCATTGTGCGATCCGGTCAGGTGGTGGCCCAGGCGCACAACCAACGGGAACAACTCCAAGACCCCACCGCCCATGCCGAGATGATCGCCATCACCCAGGCGGCGGCCGCCTGTCGAAGTTGGCGACTGGAAGATTGCACCCTCTATGTTACCCTGGAACCCTGCCCCATGTGCGCCGGCGCCATCGTGCAAGCCCGCATCCCCGTGGTCGTCTATGGGGCGGCCGACCCAAAGGCCGGCGCCGTGGCCTCGCTCTATCGGCTATTGGAAGACGATCGGCTCAACCACCGCGCGCTCGTTTTTGACGGCGTATTGGCCGCCGAGTGCGCCCAACTGCTCCGGGAGTTCTTCCAACAGCAACGAAACCTGGGCAAAAAGTAATCACTGCCCGGCGGCGGGGCGGTCTTTCCGGGCGCGCATCCGAGTGCCGCATTCGAGGCTCAGACGAATTTCTTCCGCTGGAATGTTGTCCGGAAAGAAAGCCCCGCTGATCTTGGCGTTGTAGATGGAGCAGCCTTCCAGATCATGTTTCCGCAGGTCGCACCCGCGCAGGTCTGCTTCCCGAAGATAGGCGTCCCGCAACAAAACCCGACTTAGATCCACATTGCGCATGTCACAGCCTCGCAAATCCGCCCCACGAAAGTCGATCGTCTGTCGGCCCTGGATGGCCCGATGGTAGCCCTCCACATCGCCGACCCGAAGGGCCTTGAAGGCCGGGTCGTCTGGAAATCGAGCTCGGTTCGACGAATGACTCTGCACCATACTTCCCGCCATGTTCGTTGCTCTCCCTAGGGGTTATGGAACACCGGCTGTTAGCCGGTACTCAAGCCAGCCTGGACAGGCTGGTTTACGGTTCTCCGTCGCTCACCCCCCCGCAGAATCGCTGCGAGGCAGACGACGTGTGGTTCCGCAAACAACGCCTCCTGTAGAAGTATAGATTCTCCTTCTGATGGCTGGGGCAACAGATGCACGGAGACAACCTGGCGCCGCCGGCGTCTCCCTTACAATCCGCAAAACCCTCTTTTTCTGCAAGCCCAAGCTCCCCTCCGATAAAGAACAAAGGGAGTAGCTTTCCAGTCTCTCCATCCCCACTTCCGGTTTCTGAGATTCTTCTGCGGTCGATTGCTTTTGCCGTCGGCCCAAGTAGAATAAGGCTTCATCAAGGGAACCTTTGCCGACGACTCTGAAAATCTTCTTGTTTTTCTACCTTCGAGGAGCTTCTCCCATGAGTCGAAAAACCTCGATCTCCAAGCCGCCCGCCGCTTTCCACCAAGGCCCTCAGAACTCTTGCCATCTCTCCGGGGCCAGCCGACGAGAGTTTTTGCAGAAGACGACTCTTTTGGCCGCCGGTGCGGCGGCGACCACCCCGTTGGTCCTGCCGCGCATGGTCCATGCGGCCGGAAGCGGCCTGATCCGCATCGGCCTGGTTGGCGCTGGCGGTCGAGGGACCGGAGCGGCCATCAACGCCCTGCAAAACGCCTCGTATCCGGAGGTGAAACTGGTGGCCATTGCCGACGCCTTCGCCGAACCGCTCCAACGAAGCCTCAAGGCCATCCAAAACCAGTGTCCCCAGAAGGTGGATGTGCCGCCGGATCGGCAGTTTGTCGGCCTGGATGCCTACCAGAAACTGTTGGCTTGTGAGCTGGATATGGTGCTATTGTGTTCGCCGCCGGGGTTTCGGCCCATGCAGTTTGAGGCGGCCGTGAAGGCTGGAAAACATGTGTTCATGGAGAAGCCGGTCGCCGTCGATGCTCCCGGCTACCGCCGCATCCTGGCCGCCAACGCCCTGGCCAAACAAAAGCACTTGGCCGTCGCCGTCGGCCACCACCTGCGCCACGAAACCAAACACCAGGAGATCATCCAGCGAATCCACGACGGGGCGATCGGCCCGATCCAGTATCTGCGGGCCTATTTCAATTCCGGCGGCGTCTGGTTCCGGCCTCGTAAAAAAGACCAAACGGAAATGCAATTCCAGGTGAGCAATTGGTACTATTTCGTCTGGCTTTCGGGCGACCATATCGTCGAGCAGCACGTCCACGACCTGGACGTGATGAATTGGATCATGCGGGATCAGCATCCGGTGGAAGCCCAGGGGATGGGCGGCCGGCAGGTTCGCACGCCGGAATGGGCCGAGGCGCAAGGCATGGGCCGAGGTGCGGTGGGCGAAATCTTCGACCACCATACGGTGGAGTTTACCTATCCGGATGGGGCCAAAATGTTTAGTTTCTGTCGACATCAGCCCGGCACGTGGATGAGTTTTTCGGAACACGCCCACGGCGTCAAAGGCTCTGCGGCCATCGAAGGCCACGGCGCCGCCCAACTCTGGACCGACGGGAAAAAAACTCAAGAATGGAAGCGGGACAAAGACGGCCATCAGGTGGAGATGGACGATCTGTTTGCCGCCCTGGCGGCCAGCCGGGAGTACAACGAAGCCGATTGGGCCGCCAACGCCACGATGACCGCCATCCTGGGCCGAATGGCCACCTACAGCGGCCAGGTCGTGCGATGGGACGATGCGGTGCAGTCGCAGTTAGACCTTTCACCGCCGGCCTACACCTGGGACGCCCAACCCCAGCCCAAACCCTTGCCGGACGGCGGCTACCCGTGCGCCACACCCGGCCTGACCAAAGCATGGTAATCCTTTGTGTGGTGATAAAAATTTTATTTCCTGCTGCGGATTTGCCCCTGGGGTTGGTTCTCCCAGGCCAGAGGTAGATAGTGCGGACGCGAGAGAACGGCAGCACGATGAAATCAACCTGGAATTTTTGGGGCTTTTCGATGGATCTCCTTGAGCAAGGAGTCTTGGTATGATCGAGGGGAAATTGGGCGTAGCGATTCATGGGGCCGGGCAGGTGGCTTATGCGCATGCGGCCAGTTGGAAGAAGAATCCGCATTGTCGGATCGTGTCCGTATCGAGCCGACGGCGTGAAAGCGCCCAACGCCTGGTGGAAAAGTTGCATCTAGACTGCGAAGTGGCTGAGAGTTTCGAGCAGGTGCTGGCCGACCCAAGGGTGGATATTGTCAACCTCAGCGGCCCGAACCACGTACACGCCGAGCAGGGCATCGCCGCCGCCAAGGCCGGCAAACACATCATGATCGAAAAACCGATGTGTATTTCGATGGAGGAAAATACCGCTCTACGGGATGCAGTGGTTCAGGCCGGGGTGCGGAGCGTGGTCAGTTTCGTGCTCCGGTGGAATCCGCTCATTCTGAATCTGCGGAATCTGCTGGCTATGGGCGCCATCGGCGACTTGTTCTATGTGGAGATTGACTATTGGCACGGGTTGGCCGAGTGGTGGCCAGGCTGGGAATGGGGCCGGACGCTGGCCAGCGGCGCCAGCACCATGCTCACCGGCGGCTGCCACGCCGTCGATGCCATCCGCTATTTGACCGGCAAAGAAATCGTCGAAGTGGCCGCCTTTGCCAACAACAAAAAGGGCAAGTTCGAATACCCGGCCAACGTGGTCGCCATCCTGCGGTTTGACGACGGCGCGATCGGCAAAACCTCGGCCCTTTTCGACGCCGAAATGCCCTACTGCTTCAATATCGACCTGGCCGGCACCGAAGGCACGCTGCGGGATAACCGCATCTGGTCGCGTCGGTTGTTTCCCGGGCAGACCAGTTGGACCACCATGCAAACCATCTTACCCGACTCCGGAGCGGTGGATCATCATCCGTTCGACGCCCAAATGAACCACCTGGTCGATTGTATCCTGGAGGGCAAAGAGTCGCACTGCAACGTGGCCGACGCCTACAAAACCCACGAAGTTTGCATTGCCATCGACCGCTCGATCGCCCAGCACGGCCGACCCGTGAAACTGCCGCTAGAGCTGTAACCGGCCAGAGTCCGATGGGTCTGAGGTATCCCTCTTCTACGGATGACTTCTGCACAGAAGAAAGATTACTGATGTCGATGACGCCCAGAGAACGGTGGTTGGCCCTGTTGGAAGGCCGACGGCCGGATCGGATTCCGACCGATTATCAGGCCACTCCGGAGGTAACCCAACGCCTTTTACGGGAACTGGACTGTCCGGACGAAGAGGCCCTGTATCGGAAGCTGGGGATCGACGCCCGGCGGTTTGTGCAGCCCAGATGGCTCCTGCCGCACCATCCCGACGATCCGGAGGCGGATATGTGGGGTGTGCGGTATCGAAAAGCCTCCTATGGCGGCGGCGTGTATGACGAGCCGTGCTATCATCCCCTGGCCGAGGTGGAAACCCCGGAGCAAGTCCATGCCTTCCGTTGGCCCAGCCCGGACGATTTCGATTACTCGCCGATTACCGAGGCGGTCCAGCAGGACGACGGATTTCGGCCGATCCATGCGGGCTGCTATGAACCGTTTTTGCTCTACGGCTACATGCGGGGCCTGGAGCGAGCGTTTGAGGACCTGGCGATTCGACCGGAAATTGCCGACGCCATTTTGGGGCATCTGTTCGACTTCCACTACGAGCACCATCGGCGGATTTTCGAGGCTGGCCGAGGAAAGATTGATCTTACCTATGTGGCCGAGGACCTGGGGGCGCAAACCGGTCCGCTCTTGAGCCTAGGGATGTACCGCCGATATCTGTTGCCCAATCAGATCAAGATGGCCGATCTGGCCCGGCAGTACCGGGTGCATGTGATGTACCATTCGGATGGGGCGATTCGGCCATTTCTGCCCGATCTGATTGATCGGGTGGGCATTGAGATTTTAAATCCCATCCAATGGCGATCCACCGGCATGGAGCGGGAAGGTCTGGTGCGGGATTTCGGCGGTCGGATTATCTTCCACGGTTCGATCGACAATCAGAAGACCCTGCCCTTCGGCGCGCCGGACGATGTGCGCCGAGAGGTACTGGAAAGCATTGAGATTTACCGGTCGGCCCGGTGGATCTGCGCTCCCTGCCACAATTTGCAGCCGAACACCCCGACGGAAAACATCCTCGCTCTTTACCAGACGATTCAAGAGGCGGGGCAATAGCATGGATTAGGTGCTGCCTTTATGCCCGTTGCGTTAAGCCCGCTTCCGGCCGAAAGAGCCTTGGACGCTACTCCGAGGGTATATGGCGGCGTCTCGGACGCAAGTCCGCAGGTCCTTGCCCCGGATTAGCTTGTTTTTTGGGCCTTTTTGTGACCCGAACGAACCGGTCCCAAGGAACAGTATAGGGCGCTGTCTGTCCGAGAAGGTATCGAGCCACTCTCACAGACTGGGTTAACATGGGTTACACTACAGGCCCCCTGTCAACGGTTGTCGCAAAACCAGTTGTACTGGTCCTCAATGGGCCTTTTCGCGGGGAATAATCTTTTCTGCCAATTCCCTCTGACAATTCGCTTGATTTGCTAATCTCCCCAATTATACTGGGGCTAAGGGAGCGGGGGTGTCTAAGCGCATTCCCTTCTTTTGGGGGACCAAAAGCAACCGGTTCCGTCCGCGCCTCGGGGAGCAGTTCCCGTTTTTGGGACGGTATTCCGAAAAGGTTTTTCCAGAGCGCCGTTTTGCAAAAGGAGAACTCCTATGTCCGCTCGACAGAAATGGGTAGGTTTATTGGCAGGGTGCATGTTGGCTTTTGCGCCGGGGGCGCTGTGGGCCATTACCATCTCTAGTGCCGTCATGCCCGGCGATGTGTTCGGCGTGAACAATGTCGGCACAACACTTTATCAGTTTCGGTATAATACCACCGCCAGTACGGTGAGCGGTCTGACCAACCTGGGCGGGGTAACGACCGACCGGGCCGGCAACCTTTGGTTTGCCCACGGCGACGGCAGCACCGTGCCTTTTCAGATTGAAATGATCCCCTTTGCCGGGACCACAAGCACCGTCAAACTGAGCGGAACTACCTTAAACGCCCCGGCCACTGCCACCGGAATGCGCGATCTTATCTTCGATTCTTCCGGGAACCTGTATGTATCCTTCTATCTTTCCGACGGAAGCCTAAGTCTCTATAAATATCTCCCGGACGGGCTGGGCGGTTTTCAGACCGGCACTCCGGTGGGCAGTTTCGGCGGCGGATTCGGCGATTATGGCGGTGGCAGGTTGAGCCTTTCGCCCAATCAGCTCTTTGTCACCACCGGCATTTGGGGCCCGCAACGCCTTTACTCCATGCGCCTGCTGGACGGCATGACGAGCAATGTGGCCCCGGATACGAATGTGGCAGGTCAGACCCAGTTTCTTCCTGGGTATCCGAACCTGCTGCTTTATAGTACTCCGGATGGCGTGCGCACGGTCTCGTTTAATTCGACGACCGGCGCCATTGGGACCACTTCCACCCAGGTGCTGGTAGGCAATTTCAATGATGGGCTGGTCTATTCGGCAGCAGCAGGCCGACTGTATCTATCCAACCGGGCCAATGGGGGCGAAATCCGCTTTGCTACCAATGCCCAATTGGCCCAGGCGATAAGCAACCCTGGCACGGTGAATATCTCTGACTTAGGTCAACTTTTGCAAAGCGGCAATGCCTCTATCGATCGTGATTTGGCCGTCATTGAGCCGCCGCCGTATCCGGGGATAGTCCAGCAGGGAGATGTCTGGGTGGTAGATTCCAACCTTCGGAGCGTGCATCAGTTCCGGGGCAGCACCAAGGTAAGCACCTTCACGCTCAATACCGATGACATGATCGGCGGTGTGGCGACCGATCTGAATGCCAATCTCTATATTGCCGGCAGCGGCCTGGGTGTGTATCGCATCGACCGCAATACGAACCAGGTTGCCTGGCTCTTGAAACCGGACGAGGTGGCCGGCGTCGGCCAGGTGCGAGACATAGCGGTCGCCTCCGACGGTACCTTGTATATCACTTACTACGGCCAGAGTGGTCGGGTAGATAAGTTCACTCCTGATGGGTCTGGCGGCTACACCCGCAGCCAGATTGGCGCTACTGGCCTGGGCGGCGGCGACCGCGGCAACCACCACGCCTGGCTTACGAACAACGGAAACTATCTGCTGGTCTCCGGCCGCGGCGATAACAAAATCGTGGCCATGGATACCAGCACCGGCAGCATCAATAGCTGGTCGTTGCCTTCGGGCAATCTGGCGGCCGAAATTGCTTTAGATCCGTTCACCAATACCTATGTGCTCTTTTGCGGCGGTGATGTGGGCGGCGCACAGCCCTATCAACTGTTCGCTCTCAGTTTTAATCCCAATACCGGCGCTTTTGGAACTGCGCCCATTGCCCTGAACACGGACACGGACGATTGGGTGGATGCCTTGGCCTTTGATCCGCTGACGGGCGACCTGTACATGAGCGTGCGGTATAACCAGTTGGTCAAGGCCACCTATGCCCAATATCTGGCCGCCTTGGCCGGGAGCCCGTTTGATATTGATCTATTGCCCCGGGTCTATACCGGGGCCGAAGCGAACGTTGCCCGAGACATGGTGGTAACCAACCGGGTGCCGGAACCGGCTAGCTGCGTGCTATTTGGGCTTGGGTTGATCGGCCTACTTGTGGCCCGCCGTCGAGTAGTACGCCTCGGCCAATAGCCGAAAGAGCCTCGGACGCTACTCCCGAGGGTATATGGCGGCGTCTCGGACGCAAGTCCGCAGGTCCTTGCCTGAGCGGGGACTACCGAGCCGCGCCCGTAAGGAATCGGCCCTCGACCCACCGGCAGGTCCGGCGTCTGCCCGGACGTCTGATGGGGTTACTTCTGAAAGATCAGGTGCGCCTGTTTTCCGATCGGAGGCATGGAGAGGCCGGTTCGACCTGAGGCGTCCGAAGCCCGTCCATGAGAGCCCTGGAGCGAGGGTTTTCGGAAAGGTCTGAAAAGTCGGCTGGCCCGCGATCGGCCTGGTTCCATTCGGATTCCCTGGAGGAGGCCCGCTGCTCGGCCTACTATGCGGGCCAGGGCGCTAGGGGTTGGACCGCTGGCAAGCCATTCTCCCACCACCGCCGCCCCGTGGCGGATCAAACGTCCCAGAGAGATCGGCCGAGGCGTCCATTGCCAAAACAGCCGTTCTGCGTCTCGGGCCAGTTGACCGGCCGAGTGCCCCGGAGGAAAGTTTCGAGGTATCTGGGCCGTCCAACCAGGTTCGACCACCAGGCGAAATCCCGCAGCCGTCATGGCTAGCCCCATCTCCAGCCAAGCGCCCCGCGGCGTCCATCCTTTGTGGAATCCTCCCCAAGCCAACGCCAATTCCTTCCGAAAAATCACACTGCTCGGATCGGGCGCCGGGATGGAAAGAGTATCCGGGCAGGTATTGGCAACGGAATCAGAAGAGGGCCCATCGGAAACGTGTTTCTGTTTCGGGGTCCAGATGTGCACCTGGCGAATTCGACCGCCATCGGTAAGGGTCCAACCAGCCCCAACAGACCGCTGGGGACTTTGGGCGTCGAGAATCCTGGGACTGACCGCAGCGATCCGTGGATCGGCAAAATGGCCCAACGCCTGTTCGAAGCCCGCAGGCGGACTCTCCACCCCAGACTGAAGCAGGTGGACCAACGGGGCCTGGGCCGCCCGAAGACCTTCATTGGCCGCCTCGGCCCAGCCTGCCCCTGGGGTTTCGAGAAACCGCACTTCCTCGGCCAGATGATAAGGATCGGCGTAGGGTCTGGCCCGCACCACGAGCACTTCGTCCTCGGCCCCTCGATCCGGAAGCACCGACAGAAGGGTCTTCTCCAAAAACTCCGGCGTGTCTAAATGCAGAATGACTATGGATAACCGAACCACAAAAGTATCTCTCTTCAGACCAAAACACCCCAGTTCTCTAGCAGAAGACCAGTCCGCTCGAACTTGCTGCTTCTCGTTCAGCCCCTCGATGGCCCCTTGAAAAGCCCTCTGCCTCTGGTCTCCCGCAGCAAGGAAACCGGCCAAAATCCAGGCCCTTCCCCTAAGTGCCTATCTGAAAACCTCTTCGTCTTCCCAGTTCGTCTCCTGAGAAAGGCGATCCCTCTCCCCAAATAGGGGCTACTCCGATTGGCCTATGGTAACAGGAAGTAAGTTTTCGGATAGGCTCTAAGTCCCCACCACCGCCTCCAATTTCTCCGTCTTATGTTTTGGGGCTGAAAGATAGGCAAAAGAAACCGCTTGCGTAGAATAGTTTCGGCTGCGAAAGCTTGCCGAGTTTACGGGAAAAACCGGCAAATGCGCCCACTCACCTATGGGGTGGTAGCAACACCCTATAGAAGGGACAGAAGGAGTTCGGCCAGAAACTCCCCCCGTGATTAGGTAAGAAGAAGGGGGCAGAGGTGTCTATGTTTCCGCATCGGCCCAAAGCTCGGCCAAGCTGACCAACCAGGCTACCGTATCCAGCATCTCATCCAGGCAGGCCCATTCCAAGACCGAATGGGGGTTATATTGGCCGCTTGCTAGGTTGGGCGTGGGAAGCCCCATTTCGGTAAGCCGGGCTCCATCTGTACCCCCCCGGACAAAGGTAAGCCGGGCCGATCGACCCAATCGTTGGAGCGCCTTTTGAGCAAAGGCCACGGCCCGTGGCTCCTTGGCCAGTCCCTCGGCCATATTCCGATACTGGGGGGTAATGGCCACTTCGATACTGCTGCCGGGGAAAAGGGCCTGGGCTTTTTGAGCGGCTTGGCAAAGCCGATCTGCATAGTCACCTAATCGAGCCGTCTCAAAATCCCTCAAAAGAATGCGTAACTTCGCTTGCCCCACGCCGCCCT